>NZ_CP059081.1:332561-665123 GCF_015602705.1 Acinetobacter lwoffii
AGTAAATAGGTGATCAATGTCTATTACATTTCAAGATCTCTACACCCCTCACGATGTCGCTGACTGGATGAAGCAATCCTTTCAGGGCTTCGAGCTGGATAGTCGTAAAGTCAAACCGGGACAAATTTTTATTGCCCTGACCAGTCTGTCACAACCGGAAAAAACTGCTCAATTTGCCCAGAAAGCTTTGCATCAGGGTGCATTGGCTGTGATTTCAGAAACTGAACTGGAGGTATCTCCAAATCTGGTAGTGGCAGATGTACGTCATCTGATGGGGCAGTGGCAAAAGCAGTATTTGCAAGCTACTCAACCTGTTCAAGCTGCGCGTATTCTTGCAGTTACCGGCACCAATGGTAAAACCACGATTTCTCGCTTGGTGGCTGAATTCATCATGCTGCAAGGTAAAGCCTGTGCGGTAATGGGCACCACTGGTAACGGCATTCTGCCAAATCTGGAAGCATCTTCGCATACCACCCTGGATGCCTTGCAATTGCAAAATGCCTTGCATGGCTATGCGCAGGCCGGTGCAGAATTTGCTTCGATTGAAGCCAGCTCCCATGGTCTGGAACAAGGCCGCTTGAATGGTTGTGATATCGAGATTGCAGGCTATAGTAATTTGAGCCGTGACCATCTGGATTATCACGGAACGCTGCAAGCTTATGCAGAAGCAAAGTCAGGTTTATTCCGTTTTGAATCTTTAAAAGTGGCTGTCATCAATATCGATGATGAACATGCACAGATCATGCTGGATGCTGCGAAAAACAATCCGGCACAGCCTAAAATTTTGACTTATTCCACCAAGCAAAAAGCGGATTACCAGGTTCAGGGTATTCAGTACAGCATTTCAGGTGCGACCTTTAAGCTGAAAACTGCCTCTGCTGAATATGTGGTTAACAGTCCATTACTGGGCCATTTCAATATTGAAAATCTGGTCGCCAGTCTGATCATGGCGGAACAGGTCGGATTTGACCTGAACAGTTTGATTGCGACAGTACCACACCTCAAAGGTGCGCCAGGTCGCATGCAGGTGCTGCGTGATGGCGAACGTCTGTTTGTGGTGGATTATGCCCATACCCCGGATGCCCTGACCCAGGTTCTGGTGACCTTGAAACGTCATGTTTCACAAAATCTTTGGACTGTTTTCGGCTGTGGCGGTGATCGTGACCGTGGTAAACGTCCACTGATGACTCAAGCTGCTTTAGATGGTTCAGATATCGCAGTACTCACTTCTGATAATCCACGGACCGAAGATCCGGCACAAATCTTTGCGGATATGAAAAACGGCATCGATTTTTCCGGCAAAACCTATCATGAAATTCATGACCGTCGTGAAGCGATCAAGTTTGCGGTTAAACACGCGCGGGCGGGTGATATTGTAGTGATCGCAGGAAAAGGGCACGAAAATTATCAGGAAATTGATGGTGTACGTCACTGGTTTGATGACGTGATCGAAGTACAAGCTGCCATTGATGCCCAGCATTGCAGTACAGATTCAGCCTATTCAGCGCATTAGGATTCAGATATGCATACCTCAACAACAAGTACTGCGGCGCTGGAGCCGTGGAGCATAGAACAATTACAACAGGCTACTCAAGGCTACTGGTTGAATGATAAAAAGCCTGCAGGCCAGATCAAGCGGATTTTGACTGATTCACGTGATGCAGAATCAGGTGATGCTTTTCTTGCGCTGAAAGGTGAGCGTTTTGACGCGCACGACTTTATTGCTCAGGTGGCCGCTCAAGGTTGTGAAATTGCCATTGTCAGCCGTCCGGTGGATGCTGATATTTGCCAGTTGGTAGTGGAAGATACCCGTTTGGCACTTGGACAGTTAGGTGCTTATCGCCGTCAGCAGAATCCTCAACTCAAAGTGATTGCCTTAACCGGCAGTAGTGGCAAGACCACGACTAAAGAAATGCTGGGAAGCATGCTGTCGCGTCTGGCACCGACCTTGGTTACGCGTGGTAATTTGAATAATGACCTCGGCGTGCCGGTAATGTTGCTGGAGCTGCGTCCTGAACATCAATATGCGGTGATGGAACTCGGTGCAAGTCATCAGGGTGAAATTGATTACACTTCAAAAATGGTGCAGCCGCATGTGGCGGGGATCATTAATATCGGGACTGCGCATTTAGGTGAATTTGGCGGTCGTGACGGGATTTGCCGCGCGAAATCCGAGATTTATGCGCATATCTCTAAAACCTCAATTATTCCTGCTGCAGATGATTTTGCTGAAGTCATTCGTGCCGCAGTAAGAACTGAAAAAAGCTTAAGTTTTGGTGCTGGCGGTGAAGTCTATGCCAGCGATATGGTGCTTGAAGCTCAATCTTCAAGCTTTACACTGAATACACCACAGGGCTCGAAAACAGTTCGTTTACCATTTGCCGGCGAGCATAATGTCGAGAATGCCACAGCTGCCGCTGCATTTGCCCTGGCGATCGGTATTGGTCTGGATGATATCGTGGCTGGCCTGGAACAGGCAGTGGGTGCGAAAGGTCGTCTGAACTTTATTCCGCACAAAGACTATTTATTTATTGATGACACCTACAATGCCAATCCGGGTTCGATGCGTGCAGCAGCAGAAGTGTTGGCACAACAGCAAGGCATCCGGATCATGGTCACCGGCGATATTGGTGAACTCGGTTCATCTGCCGCAATCGAGCATTACAAGCTCGGTCGGGATCTGGTCTCGGTGAAAGGCATTAATTTTGTGGTGGCTGTAGGTGAATTTGCGCCGGCCGCACAAGAAGGTGCCCGTAGTACACAATATGGTAAAAAAATGCAGGCTTTCCTGAATCAGGAGCAGGCATTACCGTTTTTAATTCGTTTGATTGAAACACATCAACCTCAGCCGATGTCATTCCTGTTTAAAGGGTCGCGTTTTACCCATATGGAAACATTGATGGCTGCATTGATGGAGAAACTCTAAATGCTGTTATGGCTCTTTGAACATTTGGCGGGCTTTGACAGCACGTTTCAGGTGGTTCGTTATTTAACTTTACGTGCTTTGCTCAGTGTCTTGACGGCATTGACCATCGGTCTGGTGCTCGGTCCTGTAATGATTCGCAAGCTTCAGGCGCTGAAATATGGTCAGGCAGTCAGCTCGTATGCCCCTGAAAACCATGCTAAGAAAATGGGCACGCCGACCATGGGCGGGGTGCTGATCCTGCTTTCGATTGGTATCTCAACTCTACTCTGGGCAGATCTTTCCAATCCTTATGTCTGGATTGTGCTGGGTGTGATGGTGATTTTCGGTGCCGTTGGCTGGGCCGATGACTGGATTAAAATCCGTTATAAAGACAATGCGGGTTTGCCTGCGAAGAAAAAATTCTTCTGGACTTCAGTTGGTTCTTTGGGTGCTGGTATTGCTTTGTATGTCATTGCACAGCAACAGACCAATCCGGTGCATACCGCGAATATGCTGGATCTGCTGATTCCATTCTTTAAAGACCTAAGCATTCCATTATCGATGATCCCATTGGGCATTGGTTTTATTATCTTTACCTATTTCGTGATTAACGGTGCCTCCAATGCCGTGAACTTGACTGATGGTCTGGATGGTCTGGCAATCATGCCAATCGTGCTGGTTGCTACAGGTTTGGGCGTATTTGCCTATTTGGCCGGTGACGTGCGCTTTGCCAATTATCTGCATATTCCTTATGTAAAATATTCGTCTGAACTGGTGGTGGTCTGTGCTGCCATGATCGGAGCGGGTCTGGCTTTCCTTTGGTATAACGCCCATCCAGCCCAAGTATTTATGGGGGATGTCGGTGCTTTATCTCTCGGTGCAATGCTCGGTACGATTGCCGTCATGGTTCGTCAGGAAATCGTATTTGCGATTATGGCCGGTGTCTTTGTGGTGGAAGCGGTTTCAGTGTTCTTGCAGATTGGTTCATTAAGAATGCGCAATAAACGTGTATTCCTGATGGCACCGCTACATCATCATTATGAAAAGAAAGGCTGGCGTGAAACCCAGGTGGTGATCCGTTTCTGGATTATTACGATTATGCTGGTAGTTTTGGGTCTAATGACCTTAAAATTGCGCTAAGAAATGCATTGGAAAAAGTCGGCGCATGCCGGCTTTTTTATTTTGGAGAAAATGATGAATTTACTCATGTGCCCAGTCTGTCGCCAGCAGTTGAGCTTAAATGAAAGAACATGGCGCTGTGAGAATCATCATAGTTACGATGTCGCCAAACAGGGCTATGTGAACCTGCATGTGGTTCAGCACAAGCACAGCAAAAACCCGGGAGATACGCCTGAGTCTGTGCAGGCACGTCGCGCATTTCTCAGCGCAGGTTATTATGCGCCTTTGCAACAGGCTGTCGTGGAAAAGATTCGCGAGTTGCGGATTGAGAACCTTTTGGATATTGGTTGTGGGGAAGGCTATTACACCAATGCCATGCAGGCCGAAGTGCTGCAATGCGTCGGGGTTGATATTGCCAAGAATGCGATTCAGGTCGCAGCCAAACTGGATAAAGAGGTGACTTGGGTGGTGGGAACTGGGGCGACTTTACCGGTACTGGATGAATCAATTGATCTCTGTACCAGTTTATTTAGTCCGATTCCCAAACAGGAAATCCTGCGAGTCCTAAAACCAAAATCTTATTTGATGGTGGTGACACCGGCCCCACAACATTTATATGCCATGCGTGAGGCTTTATTTGAAGAAGTGAAACCACATGAGCCGCAGAAGTTTGTTGAGCAGTTACAAGATGAATTTAATCTGGTTAGTGAGCAGGTGATTGATGCGCCAATGGTTTTGCCACAGGCTGATTTAAAAAACCTGATTGCGATGACGCCATATGCTTATAAGGCCAAACCTGAACGTCGTTTAGCACTTGAACAGCAGGATCAGTTTGAATTGCTGGCTCAATATCAGATTTACCTGTTTCAGAAAAAATAAAAAATGCATATAAAAAAAGCCCTCAACTGAGGTAATGCCAGTCAGTTAAGAAATTGACTGGCATTTTCTTGGATATTTTTGTGCTTTAATTTTCACTACTCGCGGACATTGCCTTTGCCTTTTTTCAGGTAATACAAATATTTTAGATTGTTCAAATAATTGCGCTAAATGTTTGGGTAGGTTTCCTGCTGATTCTAAAGGTGTGTGCCTTAAGATATTGATAATACTCATAGATGCAATATGGAAACTGATCCTTAAAGGACTCACCTTTGCATGTTCAGCGATAAACCTCATCTGTCTTCTTAAGATATTATATGCAATAAATACCCCCCACAATTCTTGATAGACCAAATCAGGTTGTTTGCTTCTTAAAATCCTTGCATCCTGTAAATCACTTTTAATTTCCCGATAACACATTTCTATTTCCCAACGCTGGATACAAAGCATTGCAAGGTCTTTGAATGGATAAACTTTAGAATCTGTTAATGATGTAATGTAACGTCTTATTTTTCCTGCATATTCAACTTCAATTAAACGTGCTTCCCAATAGTCACCCAATGACGGATTTATCTTTTTTGCTCTTGCTGAAACAGGCATTTTGATCTGAAAGTCATGGGCCGCATTATGATGAATCACTTCATAACGCAGGTTGTCCTTTGCTCGCATCAACCAATGACTCTCTTCTGCCTGAGATTGCCAGCTCACTAAAAAATCAGCAGAGAAGTAAGCACGATCAAATAGGGTAATACTGCGAACTGGTGCTTTTAATTGACTGGCTAAGGTTAATTCACCTTGATCCATACTGCCCATTTGGGCATCAATCATTTCATGGGTATTGGTATTCACCAGGCAAGTCGCTCTAACTTGTGGGTAAGGTGCAGCTGCTGTTTTGCCTTTGGATGAACCAAAGTGCTTAAAGTTTTCTTCTGTATGAGGCATAGACCAAACCACACCATCTACAGCACAAACGCATAGACCGTGAAAGTTGCTATATTGTTGTTGTGAGTCTTTAAACCATGCCTGACTTAATGTCGAAAATAAAGCACTCATGGGTTCTAAGCCTAAGCGTTGTCTTGCTTGTACGGATGCACTCGGTACATAGTATTCTGCCGTACCGAAAACAAGTTGCAATTGTTGAACCACATACCAAATCGGTTGATTTCGAAATAGAGCAAGTCCGATTACCAGCCAAACAACATGTTCAGCAGGCAGTTTTCTTTTTCGAATTGATGCTTTACCTGTTTGGTCTAAGCAATCTTCAATCCAGTTTAAATCAATCAATTCACTGAATTGTGAAAGTGAAGGTAGGGTTCGTTTTAATGTTAAATCTAGATTCTGAGATAAATTCATAAAAAAAGAGCGTATTTACATACGCTCTTTTTACAGCATTTTAACTTTTTTTGCTTAACTGACTGGCATTACTCAAATGAGGGCTTTTTTATATCTTCAGATTACTGGACTTCTTCGATCAGATTTTCCAGAGAATCTACCCGGTTCGGCTGAAGAGGCTGTTCTTGAGGTGCAGAACCTTCATCATCTGGTAAACGAATCGGTTGATCTGATAAATCCTCAAAGTCAGTTTCTGTGCGTTTCGGGACGACCACAGGTGCAGGACGGTAAAGTGCTGTCGCCATAGGTGGAGAAGACGGATCATTCTGCTGCTCATCAGCCTGAACCACCTTATTACGATTTACCGGTGCCTTGGCATTGCGGTCTAAACGGACCCATGCTTCCGGCTGGCCTTTTAATGCCTTGCCCATAAAATCGGTCCAGATCGGTAGAGCTGCCACACCACCATATTCACGGCGACCTAACGTGGTTGGCTGGTCGAAGCCTACCCAGGTCACGGTGACTAACTTGCCATTGAAGCCAGCAAACCAGGCGTCTTTGGCATCGTTAGTGGTACCGGTCTTCCCGCCGATATCACTACGACCAATTCTTAATGCAGCACGGCCAGTACCATGCTGAATCACATCACGCAAAATGTTAGCCATGTCATAGGCAGAGCTGGATTTTAAAATACGCTGTGCCTGACGATAATTACTGTCTTCGGCAGAGACTTTAGGTGCAGCCTGTTTTTGCTCTAAAGTTGTATTGTTGATTGCAATTGCTTCATCATCTGCGGTAATAGGGTCAGTGGCTTGAACTGTTTCTTCTTTTTCATTAATACATGAAATGCAGGCATATTCAGGCTTGGCTTCAAAGATGGTATTGCCGTAGGCATCTTCAATGCGGGTAATAAAGTGAGGTTGGATTCGGTAACCGCCATTGGCAAAGGTGGCATAACCAGTCGCCATCTGAATCGGTAGGACCTGCGGGGTGCCTAAGGCAATGGTATAGTTACGTGGAATCTGACTGTCTTGTAAACCAAAATCCATAAATAACTGACGTGTACGTTCAATCCCAACGGCTTGTAATAAGCGTACTGAGACTGTATTACGTGACAGATAAAGTGCACGACGTAGCGGGATCATGCCCAGATAACGGCCATCCGAGTTACGTGGCGTCCATTTGCCAATGGTAATGGGTGCATCATTGACCATGGTATGTGGCGTCATGCCACGTTCTAAAGCCAGGGCATAAACAAAAGGCTTAATTGTAGAGCCGGGTTGACGCCAGCCTTGGGTTGCACGGTTAAATTTCGACTGATAAAAATTATATCCCCCGACAATGGCTTCAATCGCACCATTATTTGGGTTGATGGCAATCAATTGTCCTTGCACATTGGGAATCTGCACCAATGACCACGAGGTTTTATTCTCATTGGGTCTTAAACGAACAATGTCTTTGACTTTGACAATCTCGGACGCTTTGCTCGGTGCGCCACCTACACTGTTGACGTTACGAAAGCGACGCGCCCAGGACATACCTGACCAGGGCACGGTCACGCTGCTTCCATCCTGCATGAGTGCTTCAAAACTAGAATTACCCACCTGAGTTACTTGCGCAGGATAGGTGTTGGCATAGGCACGGAACTTGTCGAGGGGTTGATCATGTGCTTCAGCACCACGCCAGCCATGTCGACGGTCATAAGCCTCTAAGCCTTCTTGTACCGCTTGCTCCGCATAAGCCTGACGTTCACTATGGATGGTGGTATAGACTTTATAACCAGAATCTACCGCCTGCTCACCAAAGTTTTGTACCAGTTCAGAGCGTACCATCTCACCGACATACGGGAATTTGTTTCGGGTACTCCGGTCAGGCATATCCAGATTAATTGGTTCAGCAATGGCTTGTTGATACTGGCTCTGATTTAAATAGCCCAATTGCAGCATACGACCCAAAATCCAGTTACGACGTTCCAAGGCACGTTTGGGATTGGCAACCGGATTGTATCGAGAAGGTGCTTTAGGCAGGCCAGAGATCATGGCCATTTGTGCAATTGAAAGTTCTTCTAAGCTCTTGTTATAGTAAATTTTAGCTGCTGCGGCGATGCCGTAAGCATTTTTCCCCAAGAAAATTTTATTGACATACAGGGTCAGAATTTCTTCTTTACTTAAGTTTTGCTCAATTTTACGAGCCAGAAAAATTTCTGTCAGTTTACGCTTTAGCGTCCGTTCAGGGCTAAGGTAATAGTTTTTTGCCACTTGCATGGTAATGGTCGAACCGCCGGTCTGTACATCCGAGCCAGTCACCGTTTCACTGAGTGCGCGGCCCAAGCTTTTAAAGCTGATTCCGCTATGCTCAAAAAAGCTGGAATCTTCAGCGGCGAGGAAAGCATGAATAAATTCGGTTGGAATTTGTTCATATTTCACGGGAACAGAAAGCTTGCCTCCATATTCGGCAATTAATTCATTATCTGAACTAAAAACTTGTAAAGGCTTTAATAAAGGGGCCTTTTTAAGCGTAGACATTTCAGGCAAAGATGGGGCAATATAGAGATACATGCCATAGAAACCCATCGGAATTGAGATCAGTATAATGATAATGATCAAAAAAAATGGATGAACAAGGCCTGAACAAGATAGCTTTTTCATAACAAGTAAGTTTTAATAAGAGCTAATGGCGAACTAATTACCGGTCAGTATATCCTGTCGATATCCATATTGTTAGATGAGTTATTGTATCTATATAAAATTATAGACTGGACCAATTGGTAAGTTAGATTAAATTGGGGACAAAAAAATAATAGGAAGTGTATTGTGCGCAGGTTATATCGTAAACCAAATAAGGGGTTAATAGGAGTCGATATTAGTTCGACTTCTGTTAAGGTTTTAGAACTTTCTGTAAAAAGTGGCCGTTACTGGGTAGAGAGCTATGCTTTGATCCCATTATCGGAAAACAGTGTTGTTGAAAAAAACATCTTAAACCCAGAAGCAGTCGCTGATGCCCTTGGGCGTGCAATTAATTTGGGTAATACCCAGTCGAATCAGGCCGCTTTTGCGATTCCAACTTCAATGGTCATCACCAAAATCATTGAGATGGATGCAGACATGTCGGATGATGAACGTGAAGTCCAGATTCGTGAAGATGCGGAACAATACATTCCTTTTCCACTCGATGAAGCGAGTCTGGATTTTGAAGTTCTGCCAGACCGTCTTGCCAATCCGAACCGGGTCAATGTGCTGCTGGTCGCTACCCGAATTGAAAATGTCGAAGCACGTTCTGAAGTTTTGGAAATTTCTGGTCTAACGCCTAAGATTGCAGATGTAGAAAGTTTTGCGCTGGAAAATGCCTTCAAAGTATTTTCGGATACTTTGCCGATGGGGGTCAATACGGTTGGTATCTTAGATATTGGTCATAGTATGACGACCTTGTCGGTGATGCAGAACAACAAGATTATTTATACTCGTGAGCAGGTGTTTGGCGGTAAGCAATTAACTCAGGAAATTCAGAATCGTTATGGATTATCCTTTGAAGAAGCTGGACGTGCTAAAAAAACCCGTGCCTTGCCTGATGATTATGATATTGAAGTCCTAGAACCCTTCTTGGATGCCGTGGTACAACAGGCAGCCCGTTCATTACAATTCTTCTTTTCATCTTCTCAGTTTAATGAGATTGACCATATTTTACTGGCCGGCGGGAATGCCAATATTCCAGGTCTGGCAAAATTATTACAACAAAAACTCGGTTACCGTGTCACGATCGCGAATCCATTTTTGCAAATGGGTTTTTCTCCTCAAATTGATATTAAAAAAATTGAAAATGACGCGTCATCACTCATGGTTGCATGCGGTTTGGCATTAAGGAGTTTTGATTAATGGCAAGAATTAACTTACTTCCTTGGCGTGATGAGCTAAGAATTAAAAGAAATAATGAATTTGTGGCAATCTGCGTGGGGGCGCTTTTCTTGGGATTAGCGGCAGCAGGTTCAACCTGGTTTTATTATGATCACAAACTTCAGGATCAGGAGCAGGCCAATCAGCTGATTCAAAGTACCAACCAGAATCTGGATGTGCAGTTAAAGGCGCTTGAAGGTTTGCAAGAGCAGCGTAATGCGATTGTTGAACGGATGGAACTGATTCAGGGTCTACAAACTCAGCGTCCGATTGCGGTACATTTGATTGATGAAATTGTACGGGTGACCCCAAGCAATATGTATATCACCAAATTCCAGCGTATCGGTGACAAGTTTACTATTGAAGGTCGAGCTGAGAGTCCAAATACGGTCGCAGAACTGCTCCGTAATCTGGAAGCTTCATCTTGGTATCGAAATGCCTTTATGAACGCTTTCCTGGTGGCTGAAGAAGCAAAAGAAAAGGCACCAAGCTCGATTATTCCACGTGTGGAAGAGTCTTATGGCAGTTTTACTGTGACGGTAGATCTGGATCAGATCGCTCAGCCAGTACTTAACGAAGAACAACAAGCAGTCGCTACAACTACGGGGGCATCATCATGAGTAATGAAGAATTCGATGAGTTCGGCCAAGATGTCGTCGCTGTACCCAAAAATAAAATGACTGTTGAAAAGTTTTTTCAGCAATTCAATACATTAGATCCAAATAACTATGGTAGCTGGCCTTTGTCGGTCAAAATTACCTGCTGGATTTTTATTGCGGCACTGGCATTTGCGGTGATTTACTTTGTCATGATCAGAAGCACGATTGAGTCAATTTCACAAGCCAGTGCTCAAGAACAAAACCTGCTGAATGAATTTCGCGAAAAAGAATCCAAATTACGCAATTTACAACAATATCAAATCCAGCTTCAGGAAATGGAAGCCCGTTTTAACCAGCAGTTAGAACAGTTGCCGAAAGAAACTGAAATTCCGGGTCTGGTTGAAGATATTAACCTGAGCGGTGTGAATTCAGGCCTGAAGTTTAAAAATATCCGTCTAGAGCCTGAAATTAAACAAGAGTTCTTTATTGAACAGCCAATTGCGATTGAAGCGACTGGGGATTATCACGCTTTTGGTTCCTTTGTGAGCAGTATTGCCGGCTTGTCACGTATTGTTACGCTGCATGATTTCACCATTACCGGTACTGAAAACAAAGAGAAAAAATCTGAAATTCCGGTCATTGATTATGTGGTGAAAGCCAAAACTTATCGTTATGTCGGTAATGCGGAAGGTGCGGCAGAACAATCTGCAGTTAATAGCACTACTCAGGGGGCGCAGTAATGAAGAATATTAAAATTACTTCGGCTTTAACGCTTGGGTTTTTGTTAGTGGGGTGTGATTCACGTATTGATGCCGTCAATCAGGAAATGGCCAACATCCGTAATCAGCCACCTTTGCCAATTGAACCGGCTCCTGATTTTATGCCAGTGGAAACTTTTAATTATGCAGCGCACCAAATCAAAAGTCCTTTTTTACCAAGCTCTTTGGCTGCTGAACTGAAAATTATGGCGGGGAAACGGGTTTATCCAAACCTATCACGTCAACTACAACCGCTAGAAAGTTATCCGCTGGAAACGTTAACCATGAAAGGCAGTATGCGCAATCAGGCAGGACAGATTCTGGCTTTAATCCAGACGCCTGATGGTGAGGTTGAGCGGATCCAACGTGGTAGCTATATGGGACTTAATCATGGTCGTGTGGTTGGAATTACACCAACACAGATCGATTTGATTGAGATTATTCCCGATGGTCGTGAGGGATATGTGGAACGTCCGCGAAGTCTGGTTCTTATCGGGCCGGCGCCATAAGTTTTAAAGGAATAACAATGAATAAGAGTATTAAAGAATTTGTTTTTGGGGATGCTAATACAATGAATCGTGTGTTTCGTCAGTTTTCAATGGGTGCTGTTGCGATTGCGGTGATGCAAGCGGCCAGTGCGCAGGTTTCAATGACCAATATAGTACCTATGCAGCTTCCTGGGCAAGGAACTGAGATTCGGGTGATGTTCAATGGTTTGCCACCACAACCACAAGCCTACCAATTAGAATCACCGTCACGTTTGATTCTGGACTTTGACAAGGCACAACAGAATTTAAAACAAAGCAGTATTTCGGTGGCAACACGTGAAGCCAGTTCGGTAGATGTCACTTCGGATGCTCAGCGGGCACGTCTGACGGTAAATCTGACCGAGGCTGGAGCCTTTACGACTCGTGTAGAAGGTAATACCTTTATTCTTAAAATTAACTCAGCAACTCCTGTAACTATAGCTCAACCTGTACAGCAACAGTCAGCTCAGGGGATTAGCAACATTGGTTTCCAGCGCGGTGCTCAAGGTGAAGGCCAGGTCGTTATTGATCTGTTAGGAAATAATACTCCTGTTGATGTACAGCAGCAGGGTACCAAAGTTATTGTGCGCACTTTAGGTTCCAAGATTCCGGCTCATTTGACCCGCCGTCTTAATGTGACTGATTTCGCGACTCCGGTATCCAGTGTCGATGCCGTGAATCAAAATGGTTCAGGAGTCATTACGATTCAGTCTGCGGAAAGTTATGAATATATGGCTTACCAGACTGATAATAAGCTAACCATCAGTTTGAAACGTCCGGAAGCCAAGAGTCCATTACGTCCTAAAACTGTGGCGTATACTGGCAAGAAAATCTCTTTGGATTTTCAGGATATCGAAGTCCGTCGTGTTTTACAGCTCTTAGCCGATTTCACTGATATCAATATGGTGGCCGCAGATAGTGTACAAGGTAATATTACCTTGCGTTTAAAAGAAGTGCCTTGGGATCAGGCGCTGGATATTGTGCTGAAAACCAAAAATCTGGATAAACGCCGCAATGGCAATGTGATCTGGATCGCACCAGTTACAGAGCTGATAAAGGCTGAAGAAGAAGAAGCTAAGGCGATTAAGCAGAGTGTTGCACTTGCCCCTATCCAAACTGAATATATGCAGCTCAGTTATGCCAAAGCGGCAGATATTGAGAAACTGATTACGCAGAATAAAGGCGCATCTAGTTCAGGCGGCTCGAGTAGCACGAATAATAATGAGGGTGGGGAAAGTTTATTAAGTTCCCGTGGTTCTGTGTCTGTTGATGCACGAACCAATACCATTATTGTGAATGATACCCAGCTCTTTATTGACAAAATCCGTAATATGGTGGATCTGCTTGATGTGCAGGTGAAGCAGGTCATGGTGGAAGCTCGTATTGTGCGTGCAACGACTGATTTCACCAAAGAGATGGGGGTGAAATGGGGGCTTCTGTCTCAAGGTATAACTGATAATAATCATTTATTGGTAGGTGGTAGTGATACTACATTATGGGATTTAAAAACACCTGATGATGATGGTAAGTATACGATTCAACGACCGGATAATCTTAATGTGGACTTGGGCGTTACTAGTCAGGGTGCAAGCCGTATTGCCTTTGGTTTAATCAGTCTCTCTGATTTTATGCTTGATCTTGAGCTTTCTGCACTTCAGGCAGATGGTTATGGCGAGGTGATTTCTACCCCTAAAGTACTGACTGCGGATAAGCAAAAAGCGACTGTGGCTTCGGGCTCACAAATTCCGTATCAATCTGCTGAAGGCGGGGGTACTAATGCCGTGTCGACTACAGCATTTATTGATGCGACTTTAAGTCTGGATGTCACGCCAAGCATTACCCCAGATGGTAAAGTACAGATGGAACTCAATATTACCAGTGACTCACCAGGGAACCCGACACCGACTGGACAGCTTACTATTAACAAAAACCAGATCACTACCAATGTCTTGGTCGATAATGGTGAAACAGTGGTTCTAGGTGGTATTTTTGAGCAAGAAACCCGTAATGCACAAACCAAGGTACCATTCCTGGGGGATATTCCTTATGTAGGGCGTTTATTCCGTAAAGATTTAAAGTCTGATAATAAACGTGAGCTACTGATTTTCGTTACACCTCGAATTGTTAATGACAGTGTTTCAAGAAATCATTAATATATTTTGAATTTAACAAAACGAATAGGTGACTCCTTGCCAAGCAAAGAGTTTGAAACCCTACCAAATATTTATTTGGTAGGGCCGATGGGGGCCGGTAAAACAACAGTAGGACGACATCTCGCAGAATTGTTAGGACGTGAATTTCTAGACAGTGATCATGAAATTGAACGTAAAACAGGCGCGACCATTCCCTGGATTTTTGAAAAAGAAGGGGAGCAGGGTTTCCGTGACCGTGAAACTGCTGTGATTAATGACCTTACCTCACGTCCCCATCTGGTCTTAGCTACCGGCGGTGGTGCCATTACTCAGACCTTAAATCGGGATTATTTGAAACAGCGCGGAATCGTTGTTTATCTCTATACGCCGGTTGAAATTCAACTGCAACGTACCTATCGCGATAAAAACCGTCCACTCCTTCAAGTCGAAAATCCGGAACAAAAGTTACGTGATTTATTGGCGGTCCGCGATCCCTTGTATCGTGAAGTAGCGCATCATATTATTGAGACCAATCAGGGTGCTGCGCGTGATCTGGCGCAGCGGATTCTCAATCTCATTACTTCCAAAAACTAAGTTCATTGAATAAAGTGGTTAATCAAGCATGCAAACCTTATATGTAGAACTCGGAGAACGTCGTTACCCTATTTTTATCGGGAGCGATCTGGATCCACAGGCCTTATTGGCACCCTATATTCATGGCAAGCAAGTAATGATTGTGAGCAATACTACGGTTGCACCACTTTATTTGCAGCGTTATCAAACGGCGATTGAGGCTCTAGACAAACGTGTTGCGACCTGCATTCTGCCTGATGGTGAAAAATATAAGGATAGCCAGCATCTGAACCTGATTTTTGATGCACTGCTTGAAGCCAGGTTTAATCGGGACTGTACTGTGCTTGCGTTGGGTGGGGGTGTGATTGGAGATATGGCCGGATTTGCTTCGGCCTGTTTCCAGCGCGGAGTGTATTTTATTCAGGTACCGACGACCTTGCTGTCGCAAGTAGATTCAAGTGTTGGTGGAAAAACCGGGATCAATCATCCACTCGGTAAAAACATGATTGGCGCTTTCCAGCAACCTCAAGTGGTACTGGCGGATATGTCGCAGCTTGCTACTTTGCCTGATCGAGAGCTTTCAGCAGGTTTGGCTGAAGTGATTAAATATGCGCTGCTAGGCGATGAGTCATTTCTGGTCTGGCTTGAAGATAATATGGATGCTCTGGCCGCTCGAGATGAACAGTTGCTTGCTGAAGCCGTTTACCGTTCCTGTGCGCATAAGGCGCGGATTGTAGCCAATGATGAGAAGGAGCAGGGGGAACGTGCTTTACTCAATTTAGGTCATACTTTTGGGCATGCGATTGAATCCTACCTGGGGTATGGTGTCTGGCTACATGGCGAGGCTGTTGCCACCGGTATGGTGATAGCTGCGGATCTGTCACAGCGTATGGGCTGGATTTCTCAAGAAGATTTAGAACGTACAAAAAAAATCATTTCTCGTGCCAAACTTCCTGTGGTTTGTCCTAAAATCCCTATGGATGATTTTCTGGCCTATATGGCCCATGACAAAAAAGTCTTAAATGGACAATTGCGTCTGGTGTTATTAAAGCAATTAGGCGAAGCAGTGATTACCCGAGACTTTGATCTCGAGTTAATGAAACAGGCAATTTTAGCCAGTCAGGCATAGGTTTAGTTTTATGGCAGCATTACATACTCCTTGGCAAAAGATTCAGCATTATTTCTGGCTGGTCTGTGGTGTATGCTGCCTATTTGCTGCCTTAGTTTTTTGGGCGGTGACTGATTCAGATGATGTCGTCGAAATTGAAAAAAAGCCTGAAACTGAAGTTCAGTTGCAGATTCAACCAGAAAAAGTCGCCACAATGACCCATCTTGGTGCACTTTTTCAGGAAGTGAAACCACTGGATCTAAATACGCGTACCGTCGTGAATGCCAGTCATGAGCCGGAATTCCGTGGTACCAAATTTGTCAATGAAGCGAAAAACCAGCACGCCATTGAATTATTTCGTGTGACCAATGAAGCCATTTTAAAAAGTTTTCTTAAAAAACAGTCCGATCGTAAACCTTTTATTTATTTAAGAATCTCGAGTGAAAAACAGCCAGAACAATATGTATTGTTATATGGTCAATATAAGACGGCTGCGCAAGCCAATCAGGCACTCTCTACACTGAAGTTAAATTTACCGGCTTCAGTCAAACCTGAAGTTGTAGCAATGCAGCAATATGTCAGTCTGGTCAATAATCTGGGTTCAGAGGAATTGGCCAATAATCAAAAGCTTTACGAAATTCGTTTGAAAAATGTGCCTTTGCCGAAAGTAGATGAATCGGTGCGACTTAGACAGCAGCAAACCCAGACTGAGTCCAAGCCGCGTAGCTCTGATGCTGCGACTACCAGTACCACCATTGTGCGCCGTGATTCATCGGGAAATGTGGTCGATGTACAGAAATCTGAAAGTGCTGTAGAAGGCACGCCTCAACCGCAAAATAACAATAATCGACCTGCTCAGGGCAGTAATCCTCGTCCTCAAAATAATGAGATTAGTGATCCATTTAATTAGTCCGGTCTAAAATAGCGCATCCAAAAAATTACAGAATTAAAAATGAGCGCTTTTGGTGCAAAAAATGCACATTAAAATTAACCCTTAGAGTGCTGTTCTGCGCTAAATCTTTGTCATCTGTATTGTTTTAATTTATGCGCTGTTTGTTGGCATGGAATTTGCTTTATTGGTGCATGAATTGAATTAATCTCCCTGTTTTAGCGCGAAAAATGATTCGATGACACCATATGAATGTCATATTTATTCCAGATTTTTATGTTATTCATGAGCAGAATAAACTTTATTTGTTATGCATTTAGTCTAAAAAAGGACTAGTCTGAAGAAATAAAGAAAAATAGTTTTGCTCTACCAAGACGGTCTTCGAAAGTCCATTAGACGCCAGCGCAGAGAAAAATTTAGATTGTTTAACAGCCTGTTGAGGCTTCGTGAAAGAAGGGTACGCTATGCACATGCCATCGCCTAACAATGTAGCTCCCGCTCAAGGTTTATACCAACCGGATGAGTTTAAAGATAACTGTGGTTTCGGTTTGATCGCCCATATGCAGGGTGATGCTAGCCATGATCTCGTCAAGACCGCGATTCATAGTTTGAGTTGTATGACCCACCGTGGTGGTATTGCCGCGGATGGCAAAACCGGGGATGGTTGTGGCTTGCTCTTGGCGATGCCGAAAAAATTCTTCCGTGAAGAAGCGAAACGCTTAAGTGATACCACCTTAAGTGAAGTGTTTGCTGTGGGTTCGGTGTTTCTAAATCTTGATCCGGCACTTGCTGCACATGCCAAACAGGTTTTAAACAAAGAGATTGAAGCTGAAGGTTTAATCGTTCTGGCTTGGCGTGTAATTCCGACCAATGTCGATGCACTGGGTGAAATTGCATTGCAATCGATGCCGGCATTTGAACAGATTATTGTTAACTGTCCAATGGGTGTGACTGAGGTTGAATTTAACCGTAAGTTATTCCTGGCACGTCGTCGTACAGAACAATTGTTGGTGAATGATACGTCTTTCTATGTCACTACTTTATGTTCAACAGTGATCAGCTATAAAGGCTTGATGATGCCAGAAGCGATTGCAGATTTTTATACAGATCTGGCTGATCCACGTTTGGAATCACATATTGTGGTCTTCCATCAGCGCTTCTCGACCAATACCTTGCCACGCTGGCCGTTGGCACAACCGTTCCGTTACCTGGCGCACAATGGTGAAATCAACACTATTACCGCGAACCGTAACTGGGCCATGGCGCGTGTGCCGAAATTTGAAAATCCATTATTGCCAGGTTTAACTGAACTAAATCCAATTGTGAACCGTACCGGTTCAGATTCTTCAAGCCTGGACAACATGCTGGAGATTCTGGTTGGCGGTGGCATGGATCTGTTCCGTGCACTCCGTATGCTGGTTCCGCCTGCCTGGCAGAACGTGGAAACGCTTGATGCTGATCTTCGTGCTTTCTACGAATTCAACTCAAAACACATGGAAGCCTGGGATGGTCCTGCAGGTTTGGTGATTCAGGATGGGCGTCATGCGATCTGTATGCTGGATCGTAACGGTCTGCGTCCTGCGCGTTGGGTGATTACCAAAAATGGTTATATCACGCTGGCTTCTGAAATTGGCGTATGGGGTTACCAACCTGAAGATGTGATTTCTAAAGGCCGTGTCGGCCCAGGCCAGATGCTGGTCATCGACACGCAGACTGGCAAGGTACTGGATACGCAAGATGTCAATAATCATCTGAAACGTATGCGTCCATACCGTGAATGGTTACGTGAAAATTCTGTGCGTTTGCAAGGTAGTCCAGAGCTGGAAGAATATTTATGTGATCAAGGCTTAAAAGGCGATGGCCTGAAAGCGGCACAAAAAATGTTCATGGTGACCTTTGAAGAGCGTGATCAGTTGTTGCGTCCGATTGCTGAAAGCGGTCAGGAAGCTGTAGGTTCAATGGGTGATGATACTCCAATGGCAGTATTGTCACGTCAGGTACGTCATGTGTCGGATTATTTCCGCCAGCAGTTTGCACAGGTGACCAACCCGCCGATCGATCCGCTACGTGAATCGATTGTGATGTCACTGGAAACCTGTTTAGGTCGTGAACAAAACGTCTTTGAGCAAGGGCCTGAGCATGCAGACCGCTTGATCATTTCCAGTCCTGTACTTTCTAATTCGAAAATGCATCAGATCCGTACGCTGGGTCGTGCCGGTTATGAAATTGCAGATATTGACTTGAACTATGCTGAAACCGAAGGTCTGGAAGCAGCGATTGCGCGTATTTGTGAAGAATCTGCACAAGCCATTCGTGATGGTAAAACCTTACTAGTGCTTTCAGACAAGAAAATCCGTGAAGGTTACTTGCCTGCCAATGCTTTCATGATTACTGGTGCAGTGCATCATCACCTGATTAATACAGGTTTGCGTACTGATGCCAACCTGATTATTGAAACCGGTTTTGCTCGTGATCCACACCAATTTGCGGTACTCCTTGGCTTTGGTGCAACAGCCATCTACCCATATCTGGCTTATGACGTGATCAATGATCTGGTCGCCAAAGGCGAATTATTGGGTGACCCAATCTATGCGCAAAACAATTTCCGTAAGGGGATTGAAAAAGGTCTGCTGAAAGTCCTGTCTAAAATGGGGATTTCTACGGTTGCTTCTTATCGTGGTGGTCAGTTGTTTGAAGCCGTGGGCTTATCTAATGAAGTGGTGGATAAATGCTTCATCGGTGTACCAAGCCGTATTCAGGGTGCAACTTTTGTCGATCTTGAAAATGACCAGAAACAGTTGGCGGATATTGCCTGGAAAAACCGTAAGCCAATTGATCAGGGCGGTTTGCTGAAGTTTGTCTTTGGCAAGGAATATCATGCCTTTAACCCGGATGTAATCAACTCGCTGCATAAAGCCGTACGTTCTGGGAACTACGCAGACTTTAAAGAATATGCAGAACTGGTGAACAAGCGTCCAATTGCGACGATTCGTGACCTGTTCAAACTGAAAACAGACAATTCGATTCCAGTTGAGCAAGTGGAATCTGTGGAAGATATCCTGCCTCGCTTTGACTCTGCCGGCATGTCTTTGGGTGCACTGTCACCTGAAGCACATGAAGCGATTGCGATTGCCATGAACACGATTGGCGGTCGTTCAAACTCAGGCGAGGGCGGTGAAGATCCAGCGCGTTACGGTACCATCCGTAACTCGAAAATCAAACAAATTGCATCGGGCCGTTTTGGTGTGACGCCTGCTTATTTAACATCAGCAGAAGTCCTTCAAATTAAAGTCGCGCAAGGTGCAAAACCAGGTGAAGGTGGTCAGTTGCCGGGTGGTAAAGTGAATGGTCTCATTGCCCGTTTACGTTACTCTGTACCGGGCGTTACCCTGATTTCGCCACCTCCGCATCACGACATCTATTCAATTGAAGATTTATCACAGTTGATCTTTGATTTAAAACAGGTTAACCCACAGGCGATGGTGTCAGTTAAGCTGGTTTCCGAACCGGGTGTCGGTACGATTGCGGCAGGTGTGGCGAAAGCGTATGCCGATTTCATTACCATTTCTGGTTATGATGGTGGTACAGCGGCTTCTCCACTTTCTTCAATTCATCATGCAGGTTCACCGTGGGAACTTGGTCTTTCTGAGGCGCATCAGGCCCTTCGTGTTAATGACCTGCGTGGTAAAGTTCGCGTACAGACAGATGGTGGTTTAAAAACCGGTCTGGATGTCGTAAAAGCAGCAATTCTGGGTGCAGAAAGCTTTGGCTTTGGTTCAACCCCAATGATCGCATTGGGTTGTAAATACCTGCGTATCTGCCACTTGAATAACTGTGCAACCGGTGTAGCAACCCAGCAAGATCATTTACGTCAAGAGCATTATATTGGCGAGCCACAAATGCTGATCAACTTCTTCACCTTTATTGCTGAAGAAACCCGTGAATGGCTGGCAGCACTCGGTGTATCAAGTCTGAAAGACCTGATTGGCCGTACGGATCTGCTGGAAGTCTTGCCGGGTGAAACTGCAAAGCATGCACATCTTGATTTAAGCAAATTGCTTGAGTCACATCCTGCTGCAGAAGGTAAAGCACAGTATTGTCAGGTTCAAGGCAATGCACCATTCGATAAAGGGATTCTGGCAGAGAAAATGGTGGATGAGATTCTGCCTGCGATTGAAGCCGGAACAGGCGGCGAATATAGCTTCACGATCGGTAACTGTGACCGTTCGATTGGTGCCCGTCTGTCTGGTGAAATTGCGAAACGCTATGGCAACCTGAGCATGGAAGCCCATCCAGTGAAAGTTCACCTGAATGGTACTGCGGGTCAGTCGCTGGGTGTATGGAATGCTGGTGGCTTACATATCAGTCTGGAAGGTGATGCCAATGACTATGTCGGTAAAGGTATGGCCGGTGGTCGCATCTCGATCTTTCCGCCAAAAGGTTCGCCATTCCAGACCCAAAATACCGCGATTATTGGTAACACCTGTTTGTACGGTGCGACTGGCGGTAAGTTATATGCAGCGGGTACAGCAGGCGAGCGTTTCGCGGTGCGTAACTCGGGTGCATTTGCCGTAATTGAAGGTGCAGGTGATCACTGCTGTGAATATATGACCGGCGGTATTGTGACGGTACTGGGTAAAGTTGGGCATAACTTCGGTGCAGGTATGACTGGTGGTTTTGCTTATGTGCTTGATCTGGATAATGACTTCGTTGATCATTATAACCACGAGCTGATTGAGCTGAACCGTATTTCCACCGAAGCGATGGAAGAGCATAAAGCCTTCCTGGGTCGTATTCTGGATGAACATATTAAAGAAACGGGTAGTGCTTGGGCGTACAAGATCCGCCATGAGTTTGACTTCTACAGCCGCAAGTTCTGGTTGGTAAAACCAAAAGCAGCCAACTTGCAAACGCTGTTAAAAACAACTCAAGCTGATCCACAATAATTCCACGACGAACAGATATAAAGCCAGATGTAAGGCAACTGTGAACCCCTTACATCTAGCCACGGAGAGAGACATGGCAGAACGCCTGAATAATGACTTTCAATTCCTGGATGTCGCACGCCAAGACCCAGAGAAAAAAGAGATTGATGTCCGCAAAGCAGAATTTGTGGAAATTTATAAGCCTTATACAGCGGAAATTGCAGCCAATCAGACGCATCGCTGCCTAGGCTGTGGTAACCCGTACTGTGAGTGGAAATGTCCGGTACATAACTACATTCCAAACTGGTTAAAACTGGTGTCTGAAGGACGTCTGTTTCAGGCGGCTGAACTGTGTCATCAGACCAATACTTTACCGGAAGTCTGTGGCCGTGTCTGTCCGCAAGACCGTCTGTGTGAAGGGGCGTGTACCCTGAACGACGGTTTCGGTGCGGTGACGATCGGGAATGCAGAAAAATATATCAACGATACAGCTTTTGCTTTGGGCTGGCGTCCAGATATGTCCAATGTGCAATGGACCAATAAGAAAGTCGCAATCATTGGTGCAGGTCCTGCAGGACTTGGCTGTGCGGATATTCTGGTACGTAACGGGGTAAAGCCTGTAGTTTTTGACAAACGTCCAGAAATTGGTGGTTTGCTGACTTTCGGTATTCCAGAATTCAAAATGGAAAAAGACGTAATGAAGCGCCGCCGTGAAATTTTCACCGGTATGGGGGTGGAATTTCGTTTGAATACTGAAATTAGCACAGATGTGACCATCGACCAGTTACTTGCCGATTATGATGCGGTATTTATGGGTATGGGAACCTATACCTACATGAAAGGTGGTTTTGCCGGTGAAGATCTGGATGGTGTGTATGATGCACTGGATTTCCTGATTGCCAATGTAAACCGTTGCCAGGGTTGGGAAAAAGATCCATCGGAATACATCAGCGTTGAAGGTAAGAAAGTCATCGTTTTAGGCGGTGGTGATACGGCTATGGATTGTAACCGTACCTCGATCCGTCAGGGTGCTGAGTCTGTTGTGTGCGCTTACCGTCGTGATGAAGAAAATATGCCGGGTTCACGTCGTGAAGTAAAAAATGCGCGTGAAGAGGGTGTGGAATTCCAGTTTAACCGTCAACCAATCGAAATCGTTGGTGAAAATGGCAAAGTCACTGGCGTGAAATTTGTCACTACCCAACTCAGTGAGCCAGATAGCCGTGGTCGCCGTAGCCCGGAACCAATTCCGGGTTCAGAAGAAATTCTGCCTGCGGATGCAGTACTGCTGGCATTCGGTTTCCGTACCAGTCCTGCGGACTGGTTTGCTGATGTAAGTATTAATCTGGATGGTTCAGGACGTGTGGTTGCTGCTGAACAGCAGCAGTACAAATTTCAGACCTCGAATCCAAAAATCTTCGCTGGTGGTGATATGGTGCGCGGTTCAGATCTCGTTGTAACCGCAATCTGGGAAGGCCGTCAGGCAGCTGAAGGGATTCTGGATTATCTGGATGTTTAACAGTTGAAAATTCACTGAAGTCATGTAAACAACCCGCTACGGCGGGTTTTTTGTTTTTGGATATTGTCTAACTTAAAGAGAGGCCATTAAAAAAGATTATAAAAAGTAACAAAACTTTAGAAAATACTGTTTAAAATCAAATTAATTATATAAATATTAATAAAGAATTGAGGACAAGATATCATGCGTGTATTCAAACAATCTCTTATCGCCTTGATGCTGGCCAGTACCCTCACGCTGACGGGTTGTGGCTATAACACCTTACAGGTTAAAGATGAAGCGGTGACGGCTGCATGGTCAGAAGTGCAGAACCAGTACCAACGCCGTGCCGATCTGGTGCCGAATCTGGTCAATGTCGTGAAAGGTTATGCTGCACATGAAGAACAGGTGCTCACCGAAGTGACTCAGGCACGTGCCAATGTTGCCGGTTTAAAAGTAGATCGTGACGTACTGGAAGATCCTGAATTATTCCAGCGTTATCAGGAAGCACAGGCCCAGATGACCAGCGCCTTGTCTCGTCTTTTAGCTGTCACTGAGAATTATCCGGACCTGAAAGCGAATCAACAGTTCCGTGATTTACAGGTACAGCTAGAAGGGACTGAAAACCGGATTGCTGTGGCACGTAACCGTTATATTACCACGGTTCAGGACTTCAACTCTTATGCACGTCAGTTCCCGCAAGTCATGACCGCTAAAGTGATTGGTATGGACACCAAACCGAACTTTAGCGCCGAGCAAAGTGCACAGAAAGCGCCAACGGTTTCCTTTGAATAAGTAAGATCTGTAAATAAGCGAGAGATCAGATGTCCGAGATGCTGCTGAAATACTGTGCTGGTTTGCTTCTCATGCTGGGCATGGGAATGACAACGCATGTGTCAGCAGAAACAGCCACGGCTACAGATACTGAAGAAGTCATCGTAGCCCGTGAAATCTTGCAGCCTAAAAATAATAATCAAAATACTCAAACTCAAAATACAGAAACTGCAGCGTCACAGCCACAAATTGCCAATGACATGGCGGAAGGGCAGCTTCAGCGCGACTTGCCCAGCCTGAATGAACCGGTCATTGATCAGGCAAATTTACTGAGTCCCGCTGAAAAACAGCAACTCAGTCAGCGTATTCTGAAACTTTATAATGAAGGCAAAGGGCAAATAGGTGTAGTCATTGTTCCGACCACCGGGCAGGAAGATATTTTTGATTACTCCATGCGCGTTGCTGAAGCCTGGCAGCTGGGTTCAGCCAAACGTGATAACGGTTTGTTGATGACCATTGCCATTAATGATCGCCGTATTCAAATTTTGACCGGTTATGGCTTGGAGGGGATTCTACCCGATATTGTAGCGGGCCGTATTATTCATGACAAAATTACGCCATTTTTTAAGCAAGGTCAGTATGCACAAGGCATTGATTCCGGACTAACCGAAATTGAACGTATTTTAAATTTAGATCCTGAAATTGCTGCACAGGCAGCGGATGAAATCAAAGAGCGCCAGGAGCAAGCTTATCAAGCTCAAAAAGCATCGCAAGCTACTTTTGGAAGCGTTATCTTTATTATTATTGCAGGTGTTATTGGCTCCATGATCTTTGGTAAACGTCTGAGCGCAGCAATTGCAGCGGTGGCAGGTACAGCTGCCGGTCTGGTCAATGGCATGGGTTTGCTTGCAAGTTTAATGATTGGTACAGGTATTTTCTTTTTATTGATAACTTCTATAGCTCAGCTGATATTACATGCCTTTTTAGCCGGTGGCGGCCGAGGCGGCGGTAGTGGTCGAGGTGGTTTTGGCGGCGGCGGCTTCGGCGGTGGCGGTGGCGGTTTTGGTGGGGGAGGAGCATCAGGCTCATGGTAACAACTACAGATACAACAGAAATTGTCACACAACCGAAGCTGGAAGAATATGCACAGCCGAGTTTTAAGCGATGGTTCAAGCATTTCTTTTATATGCCAGCAACCAAGCGGTTTTTCTCTAAGCAAGATCAGCATGTAATTGCATTAGCTGTTGAAGAAGCTGAGCATGGGCATGTGGGGGAAATTCAGGTAGTGATTGAAGGCTGTTTACCTTCACGATCGGCCTATTATCAGGATACGTTGTGTCGTGCCCGTCAGTTGTTTGCTGAACTGGGCGTTTGGGACACCGAATATAACAGTGGTGTACTTCTCTACTTAAACCTTTGTGAACATAAGGTTGAAATTGTGATTGATCGTGGAATTAAGAATGCGACGACCCAGAAAGTTTGGGATGAAATCTGTCAAAACATTATTCACCATTTAGTCCAGCAGAAGTTTAAAGAAGGGGTAGTTGAAGGTGTTAAGCAGATTGGTCTGGTTTTAGATCAGTATTACGATCGTAAAATAGATGATTTACAGAATGAATTAGGGAATAAACCGATTATTCTGGGATGATTTTAGTCAACTAACTGACATTTTTTGTCAGTTAGTTACACAAAAGAAAACATAATAATTACAAAAATAAAAATATTTTTTTAAAGTGCTGTTTTTTCTGTCAAAATTACTATAATAAAACTTGGCACGTTAGATGCTAACTATAAATAGCTTTAACTTTTAAGCTTTATAAATAAACAATAAACATTTGTGGAGAATGTTATGAATACGATTCAAAAAGGTTTTACGCTTATCGAGTTAATGATCGTGATCGCGATTATCGGTATTTTGGCGGCTGTTGCACTACCTGCTTATCAAGATTACACCGTTCGTGCAAAAGTATCTGAAGGTATGTTGGCTGCATCTTCTTGTCGTACTGCAGTTACGGAAGCAATTGATTCAGGACTTGTTCCATTAGCAGGTCAGTGGGGTTGTGAGCAAGGTATAGGTACTAATGCTGCTGCTGCTTCGAAATATGTACAAAAAATTGAAGTTGCGAGTGCAAACCCTGCAATTGGTCGTATTACAGTTACATTAGCGACATTAGGTGAGCTAAAAGGTGCATCAGGTGAAAAAATCGTTATGACTCCTAAAACTGGTTCGGGTGCTACGGATTTCTTAACTGCAGCAACTGTTTCTGGTGTGGGTGGTGCAACTTCTAATTCAACTGGCGCAGCTGGTGCTTTAATTAAAGAATGGTCTTGTGGTCCAGAATCTACTGCGAAGGCAGTAACGATGGCTAAATATTTACCAGCATCTTGTCGTACGGCTCAAGGTTCTTAAATAAATAATATAAAAAAGCTGACTTTGGTCAGCTTTTTTATAATGAATTACAATGAGAATTATAGTTTTTATTATTTTAATTTTTTTTGGCTTATCTTATTTTATAGGTATATCTCCTTTTCCATGGACTGCATCTTCACAAGATTATTTATGGTTCTTAGGGCTTATATTATTTCTTGTCCTTTTTTATAAAAAAAATGTTAATGTCCCAATCTTACTAATTCCACTATTTATTATTTGTTTAATCCCTTTTATCCAATTTATATTCGGTCAGGTTTATTATTTTTCGACCACTTTTTTTAGTTTCTGTTTTTTATTTGGATTTTTAGCTTCAATTCTCTATGGCTATAATAGTACTCGGTTAGCAGGAAAAGAAAATATAATTAAGTATATTGCATACTTTTTTAGTTTAGTTGGGTTTTTTAGTAGCTTATTGGCTATAGCACAATGGCTTCAAATTTCTCATCCTTATATGTTAAATTTAAGTCATAATCGACCTTATGCGAATTTAGGACAGCCAAATCAATTGGCAACACTGCTCATACTCAGTATTTGTAGTCTTTTATTTTTATATGAGCGTATGAGGTCTAAAAGTGTATTTTTAATTCTTTCTCTCCCTATTATAGTTTGGGCACTTGCATTAACTCAGTCAAGAACAACATGGGTTACTTTATTTATATTATTTATTATTTACATCGTTAAAAAAGTTCGATTTGAAAAAAAATCAACGGCTTATATCGCTTTAATTTCAGTATTTATTTATTTATTTATTTTTATATTCAATGCTGAGATTTCTGAATATTTAAATCTAGTCAAGCCAATTCCAATGCAAGAACGACTGAATGGGGGGGTAGGTCGTATTGAAATGTGGAAGCATATGTACTATGCCGCAATGCAACAACCATGGTTAGGTTATGGTTGGTTTCAAACAACAATCGCACAGCTAGAAGGTGTTTTAATATTTAAAAATGAAGGGAATTTATCAAGCGCACATAATATTGTGATTGATTTAGTCTTGTGGGTGGGTATTCCATTTACAGTCTTAATTATTGGATATGGTTTATATCTTATCAAACGAATTTTTTTAAGTATTCACAGTTTGCCACAGTTATATGTGTTTATGATGATGCTATGTATATTAGTGCATGCTCAACTTGAGTTTCCTTTATATTATAGCTATTTTTTATTTCCATTAGGCTTCTTTATTGGTGTATTACTTATTGATTGTAATTGTAAATATTTTTTGTTGAATGAAAAATTAAAACAATCGATTTTTCTTATTTGCATTTGTTTCTATGCTTTAATATTTAAACAGTATGATCAATGGCTAACTAATTTTGGTTATGCATCTGGTATGCAAAATACTGGAAAATCACAACACCAAAATTCTCTGTTATTTTCTCAATTTTCAGATCGAGCAGATTTTATTGTTGCAAAAATAGATCATAATTACACTGAATCAAATTTAGAATTTTTTGAGCATTATGTGAAAAGCCAGCCAACTGAGTATAATTTATATAAAATGGCTCAAATTTTTTATTTTAATGAAAGTATGGTTAGAGCTACTTATTATCTTGACGTATATAATGCGCTTTATAATAAAAAAGCATTATTTGAAGATTTATCGAAAATTAATACCAGTCAGGATAATGGTATTTCATCATTATTCGAAAAAAGTGTTAGTACACTAAATTTAAATATGAAGTGATGATTTATGTCTAAGCGTATTCGGTTTTTTATTAAACATTTAACTTTGTCATTGGTTGTAGCTTTATTATTGCTCGGCTTAGTATTTCTGTTTTGGTATCCAGCACCACTTGCAAAAGCTGTTGGGGTAACAAGCATTATTTTGATGCTATTCGTGATTGATATCATTATTGGTCCTTTATTAGGATTATTGGTCTATAAAGAGCATAAAAAATCGTTAAAATTTGATCTGACAATCATCATTTTGGTTCAAATGTCAGCTTTATTGTATGGCGTATTTACACTTGAGCAAGGTAGACCTGTATGGATTGTTTATAATGTTGATCGTTTTGAGCTAGTTCGAAAAAATGAAATCATTAATGATAATCTTGAAAAGGCGCGACCGCAATTTAAGCAGGTTTCATTTTTTAAGCCACAATATGTAATGGTTGAAAATTCAAAAGATAATAAACAGAGAAATGAAGATTTATTTACAGAAGTTTTCGGTGGGGTATCTTTATCACAAATGCCGGACCGTTATATTGAATTTGATCAAAAAATATTACTTAAAGGTAAATATATAAAAAATCTTGATTCTTTATATAATTATAATGAAAAGTCTGCGGTAGAGAAAATTTTCAATAGCACACCTAAGGCTTCAGGCTATGTGCCCCTAAAAGCGAATCAAACAGACATGACTGTATTACTTGATAAACATGGTCAGCCACTCAAGATAGTCGATTTACGTCCTTGGAAGTAAGTGCCCTATTTAAGTTTTTCAAAAAAGCAGATTACCTTTTAATCTGCTTTTTGCTTATCATGTGCAACATCGAAAAGCATTGATACTTTCATGAAAGCCACACTTGCCCTCATTGCAGCCATTCTTATCTCCCTCGCATGGCTCATCCCTGTCCATTACCGACCTTGGGTGACCTATACCGGTGAGCTATATGCATTTTTTGCCTTATTTTCTTTAGCGGCAATTTGCCTCAAAGAAAAACTCAAAATTCCAGCTCTCAGTCTGCCATTATTGCTACTCGCCTGTGTACCACTGATACATTTTCTGACAGGACAGGTATTTTTCTTTAGCACTGCCATGATGGGCTTTATTTTTGTTTTTAGCTTTTGGCTGGCAAGTGTACTTGGCTATAATTTTTCTACAGGAAACAATAGCCGAGAAGAAACCTTTACCCATTTAAGCTATGTATTCTTGGTGTCAGGCACCATTACAGGCTTAATTGCTCTATGTCAGTGGATAAATCTGGATTCAGTCTTGCTAGGCATGGTGAATATCAGTGGTACTCAACGTCCCTATGCCAATTTTGCCCAGCCAAATAATATGGCGACGTTTTTACTTATGTCGCTGATGAGTTGCCTATATCTTTATGAAAAGAAAAAGATTCAAACAAAGTGGTTAATGACTTGCGCATTACCGATCATTATGGGCATCGCGCTTAGCCAATCCCGTACCTCGTGGGTAGCTGCCATAGCCATCATGATTTATCTTGCCATTTATCAATATAAAGGCATTATTCGTCTGAAATGGTATTACAGCAGTCTCTTGCTATTCCTATTTATTTTCTTTATCTGGTTGTTCCCTGTATTGAGTCTACTGATTGCACAGATGACAGATGCAGAGGTGATCCGTAGTCGTGAGTTGGTATCACGTGCAACTGGTGATATGTCACGACTCGCCATCTGGCAGCAAATGTTGGCCGCGATTCAGGCCCAGCCATGGTTTGGTTATGGTTGGTATCAAACCAGTGTTGCTTTTGTCTCGATAACTGATACGGTTCAGGGTCCGGTCTGGATTCGTAGCGCACATAATTTTATTATCGATTTCCTGATCTGGAACGGGGCAGTGATTGGTGTGCCTTTCTTGGCTTATTTCGGCTACTTGGGCTATCAAATGCAGCGATGGGTAAAGACGCCGGAGTCAGTCATTGGCATATTAATGATCGGTACTTTTGTTACGCATGCGATGTTTGAATTTCCACAGCACTATGCCTATTTCCTATTACCAGTGGGTTTTATTATGGGGACAGTACTGGCGCAGCGTTCAGATGTAGCTAAGCAGCTTGTCATGCCGGTATGGTTAATGAAAGTAGTCTTCATTACAGGTGTTATTTTAATTGCAGTCATTTACCGAGATTATGATACCGCTGTACCAAAACTCGGACAAAGTATTCGTTATGAGAAGCAGCCAGAAAAAATCACCAATGAAAAACCAATTTATTTGCTGACCGAGTTTAATCATCGCATTGCCTGGATTCGTCTGAATCTTTATAGCAAGGCATCTGCTGATCAGATTCTGGAAGGTGAACAAATGGTCTTGAGTTATCCGACTAAATATAACCTGATCAAATATGCCAAACTTTTAGCTTTTAATGGATATGAGGCGGAAGCCAAGCATCAGCTGCAACGCTTAAAGATCATTCAGAAAACTGAAATGAGTTATAAAGAGTTAACGCAGGATATGCCGCGCTAAATACAAAAAAGCCAGCAGCTGCTGGCTTTTTCTTGGCTTAATTTTAAGTTTAGAGCTGACTTTGAATATAGTTTTCGATGCCAATGCTTTCGATCAAATCAATTTGTGTTGTGGTCCAGTCCAGATAGTTTTCTTCTTTCTCTAGGATTTCCTGAACCAAATCACGCGTTACATAATCCATTTGGGTTTCAGCCAGCGCGACTGCTTTGTGGATGACTTCAATATTTTCTTTGACTTTACGCACGTCACAATGCAGCACTTCTTGAGTATGCTGACCGATATACAGCTTGCCCAGATTCTGTAAATTCGGCAGGCCTTCCAAAAATAAAATACGTTCAATAATTTTGTCGGCATGTTTCATCTGAACAATGGATTCTTTATATTCTGCCGAGCCCAGTTTCTCAATGCCCCAGTCATTAAACATGCGCGAATGCAGGAAATACTGGTTAATGGCAGTTAAGTGGTGATACAACACCTGATTGAGCTGATTAATCACATCACGATTGCCTTTCATCGCATAACTCCATTTGGACCTGTTTTATCTTTCTAAGAAAGCACTCTAATCCTGATAGTAAAGCAAGACAGGGGCAAATGGCGAGTAATTTATCAAATCAAACGTAAAACCTCGTTTTCAAGGCAGGGATATAAATGAGTGACCTAAGCCATACGACATGAAATGTCGTTTCAAATTAACATTTTTAACTTTGGATATTCTATTGGTTATTTTCATTGATAAAATAATCGCATGAAAACACTTAAATTACGCATTAAAGATAAACATTCCAAGATATTAGAGCAATTAGCATCTGAAGTGAATTTCGTCTGGAATTATGTCAATGATTTAAGCTTTAAACACCTTAAAAGAAAAGGTGAATTTCTCAGTGCTTACGATATTGCTGAATATACGAAAGGTACATCTAGGCTTTGTGGGTTACATAGTCAAACCATTCAGGCTATTACCGAAGAATTAGTCATACGCAGAAAGCAATTCAAGAAGACCAAACTAAGATGGCGGGTCAGTCATAAGAAACCAGCCAGAAGATCACTAGGTTGGATACCCTTTAAGAAAGTAGCAATCAAGTATGCTGATGGCCATATCCAGTATGGCAAGCATCAGTTTAAAATATGGGATAGCTATGGACTGTCAAATTACAGTATCAAGACTGGTTCGTTTGTCGAGGATGCGCGTGGCCGCTGGTATGTCTGCTTAGTTGTGAATAGCCCTAAAATTGAGAAATCGACTGCGACTAATTTGATTGGGATTGATCTGGGCTTAAAGGATATAGCCACTTGTTCGGATGGTACGATAATTTCAAATCCCAAGTTCTACCGTCAATATGAACAGAAATTAGGGATTGCTCAACGAGCGAAAAATAGAAAACGGGTCCGTGCATTACACGCCAAGATTGCAAACTGTCGTAAAGACCATTTGCACAAAGCGAGTACAATGCTTATAAAGAAAAATGCACTAATTGTTGTAGGCGATCTGAGTGCGAAAAAACTGGTGAAAACCAAGATGGCGAAGTCTGTTCTGGATACCGGATTTTCAGCATTCAAGACCATGCTCAAGTATAAATGCGAGAACGCAGGAGTATGGTTTGAAGAAGTTAGTGAAAGTTTCACAACCCAAATGTGTTCATGCTGTGGTGAGGTCACTGCAAGCAGTCCGAAAGGTAGAGCAGATTTGCGAATAAGAGTATGGGAATGTGAAAACTGTTCAAGTGTTCTGGATCGGGACTTGAATAGTGCTAAGAACATACTTGCGCTTGGGCATAAGCGTCTCGCAGGAGGAATCAGCTCTATTTAGAGAGGTGAGGATGTCAAGGAACAGCAAATGAAAATCGACATCGAATCGATTCAGACTCAGATGAATGGCAATAAAAACCCGCCAGAGTCAAAGGCGGGGGAGGAGTAATGATCAAAGATCATTGTTTTTCATTATGCTTATTGGGAGAAATCTTTCTAAATTTATGCTGCAACAGCCAGTCGAGCTGCAATTTGTGAAACCTCATCACTGATGATCATGCGGGCTTCTGGTGCGCAGCGGCCACAGCAAGTTCCCAAGTCCAACATATCGCGGACATCACGATAACTTTCAGCGCCATTTGCAATAGCATCTTTAATGTCTTGATCTGTAATGCCACGGCATAGACAAACGTACATAGGACACAACCACAGTGATTAAATAAGATAAGTAATATTATTGATAATTGTTATCGTTTGTCAATAAAAATCATTTGAAATAGCTTTTATCATGATTGATGATTTAGATAAAAAAACACCACCTGAGCGGAAATCTAAGTATTAATTAAATTTCCGCGCAAGAGCGATTCATGATTTAGAATGAGATATTGCAGGGTGGGGACTGAGTGATTTTTATAACTTATTGATTAATTATGACAATGCCATCCATTTCAACCAAGGCATCTTTAGGCAGGCCGGCCACACCTAAAGCGGCACGTGCTGGATAGGGTTGGGCAAAATACTCCCCCATAATTTGATTGACCAGTTGAAAGTGAGATAAGTCGGTCAGAAAAATATTCAGTTTGGCGATATCTGCCAAAGAGCCACCAGCGGCTTCACAGACTGCTTTTAAGTTATCAAACACCCGGCGAATTTGAGCTTCAATGCCTTCAACCAGTTCCATACTATAAGGATCCAGGCCAATTTGACCGGATAGATACAGGGTATCGCCTACAAGAATAGCTTGCGAATAAGTGCCAATCGCAGCAGGGGCATTTTCAGTATGGATTACTTGGCGGGACATTAATTTCTCCTTTTATCATCGACATACATCATATTCGATCAATTCGGCCGATCAAAGCACTATCGTTTTAAATGATTAACTCGCTTTAGAGGCTTCACTGAAAACGACGGGCTGTGCCAGGCGGATAATTCGTGGAAAACCGAAATACATGCGTAAATCGCGGATAATCTGCGCGATCTGTTTACGGTTATGCACCACGATATTGACATAGGTTTTGTCATCCTGAGTACGCACCATTTCCACCCCGGAATGCGCTTTACGGCATTGGTAAATCAGGTCGGAAATCTGCTCGTCATTCATGTCCAGGTCAATGCTAAGATAGGCAGTAAAGCTGATATCTTCCAGATCATCAGAGGTCCACTGCAACAACATGATATTTTCTGGATGCTGATGCTGTTCATGCAGTAGGTTATGACAGCGCGCACGATGCACAATCAGACCGCGACGGGTCAAATGACCCTGAATCGGATCACCCAGCACAGGATTGCAGCAATGTGCATATTTGACATCGACACCTTCCGTTCCCTGAATCAGACGATCTGAACTGGCAATATTCTGATGCTGATCTTGGGCAAATAAATGATTGGCCACCAGTTGCGGTAATAAATCACCGACTGCAATCTGTTCAAACAGCTGTTCCTTGCTGGAAACATGGCGCCATTCCAAGAGGTTCTTCCAGTCTGCTTCAGTCAGATCGCGAATTGAACGATGGAATAGTTTCAAGGCACGATTGAGAGCCTGTTGTCCAACCAGACGTTGCTCATCTGGATCCTGATCACGCAGAATATTTTGAATAGCACGACGAGCTTTTTGGGTATTGATGAAACTGAGCCAATCCGGATTAGGAGTCGCAAGGACATCAGTAATGATTTCGACCACCTGACCACTGACTAAAGGAGTCGACAGGGGTTTGGTTTCATTGTTAATTTTTGCACCAACCGCATGGTTGCCTAGGAATAAACTCGCGGCATAAGCAAAGTCAACCGCCGTGGCGCCTTGCGGCAATTCATGTAAATGACCGTGTGGGGTATAGACCCAGATTTTTTCCTGATGTAAATAGTCCAGTAGTTCACTGAAAGTGGTTTTGGCACATTCACCATCGACCAGTACATTCAGATTCTGCATTGAGGCCTGAATCGCAGAGCGGCAGGCCTGAGGAGCACTTTCACCGAGCACGACGCCAAAACGTGCCGCTTTACGCATGAGTTCTGTTTGAATGGTAAGCGATAGGGTCGTCTCTTCGCCTTTCAAACGCATCATTAAGGACTGGTTGCCTCCCGGTAATGGGCGGCGGATATGATCTTCATAACTCTGGATTTTAAAACTTTGCGTCAGAATTTCTGCCAGTCGGTCACAGTCCGCAATGCTCTGTAAAATAATTTCAAAAGCATGGCTGTGAGTCAATTCTTGTAGATCGATGTCATTTTTAACGAAGTGACGCAGTAGCTCAATGTTGTTATTTTTCTTCTTAATTCGACCCTGAATGGCATTCTGTTGCAGCAGTTCGGTCAGGTTCTTTTCCCACTTGGCCTGATATTCACAACGTTTTGGCTTGGTTTCCAGCAGGGCGGCCTGCACATTATTATACATGTCCAGATCTAGATTCTGATAACAAAGATGTTCCAGGTTATCGGCCATTTCATTCATGCCGACAATACGTGCCATTGGAACAAAAATTTCAAAGGTTTCGCGGGCAATACGCGCGCGTTTGTCGGGACGCAGTGCGTCCAAAGTGGTCATGTTGTGATAACGGTCGGCCAGTTTCACGATAATGACACGTGGATCTTGTAGAGTCGCTTGCAGGATTTTCCGGAAAGAAGCCGCTTTATTATATTCTTTATCGCTGGAATGACTCAGTTTGGTGACACCATCGACCAGTTCAGCGACGGTAAAACCAAAAATCTTGCTAATATCGTCTTTGTTGAACTCAGTATCTTCAATCACATCATGCAGCAGGGCAGCCATTAAAGTTTCAGTGTCCAAACGCATATGCGCCAAGATACAGCTGACCGCAATCGGATGCAGAATATAGGGTTCACCACTTTTACGCACAATCCCGTCATGCGCCATATCTGCATAATCACAGGCCGCAAGCACACGTTCGACATCGCTTTCACTTAAATACGCATCGATAATGATCTCTAACTGCTGCTTGGCTTGACTGACCTGTGGGCCTGGCATAAAACACCTTTTCAACTGAATTTTTTACAAATAAAACCTGAAAGCATTCTAGAAATGTGAATTTCTTGGCTTGATGGTTTTTTGCTGCTACAGAGCAGAAAACCAATACAAACTTGATAGCTAACCCTTATGTTATAACCGTTCTGGCATAAATATAAAAGTCACATAACAAAAAAAGCCTAGTTTAGAACTAGGCTTTTTCAGTGACGATCTCTTATTGGAAAGAAAAACCGTCTAAGTTTAGATTATTTGCAGAAAGTGCAAGGTCTAGACTTGATGTTTGATAGTCTTGATCACGTTGTTTCAAAATATCTTTTGAGACATGACCTGAAGCGATTTCACGTAAAGCAACAACAGTCGGTTTGTCATTGTCCCATTCTACAGTTGGTTCAATACCTTGACGTGCCAATTGACGCGCGCGCTTGCTTGCCACTAGTACAAGCTCAAAGCGGTTGTCTACATGGTCTAAACAATCTTCAACGGTGACGCGTGCCATAAGAATTCTCGTTTGAATAATAAATTTTAACAGACTGCACAGTATAAAAGGCTTTGTCTATAGACTCAAGTTTTAATCACTGTTCAGTTGGTGTGATGAGCTGCTGAATCAGTTTTTCATGACGGTTGGCCTGTTGCGACAAGGTCAAGCGGTTAGCGATAATGACCGCTTCCAGGTCATGCAGCGCCTTATTAAAGTCATCATTGATAATAATATAGTCAAAGTTGCTATATTGTTGCATATCTTCTACCGCGCAGCTGAGACGATGTTCGATCACATCCACCGTGTCGGTGCCGCGGTTAGACAGGCGTTCACGCAGGTCAAACTGGCTTGGTGGCAGAATAAAGATTTGTTTTGATTCAGGAAATAAGCGACGGACCTGCTGTGCACCCTGCCAGTCAATCTCGAGCAGGACATCATGACCTTTAGCCAGTTGTTCTTTTACAGTCGCTTGCGCAGTACCATAATAGTTACCAAAGACTTCAGCATATTCAATAAAGCCACCTTCATTGACCAGATTGAGAAAATCTTCTTTGGTAGAGAAGTGGTAATGCACACCATCGAGTTCGCCAGGTCGTTGACCGCGTGTCGTATGAGAAACAGAAACATGAAGATTGTTGACACGTTCAAGTAATGCTTTAACGAGGGATGTTTTGCCTGTTCCAGACGCAGCAGAAACGACAAACAAGAGACCCGACATGATATTTTTCCTGATATGATAAAATATCTTCTCTATTTTAGAGTAGAGCGACTTTAAACTAAATAGTTGTACGTCGATTGTTTTACATTTATTTCAATTGTTGCAGCATAAATTGAGTGAGTATTGAGGATTCTATGGAAATTGTTTTAGCCAACCCGCGTGGTTTCTGTGCTGGTGTGGATCGTGCCATTGCGATCGTGAACCGTGCCCTAGAATGCTTTAACCCACCAATTTATGTGCGTCATGAAGTGGTGCACAACAAATTTGTGGTCGATGACTTACGCCAGCGTGGTGCAATTTTTGTTGATGAGCTGGATGAAGTGCCTGACGATAATATCGTGATTTTTAGTGCACATGGTGTTTCGAAAGCCGTCCAGCTTGAGGCTGAACGCCGTGGTTTAAAAGTTTTTGACGCGACTTGCCCGTTGGTCACTAAAGTACATATTGAAGTGACGAAATATGCACGCGAAGGAGTGGAAGCCATTCTGATTGGGCATGAGGGACACCCAGAAGTTGAAGGTACCATGGGCCAATATGACAAGAAAAATGGCGGTGATATCTATTTAGTAGAAGACGAAGAAGACGTTGCTGCGTTAACTGTGCGAAATCCTGAAAAAGTAGCATTTGTCACTCAAACCACTTTATCAATTGATGATACGGCGAAAGTGATTGATGCCTTACGTCAAAAATTCCCAATGATCCAAGGCCCGCGTAAAGATGATATTTGCTACGCTACGCAAAACCGTCAGGATGCAGTGCGCGATCTGGCTGAACGTTGTGATGTAGTCTTAGTTGTGGGTTCACCAAATTCATCTAACTCAAACCGTTTGCGTGAACTGGCTGAACGTATGGGTAAATCTGCTTATCTGGTTGATAATGCCGATGAGCTCAAACAGGAATGGTTTGCAGAAAATATCCAGATTGGGGTAACAGCAGGCGCGTCAGCACCGGAAATTCTGATTAAGCAGGTCATTCAGCGGTTACAGGACTGGGGTGCGCAGGCACCGCACGAATTAGATGGAAGAGAAGAGAATATTACTTTTAGCTTACCGAAAGAATTGCGTATTCCAGTCACTCAAGCTTAAGATGTGACGCACTTATCACCTGATTTATAGTTTTTTTAAAACAGATAACTGCTTTTTGCAGTTATCTGTTTTTTTATGCCATTTATCTCTAATTGTGTAGGTTTTGTAACTTTAATATGTATTATTTTAACTGGGTTAAAGTTTTAGTTTGGGGGCAGCATGCAGAAAGAAAAAGGATTTACCTTAATTGAGCTGATGGTGACGATTGCGGTGTTGGCGATTGTTGCAAGTATAGCTGCTCCTTCGTTTGGGAATTTATTGATAAAAGAAAATCTCAAAACTACAGCTTACAATATAAGAGATACTTTAAAGGAAGCTAGAAGCCGAGCTGTATTAAATCGAAATGAAACAGTCCTCTGCACATCGATCAATAAGTCTGCTAGTGCAGTAACTGAAAGCGTATGTGGAGCACATTTAACTAATTACTCTAGCATGACAAACTCTCTCAAAAACACTAGTGTTTTTATTGTAAATGTGGAAAAGAAAATTACTTTAAAGAATACCTCGGATGACAGCTTTGTTTTTTCATCTAGAGGAAATTTAAATGGTACTAAAACTATTACTTTATGTTCTTCAGTCGGGTCTTATATTTTATCAGTTAGCATTCCTGGAACTGTAGATATTTCTCAAGGAGCTGCATGCTAATGATAAATAGTCATTATCAGAAAGGTGTGGGACTGATGGAAGTGTTAGTAGCGATGCTAATTCTGGCAATTGCAATTCTGGGTTATGCGGCCTTACAAGTTAGAGCAACTACTGCGACTGAAGAATCAATGAAAAGATCGGATGCTCTGATTATTTTAAATGGGTTGGCAGAAAAAATTAGATTAAATCCGAATGGAGATTATAAGGAAGCAATACCAGAGGATTTGCCTGATTGTAGCAATGGATGTGATGCAGACGATCAAGCTTTATATGATTTAAAACAATATGGTGATGCAGCCTTGACTAAAGATATTACTTTGGGGGTGATCGATTGTTTGAATACATCAGAAAGCCAAAAAAGATTGTGCTTAATTGCTGCATGGAATGACACTGAGGCAATTACGGATGCTAAAGCAAGTTCGGAAGCTGAAACACCTGAGAATGCATGTTTAAAAACAGATGGTAAATATGTGAGTGACTCAAACTGCTTGGTGTTGGAGGCATATTAATGAAAATTACTCATCAATCAGGTTTTACCCTTATAGAACTCATGATTGCTATCACTCTCGGATTGATTCTGGTGGCGGTGGCTATTCAACTATTGATTAGTGGACAAGTGAATTATCGCATTCAGACTTCAGCATCTTCATTACAAGATAGTGGAGTTTTTGCTGTCAACTATGTGACTAAGAATATTAGATTGGCGAATCACGGTAATGCAGGTGCAATGAATGATGAGTCACTTTATGGAGGAATTGTTCTAAGTAATCAAACTAGTGGATCAGCTACTCCTTTGGCAGATGGAAATTTAAAGGGATTAAAAATAGGAACATCTTTATTAAGTGGAAGTAACTTAGTTTCATCTAATTTAAATAACGATAGTGCATTTGATAGCTATTTAAAAAGTGATCAGTTGGTAATAATTTATCAAGCTCCCCAGAATATGTTTACATGCACTGGTCAAAAAGTGAAGGGACCTATTAAGACAGCTACCACTCATTCTAAAGGTTGGTATGTAATTGAAAGATATTATATAAATAAAGTTTCTGGTAAGGATGAAGCAAATTTGAATTGCTCCGATGCAATGTTTATTGCGACGGGGGAGATTGTTCCTCAAACGTATGAGTCAACCACAATTTCAGCGGTAAATACGCTTACCGGAAGCTATGCGACAAATCCGGGTGAAATGATTGCTAAAAATGTTGAGTACATGCGAGTACAGCTAATTGTCAGGAATAATAACGGCTCAACTCGTACTCTTGGAATAGATGAATATAACAATATCGCTATCACGGCTAGTGTTAAACATCGGCCAGCTGTTATAGGGATAAATTTAGGCTGGCTGGTTAGATCATCTGAAAAAGTGGCAATGTCAAATAAAAACAGTTTTGTTGTTTTGGATAAAACGATAACTGCGCCAAGTGATGGTTATATGCGACATGTATATACCACTACAGTTGCTTTGCGTAATGGTGGATTAGGAGATGTTATTCAATGATAAATCGTTCTAATTACCAGACAGGTGCAACACTTATTACGGTATTAATATTATTAGTATTAATTACTATTATTGGTTTATACGCAATACGTAACAGTATTTTTAGTTTAAAAATCGCAACTAATGCACAGGTTCAAACTTTATTAATGCAAACTTCTGATGTTGCATTAGATCATCTAGAAAAAAACTTTAATACAAATGAATCAGAAAATTTAGCTGGAACTCCAGTGGGGCATGTTTTACTCGATGGTAATGAAGGTAAAGAATTACAATTGTGTTTTAAGCCAACTGAAGTAGAAGTAAATAAAAGTAAGGTAAAAAATAATTTATTTTTTAATCTAAGTGATTTTAGGATTATAGAAAGAAAAGCAAAAAATTCTATTGAAGCTAAATCGACTGCAGAATCAGGAAATATTAATGCATTTTGCGATCCAACTTCTATGTTCTCTATAAGCCGCAAGGCAATTGTAACCCAAGTTGCTGTTGTAAGTCCGGATGATCCTGCTATTGAAGTTAATCGCTTTGAATATGTCAATAAAGGCGGGGATCCAAAAGATTCTACTAATACTAATACTAAACGAGTAAGAGTCACAGTTACCTCGTTTGCTCCTGCTATGACATCAGCGAGTATTGCCGACATGAATGTATGTCTAAGAAATAGATTAATGGATGACTCATTATTAAAAAATCGTGCAGATACTACCTTAGGGCAAGTAAAGATAGAGACTTTACATGAATGTTTAAATAAATTGGGTGTTCCATTAAATACACAAGTGGCTGAGTATATTGTTCGATTAAATGAATCGAAATCAAACATTTAAATAAGGGGTAGTCATGAAAACTAAATATCAAATAATGGCCTTATCTCCTGTTCTACTTTTCGGCTGTATGAATGGGAGTTATGCCAGCGATTTAAGTATTTATCAAGGAAATAGTTCTGGTAAGACCAGTATTTTTATGATGCTAGATACCTCAGGAAGTATGGGGTGGGGTGCTGGATACGGTGGCTCGAGTATGAGTTTGCAGGATGATTACAATATATGTGTTGTAGATCGTAATGGAAACGGAGGTAGTAAAGCAGTTTCTAATGAAGATTCAGGTACTTCGCCAGTATATAAAAAATATTATTGTACAATAAGTAATACTGACTATAATAAATTAGCAAATACAGATACATATAAGAAACGCATTCAAAATGATTGCGTTAAAATAGATACAGGGTATAAATGTTATGACCGTTTAACACGTTTAAAAGATGCCATGTTTACTTTGCTAAATAGTCGAGCATTATCTGGAATTAAATTGGGGGCAGGTTATTATTCATACGAAGGTAAAGGGCAAAAAGGTATTGTTTCTATACCGGCAAAAGCGATGAGTGATCCTACTCATGTTACAGATTTAAAAAATTTTGTTGCCGGTTTAAAAGCAACTGGGGGTACGCCAACGGCTGCCGCGTATGCAGAAGCTGGCGCTTATATGATGGGTACTAAGACTAGTGGGACTACTACAGAAAATATACCTATATATAAAGATAAGTATGCTTATTCTCCTGTACTCGGCTGGTTGGAGTGTACAAAATGGGGAGCTTCTACTCTTATTAGTGAAAATGGATATGCTTATAAAAAGTGTAATTCAGGTGGATTGGGAGCACTAATTTCAGAGTTTGCAGGAAATGGTTGGCAAAATACTACTAATCAAACTCAGCAAAATTTGTTAAATCAAGGTCATATCATAACTCGCTATAGTGGTTTTTTTGATTCAGCAGTTTATGCAGAGATAACAGATCAACAACATCCCATTACTAATGGAACGGATTCAGTCTATAGTGGTTATTCAAATATCGGTAAATATATTTCAGGCTCAGGAAATTATTCTAATACGACAGCGCATACCACTTATTCTACTCTTACAGATATTGAAAATGATTCAAACTATATAAGCCCTGCTGTCGCTAATTCAACTTGTAGTGGCAATGGGATTTATTTCCTTACCGATGGTTATCCAAATGGTACAGAACCCAAAGCTATCAGAAATTTAATGCATCTAACACTCAAAAAGAGTGATGGTACTAATGCTATAAGTATGGCAAACAATTGTAGTTCCAGTCTTTCATCAACTGGGTCATCGGATCGAAATAATTCAGCTTGGGAATGTATTGGTGAGTACTCAAAAGCACTCATGAATAAAAGTAATCCGCAAGGAGTGCAAATTCAAACTGCTGTGATCGGCTTCGGGAGTTCTTTTGCCGATATCTCGAAAAATGCAGATGGGACTTATAATTGTAATGCATCGGGGCTTTCCAAAGATATTCAAAACTCCTGTTTATGGGGAACTTCTGATTATGGGACTGGCGGTTTTTATCAGGCATCAAATTCAGAAGATATTATTAGTAGTATGACGCAATTCCTAAGCGGGTTGCAGGTAGAGTTTAAACCATCTAACCTTGGAGTCATAAGTATACCTAAAGACCCTCTTGATCAAACGAAGGCCATGAATACTGGTTTCTTCCCGATGTTGCAACCACTACAGGATCCTACCCGTGTAACTTGGTTAGGAAACCTGAAAAAATATTATGTTTATAATGGAACATTGAGTGACAGTGCGACTGGTGGTAATACACTTTACACTTCTTCTCAAGAAATTAATCCTTTAGCAAAAGACCTATGGTCAAATACGGCAGGTGATAATAGTCCAATAAATATAGGTGGGGCATGGAATAAAATCCCTGTTCCATCCTCGCGTTTGGTAGCTAATGATGCAATAAGTAATATAAATAGCAACCGTAATGTCTATGTGTTATCAAATGGGAATATCAAGAAAGTTACTAAAGATAACCTTGCTGAGGATATTCCTAATAATGACAAGATAGGAACCCCAAGCGATTTCTCTGCAGATGTTCGTAAAGCCTTACTTAAGTATCTAGGATATCAGGCTGAACCAGTAAATTTAAATAAAGCAACCTTGAACGCTATAGCACATCCTACAGATCCTTATCGCTTCTTAGGAGGGGTTGTACATTCAAAACCATTAGTTGTCACTAAGTCATCAGATATCAATATTTTAAATAATAAAGTAACTAGTAGGGATGAATATGTAATTTATGGTTCAATTGAAGGTGGTTTACATATTGTTGATGCTATCAGTGGTAAGGAACAATCCGTCTTTATACCCAAAGAAATATTAGTAAATCAGCCTGAAACATTAGCTAGTGAAAATGCAATATCTGCAAATGGTATTAAATATGGCGTGGATGCTCCTTGGACAGCTGATAATACCTTTAAGGTTACTACTGTAACTAGTGGGGCAGTAACTACTGCGAAATATGAAGCAGATAAAATGAATATTTATGGTGGATTACGAATGGGTGGAGAGGCTCTCTATGGGCTGAATATAAGTACACCTTCTGCACCATCTTTATTATTTCATAATACTCCGGCTACACCAGGTTTTTCGCGTATGGCACAAATCTGGTCTAAACCTACAATTGCCAATGTACGGGTTAAAGGGGAGAAGAAAAGAGTATTAATTTTTGGTGGAGGATATGATCAGTCTATCTATGAGAAACCTGCAAGTAGTTATGTTGAACCTACCACCTCTACGAGAGGGAACGCATTATATATTGTAGATGCAAGCAATGGTTCTTTACTCTGGATGACAAGTGCAGATACTTCAGACATTACTCAAAGTCATAAATATACACAGAATTCTGATATTCGTTATAGTGTTGTGGGTCAACCTACTGTATTGGACTATGATGCAGATGGTTTAACTGATGTTATCTATTTTGCAGATTTAGGTGGGCAAATATTCAGAGTCGATTTAAATAATGCGAACCAAATCTCTACAAATGTAGATAGCAATTTAGCAGTTCGTGTTCAGACTATTGCAAACCTACAGACAGGAAGAGGTTCCACACTATTTGTTCCTCGTTTCTATGAGCGTTTGTCTGTGGCTGTATTTGATGAAGGGCAAGAGCGATTTGTATTGTTGACAGCAGGATCAGGTAATCGAAGTTTCCCACTTGAAGAAGAGAAAGCAAAAAATAAGGTTTACGGTATTATCGACCGAGATGTAGTTAGCAATACTTTAGCAACTAATTATACCCCTTCTGCAATTATTCAATATGGTGATTTAGCTAAATCAGGTGTACTTGGGAAAACTGCTACCGCACAGATTAGCTCAGCTAATATTACAAGTATCAAAAATAAAATGTTAAAGGGGTGGGCATTTGAATTGAGATCTACCGACTCCGGTAACTATGCAAGAGCATATGAGGAGTTGGATCTTAAAGGCGGTGATCTATATGTTTCTTTGTATGATCCAAAAGCTACTGCTACTGGGGAAGTAGCAAATAGTTGTACTGGTGGAGTAAGAGGTCTTTCAACGATTTATCGTATATGTATGCCTTATGGAGAGTGTGCTGCTTATTTGAAAAAAGATTATCTAGGAATTGTAGGCCCAAATTTTGGTCCTACTTCTAATGATCCCCGAAAACAAATATTAGTAAATCCTAATCCTGAAACTAAGGAGATGTGTGTGGGTAATTGTAATAATAACAATACAGTGCCTACTGAGCAAAAGACTTATACCTATAGTCAATATAGAAAAATTAAACCTGTACGTTGGTTTGAATGGTGAGGAAGATAACGATGATCAAACCTCAAATTAAAAATACAGGTTTTACTTTAATTGAGTTGATGATTGTAGTAGTGATTGTTGCAGTTTTTGCAGCAATCGCTATTCCAAGCTATGAAATTTACATCGCGAGAGCGAATAAATCAAAGGCACAGTCAGAAATGCTTAAAATTGCTGAGCGTTTAGAAAATTACAAAGGAAAGCAATTAAGTTATGCTGGTTATATTCCGGAGCATCAAACCTCAACAAAAGGAGAGGTCAATATTCCATATGATTCTGCAAGTAACTACAACTATCAAATCAAGATTGTTGATATTAACGATTCAACTAAGGCCTTAGAAGACTCTACAATTGGGCAGGGCTGGAAAATGATTGCTATTCCCAATCAAACTAGAGGTAGTGCGCTTAGAAATTCTGAATATCTTTTATTGGATTCTAGAGGAATAAAGTGTATGACTAAAGATTCGTTGGGTATTACTAGTACGAATTGTGGTGCAAATACCAAGGAATGGAAATAATAATGAGTAAGATTAAGGGCTTTACACTTATTGAAGTTATGATTGTTGTGGCAGTTTTAGCTATTCTGGCTTCTGTGGCTTATCCATCTTATCAAAGTTATGTAAAACAAAAAAATCGTATGGAAACTCAAAGTACGATGATGGAAATAGCACAAAAACTACAATCTTATAAATTAGCAAATGGAGATTATGGAAAAAATAATACAACTCTGGGTTATGCAGCTAATCCACTTACTAATCCTGAGGTGTATGGCAAAACAGTTTCACCTAGAACTGGATCGGCTTATTATAATTTAACTATAACAAATGCTCCTGATTCATCATGGACATTAACAGCTACTCCTATAACCACAGGTATTCAAAAAAATGATGGTGCATTAACCCTGACTCATAGTGGTACCCAATGTTGGTACAAGAGCAAAGATGATGCAACAGGGTTATGTTTAGGATGGACAGACAAGTAAATTCAAAATTGTAGCCAAACACTTTTTGATCTTTCATTCAGGGCAAAGTTCAAGTAAAATACTGCCCTCTATGAAAGGGGTTTGAGCTGTATCGATGGTCGGTACAAGGATAATCCGTAAAAACTATAAGGTTCTATCATGGTTGTTATTCGTCTTGCACGCGGTGGTGCTAAAAAACGTCCGTTCTATCAAATCATTGTGACTGATAGCCGTAATGCACGTGACGGTCGTTTCATCGAACGTATCGGTTTCTTCAACCCTACAGCTCAAGGTAAAGCAGAGAAACTTCGTTTAGATGCTGAACGTTTTGCTCACTGGGTTTCTCAAGGTGCTCAACCTTCTGATCGTGTTGCTTCTTTAGCTGCTCAAGCTAAAAAAGCTGCAGTTGCTGCATAATTTTTCTATAAATTAGGTAGTAGCTTGCCCATGACACCAACACAGAATGTTCCCGAAGATCGTATTCAGATTGGACAGTTGCGTTCAGCATATGGATTAAATGGGTGGCTCTGGGTCTATTCCAATACAGAACCTATGAGCAACATATTTGACTATCTGCCTTGGTACATTGAGACCAAAGCAGGTTGGCAAATTGTCGATGTAAAACGTTGGAAACCACATGGTAAAGGCCTGGTTGTTTCGCTGAAAGGTGTGAGTGATCGCACTGGTGCAGACGAACTGGTTGGCTCCAATGTCTGGATCTCTAAATCGCAACTGCCTCAAGCAGGCGTAGATGAGTACTATTGGTCTGATTTAAAAGGTCTAACTGTGTTAGGTCTGGACGATGAAGAGCAAGAAGTCAATCTCGGTCAAATTTTTGAGCTGTTTGAGACAGGTGCTAACGATGTGATGGTGGTTCGCGCAACTGCCGACAGCATCGATGGCGAAGAGCGAATGATCCCATGGCATAAAGATGTGGTGCAACGCGTTGATCTTGAAGCTGGTCGTATCTACGTCAATTGGGGCGTAGACTACTAAGAATTTTTCGGAAATACGGGAGTCTGCGATGTTTTTTGCAGTCATTACGCTTTTTCCTGAAATGTTTGAAGCGATTACAGCCTATGGGATTAGCGGGCGCGCAGCAAAACGTGAGTTGATGCAAATTCATTGCATCAATCCTCGCGATTATGCGACGGGCAACTATAAACGCGTGGATGAACGTCCATTCGGTGGTGGTCCGGGTATGGTGATGATGGCTGAGCCTCTGGCAAAAGCAATCCAGCATGCCAAAGAGCTTGCAAGGCAAGCGGGTGCAGTTCAGGTTCCTGTGGTGTATATGTCACCGCAAGGAAAAACCTTAAACGAAACTGCGGTACAGGATTTTGTCAAATATGACGGAATCATCGTACTGTGCGGACGTTATGAAGGCGTCGATGAACGTTTGATCCAGCAATACGTTGATCAGGAATGGTCAATTGGAGATTACGTCTTGTCGGGTGGTGAACTGCCTGCGATGGTTTTATTGGACAGTATTATCCGGAGACTTCCGGGTGCCATGTCTGATGAACAGTCACACGTGCAAGACTCATTTGTGGATGGTCTTCTAGATTGCCCACAATATACCAAGCCAGATCATTTTGAAGGTTTGGATGTGCCTGAGGTGTTAAAGTCCGGGCATCATGCCAATATTGAAAAATGGCGGTTTTTGCAGCGATATCAGCGTACACTTGAACGCCGCCCAGAGTTGGTGGAAAAAGTCGAGCTGACCAAGCAGCAGAAAAAATGGCTAAAAGATTTGTAAGATATTGATGAGTAATCATTTCTATCTTCAAGCAAGTACTTAAAATTATTTAAGTATTCTTTAATAGGCTCTTTATGGTTGAGATGGTCAACTATAAAGGGAAAGATAATCGGGTGTATGCGCTTTAGCCTCTATACCCAGCGATGATCAGACCTCTTCTGACTCGCACATATTGGAGATACCCCATGAGCGGTAAGCATCCTTTAGTTCAAGTAATTGAAAACGCACAATTGAAACAAAACATCCCTGCTTTTGCACCAGGTGATACAGTTATTGTTCAAGTTAAAGTAAAAGAAGGCGACCGTGAGCGTTTACAGGCGTTCGAAGGCGTTGTAATTGCTAAGAAAAACCGTGGTTTGAACTCTGCGTTCACAGTACGTAAAATTTCTAGCGGTGTTGGCGTTGAGCGTGTATTCCAAACTCACTCTCCAATCGTTGCTGGTATCGAAGTGAAACGTCGTGGTGACGTTCGTCGTGCTAAACTTTACTACCTACGTGAATTGTCTGGTAAAGCTGCACGTATTCGTGAAAAATTACCAGCTCGTAAAACTAAAGCTTAATTTTAAGCTTTATACGAGTAAAAAAATGCGCCTTTGGGCGCATTTTTTATATCTGGCTATTTTTATAAAAATCATAAACTTTGTAGTTTTAAACGGTTGGCATGTTGACGATAGGCAGCAACCGGATCAGGTGCAAAGGTACCTTTGATGCCAAATAACAAGTTGATTTCATCCAGATGATTCCATTGAAAATCATCACGAATCGTTTTACCAAATTTGGCACTACATACCGACACGATTCCATCGTTCGCGCCAGCCTTACTTGCAGAAAGTAGATCCAAGGCTTTCATGGCTGCATCACTGACATCTAGGGGATTAGTCACGGGTTGATTGCCCGTCATTGAATACAGTGCAATGCCTTGGTCTGTATATTTGCCTTCACCACATGGGCTCAGCGAAAGCCCGAGTTTAAAGCGTTGGTTAAATTCGGCTGTGCCTTCAATCGACGTGCTGTGTCCTGCTGCCAGAGTATTATGTGGGAAAGCTTGACTGTCTAAGCCTTGTGCCCACATGATGACGTTGCCAAAACTGCTGATCAGGGTATTGAGCAGTTCAGATGTTCCGGTTTGATTAGCAAGTCGCATGACATCAGAGGCGACAATGGTGCCTTGGTTGGCACCCCCCACAGTCATCACGGAGGCTACATGTTGCGGTATCACCCCGGCTGCATAACGCACGCTATGCGCACCATGACTATGACCAATTAAATTCAGTTTTTTGGCGCCGGTGATTGCCATGACTTCTTTCAGTTGCTCCACATATTGTTCACCTCTGATTTCGCTGGAATTGAAAGGTGAGATGCGGGTGGCAAAGGCAGTTGAACCGTTACGGGCTAAATCTGGCAAAATTTGATACCAATAATCCATGCCTAAGGCATCAAAACCAATTCGATTAAAGCCGACCATGCCATGTGCAAATACAATCGGGTATTGTGTTTTTGCATAATTGGACACGACAAATCTGGATTCTGCTTGCTGCAAATTGGAAGCCTGCACATATTGGCCCGCAAATAATACGCAGCATAAGGTTATAAAATGCGTTCTAATTTTCATAAAGTTCCATTTTGGCGGTTTAAAAATTAGAAAATCCCTGTGCATTGGGATGACAGGGATGAGATTGAATTACAGGCCTTGCAATTTGAGCCGGTTGGCATGCTGGCGATAAACATCGACTGGGTCTGGAGCAAAGATATTTTTTAATCCGAGGAACTGGTTCACTTCATCCAGATGGTTCCAGTTGTAGTTATCCCGAATGGTTTTACCGAATTTGGCACTACAGCGGGAGACCAGACCATCATTTTCCTTGCCGCCATCAATGAGTAGAGCTGTAACTGTCAAGGCTGAATCAGGATCGAGCGGATTGGTGACTTGACCTATACCGGTAAATGAATAATGACGAATATCACCGTCTTTTTCCTTACCTTCACCGCAGGCGGTGGTTGGCATACCGAGCGGATATTTCTGGTTGAATTGAGCGGATCCTGCCAGGGTCAGGCTGCTACCACCGGCCAGAGAATCATGCGGGAAACTGTTCGGATCCAACCCTTGTGCCCAGGTGATGGCCTTAGACACCAGGTTGATACCACCGACTAAAGGCCCTTGTATCGGTGTACCTTCTGCTTGCAGGATCAGGTCTCCAACCGGGGAGCCCTTATGCGGAGCACCGACAGAAGTCAGGGAAGCGACTATTCCATTCCCTGCACCTGCGACATAACGAATGGTCGGGCCGCCATGGGAATGACCGATCAGATTGACTTTCTTTGCACCGGTAATGGCCAGAATTTCATTTACCTGCTCTAAAAGTTGCTCACCCCGAATTTCCGATGAGTTAAAAGGCGAGACACGTGTTGCCCAGACATTACCGCCATTACGCGCCAGATCCGGTAAAATCTGATACCAGTAATCCAGTCCAAACTGGTCAGTACCGATCCGGATGAAACCCGCCATACCATGTGCAAAGACAATCGGATATTGGGTCTTGGCATATTGTGAACTGGCTTTTGCTGTGACCTGACTGGCCTGGGTGGATGCCTGGGTGCTGAGACATGTACCTGCCAGCAGCAGGCCGGTGATTAATATTCCGAATTTCATTATATTTTCCTCACTTTTGTTGTTTTAACGGGATGATCCTCATCCAGTTGCCTAAAGTTCCCCTATGTAGCAGGGACTCAGTTTCCTAAGTTTTTTTAATTAATAAAGATGATCTATTCATAAAATAAGTGATTTATAAGCCTTGCAGCTTGAGCCGGTTGGCATGTTGGCGATACAGTGCGACCGGATCCTGCGCGAAAGGGCCCAAAATACCAAAAAACTGGTTTACTTCATCAAAGTGGTTATGGGCATAGTCCTGACGAATGATTTGGCCATAACGTCCGCTATACAGCGGTAGAGCACCATCATTGGCTTCTCCTTTCAGGAAACTGCTACCTAAAGTCACGACTGTAGACTCTATCGCATCCAAGGAATTGGTTGCCTGCCGGTTGCCCATCCAGGAATAGTGGTAAATTCCATTGGATGTAAGTTTGCTGCCTTGGGTCTGACAGTTTTGGGGAATGGCAGAGGAGCCATATTTCACATTGAAGGCCTGAATCGCCTCTGGATTCATGGCTTGCAGTGCCTCGATAATACTGACCGGATACTGGTTAGCTGTAACCAGATTCATGCTATGGCCCAAAATTGTACCAATGGCATGGATAAAGGGTTCAAGCAGTGGCGTCTGGCTGGCATTGACAAAAACCGGGGTGCCTTGCATCGCCCCGGCAATGGCGGTTAAAGAGGCGGCTTTATGCGGTGCAACGCCCTCGATATATTGAATTGTTGGGCCACCTTGGCTATGCCCAATCAGATTGACTTTCTTCTGGCCCGTCAGTGCCAGTATTTCATCAATTTGCATCAAGAGCTGTTCACCGCGCAGTTCATTGGACGCAACAGCAGACAATTCGGCAGAAAACACCCGTGCACCATGCCGGCTCAGGTCTTGGGGAATCTGATACCAATAATCTAAACCGATGTGATCTGTTCCAATCCGGTTCAAACCTAGACCAAAACCATGAACAAAGACCAACGGGTATTTTGTCTTGGCATAACTCGAGAGGACAAAATTGCTTTTATATTCCTGTAATGCCGAGGCTTGCAAAGGGCCAGTTAATAGGGAAACCAGTAGCAAAAAGCTTAAGTAAGATATTATTTTTTTCATTGCAGCTTCCCGATCGCGGATAGGTCAAATAAAAAGAACCAGAAAAAAAGCCTATATTTCAGCTGAAAATACAGGCACTCTGGGGTTATAAACCTTCTAATTTGAGTCGGTTGGCATGCTGGCGGTAGAGGGCGACCGGATCTGGTGCAAACACGCCTTTCAGACCAAACATCATATTGGCCAGGTCCGTATGATTGAGTTTGTACTGGTCATGAATCACCTTGCCCATGAACGCACTACAACGTGAAACCATGCCATCATTGTCTTTACTGCCATAAGATAAAGGGCCGAGCTGCATCAGGATCGTATCAATATCCAGGGCATTGGTGGCTTGGGCCACACCCGTCCATGAATAATAATGAATGCCTTTACTATCTTTCTGTTTTAAATTTTTATTGCAGTTTTCTGTGGACGCCAATACGCCATCTTTGACTACCTGTTGTGCCACTGTGGCATTAAAAGTATTTGAGCCGGTCTGGGTCAGGGATTTCATGGAAGCATCAAAATCAATTTCCAGTTCAGGCTTAAACTGACCCAGTGCAATCAATGGACCAATAATATAATCACCTAAAATGTTAAAGGCGGTACGCGTCAGGCTATTGTTCTGAATATCATCTGCCACTTTGGAGCCATGGTAGGTTCCTGCAACGCCAGTAATAGAGGCGATATACTGCGGCTGGGTCGCTGCAACATACAGCACTGTTGGTCCGCCATGAGAGTGACCAATCAAATTCAGTTTTTTCTTGCCGGTAATTGCCACAACCTCTTCAACCTGATGAACTAGTTGTTCACCGCGATGCGCCGTTGTATTTGCTGGAGACAATTGTGCCGCAAAGACGGTTGAGCCATTACGTGCCATATCTGGCAGAATCTGATACCAGTAATCCAGCCCGATACTATCGGTGCCAATGCGTGACCAGCCTAGCCAGCCATGCACCATCAAGATCGGATATTTGGTCTTGGCATAGTCAGACCGACTCTTTTCGATGACTTGTGTTGCACTCGCTGCAGCCTGAGTCTGTGCAGAAAAACTGAATCCCAGAGTAGTCGCTAAAGCCACAGTCAGTAACTGGGCTGTCTTGCTGAAAGTATGCATAGCTGTCCCTTTTTTAATTCTATCTTTATTCAAGCAATCATTGCTTTTTGTAGAGTGTCGCAAGCCACAAATCAGACGATGAAAATACAGTTTCGGCCTTCAGTGGCTAAGCAAATTTTCTTTTAATGAAGCGGTATTTTTTCACTTCAGAGGTCTAAAACCATGTCATTTGGGGACATGCAGGACAGGAGGAATTTACATTGTAAGTATGTGTTTTATTTGCAGATGTATTTAAATAAAAAGTCTTTGAAATAATTGAAATTTGTCTAAGTTATTTTGTGTAAATTCGAAATATTTAGAAACAACTATAAAAGATCATTTTGAGAAAAAATATAAAGTTATCAAAAGGGCATTTATAAAAAAGCCATCAACAGGTGATGGCTTTTAGGCTTAGTCAGCAAAGGGCAGCTTGGCTCCCTGATCATGAACCTGTTCAAAGGTTTCTACCCGCAGCTGTTCTTGCGGTGTATTAAAATGTTTGCTGCGAAGTTGGGCAATGGCTTGCTGTTTGGCAGTATCGGACATGCCGGACTGGGTAATCTGATCCCGTTCATCTAAATAGCCAGTCACCCGGTTTTTCCAGTCGCTGCGTTGCACATCCAGTTGTTCCAGACGTTGTGTTGCTTCAGCACCGACCAGATTTATCCGCATCTGCCGGATTTCATCACGGGAACCACCACGGGCTTTAATATCAGCGGTGAGTTTGCGCAGATCTTCCAGTTTATTCAGTTGTTCCAAATTTTCCTGCCAGTCCTGCGGAAGCTGCTGAAACAGTGCTTTGAGCTTTTGCGCTTTTTCAGTCTCCGTTAAGCTTTTGTCTGCCAGTACACTCATCCGGTCCAGGGTATATTCATGATAGGCATCTTCTGTACCGAACAAGCCTTCGATTTCATACTTGGAAAAGTATTGCTGGCGCAAATTCTGGGTACTGTTATAGATACTGCGATAATAGGCAGGATCTTCCTGATTTAGCCCGGCCGGTGCAGTGAGCTGGCCCAAGCCCTGACGGTACTGGAGATAACGATCCCATAAATCCAGAATTTGCGAGAGTGCAGGCTCTTTATGATTCTGGCGAATATAGGCTTTAAAATCCTGTTGGATCTGCTGCAGATTTTTTTCACCGAACTGGGTAATAAAATATTCAAAACAGTTGCGGGTCTGTTCATTCACAATCAGACGGTTGCTGGCGTCTAGCTGCATCTGACAATTAATTTCGGTATCTTGCTGGCTGGCACTGGGGAAGGCTGCATTGACAGGGCCATTGACCAAGAGTGCGGTTTGCTCTGCCTGAGTTTCGGTTACAGGCGTTTTTGTCCCGGTATCTGCCTGGGTATTTCCTTTTGGAGACAGCCATAAGATCAGTGTGAGGATGCATAGCACCAGCAACGCCAGAATGATCCATATTTTATATTTCTGCATATCCTATGCACCTATTTTCTCGTTATTTCATTATTTTTAGATATTAAAGCTTTTAGATGTTCAAGCCGGCTCAATATGCCATAAAAATCATTAGAGACTATAGAAAAGTTGTAAATCCTCTCGCAGGGTTTTACCATGGCGCCAATTTATAAAATGTCTGATTTTTTGCCATGAAAGCATCATCTCCTAAAATTCAGCGTCGTCATCTTAGTGGTGTCTTCCTGCTTAATAAGCCTTTGGGCATCAGTTCCAATGCTGCATTGCAAAGAGTCCGCTGGTTGTACCGTGCACAAAAAGCCGGCCATACTGGTGCGCTGGATCCGTTGGCATCCGGTTTATTGCCCGTGTGTTTGGGGGAGGCGACCAAGTTTTCGCATTATTTATTAGATTCGGTCAAGCGTTATCAGACGACCGTGTTTTTGGGACATAGCACCACCACGGGTGATGTGGAAGGCGAGGTACTTCTGGAAAAAGCAGTTCCTGAACTCTCGGAAGCCTTGATTCAGGACACATTGGCACAGTTTATCGGGGATATCCAGCAAGTGCCGCCGATGTATTCTGCCTTGAAAAAAGAAGGCCGTCCTTTATACGAACTGGCGCGCAAAGGTATCGAGATTGAGCGTGAAGCACGTCCGATTACAATTTTAGCGATTGAGCTTTTATCCTTTACCGAAAACAGTATTACGCTGGATATTACCTGTTCTAAAGGCACTTATATCCGGGTATTGGGTGAAGATATTGCCAAAGCACTGGGAACTTATGGCCATCTGACTTATCTGCACCGCATCAAAACCGGTCATTTTGATTTGATCCCGAGTTATACCATTGAATATCTGGAAAGCCTGAGCGATGCAGAGCGTGATGCACTGTTGTTGCCGGCCTATGCACCGGTTGATCATTTTCCAAAAGTGCAGGTACCCGAAGGTCGCGCAGAATATTTTAGCCGCGGCATGGAAAGCGATATCGAACATGAAGCAGCTGAACAGGTGCTGGTTTTTGATGGCGAGAAATGTCTGGGGCTGGCAGAAATTACCGACAAAAAACGTCTGGTACCCAAACGCGTCCTGAACCTCTAATCGAGTCAAGATATGGAAATAGAGATCATCATCAGTCTGGTTGTCTTTGCATTTTTTGCAGGGGCGATTGATGCTGCCGTGGGTGGTGGTGGTCTGATCCAGATCCCGGCAATTATGGGGAGTTTACCGCATTTACAGCCTGCTACGGTCTTTGGCACCAATAAACTCGCGTCCATTTGTGGCACCGCTTCTGCGGCATTTTCCTATCTGCGTCAGGTAAAACTGCCGTGGCTGCTCTTGGGCGTGATTGCACTGTGCAGTTTTGTCAGTTCTTTTATGGGTGCAGCCAGCGTTACGCTAATTCCAGTCGAGATCCTTAAGCCTTTTGTGCTGGTCATGTTGATCGTGATCGCAATCTATACCTTAATGAAAAAACAGTTTGGCCAGGTGCATACCGAACAAAAACTGAATCGGAAAATGCTGATTCTGGCCGCTTTGGGCAGTCTGGCGATAGGCTTTTATGATGGTATCTTTGGTCCGGGCACCGGCAGTTTCTTTATTTTCTTTTTTATTCGCTATTTAAGCGTCGACTTCCTGCATGCATCGGCTTTATCGAAAATTGCCAATTTCACCACCAACCTGGCCGCCTTAAGCTTTTTTATTCCCAGTGGCAATGTGCTGTTTATGGTTGGGGCAATGATGGCGGTAGCCAATATTTGTGGTTCCTTGGTCGGGGTGCGCTTGGCATTTAAATATGGCAGTGGCTTTATCCGGATTTTATTCCTGATTCTGGTCAGTCTGCTGATTTGCCGGATGGCATACCAGATGTTTTTTTAGATCTAAACCCGATGTAAATCATTCTCGATATTAAAATTTCTTAACAAATCACTGTATAAACTGCGTCTGAACCTGTTCTGAAAATCTTCTAGAATCAATGATATGAAAAATAAAACAATCGGAGAAATATCGGAATGACGACTATTTTTGAAGCATTAAGAGAGAGTCATGAGATTCAGCGTGATCTTGCAGAAAAATTATTACAGACTTCCGGGGATACACCAGAACGCCGCGAGCTGTTCAAGCAACTCAAAAATGAATTATTTGCCCATGAAGCTGCGGAAGACCGTTATTTTTATATTCCCTTGATGATGACCGATTCGGGCCTGAATATTACCCGCCATGCCTTGGCGGAACATCATGAAATGGATGAAATGATCGAGGAATTAACTGCAACTGAATTGAGTAATCCAGGCTGGATTGCCATTGCTAAAAAACTTTCCGAAAAAGTGCATCATCACTTAAAAGAAGAGGAACATGGTTTCTTCCAGCAGGCCGGTAAAATTCTGGGTGAAGAGCAGAAGACCGCTTTAGCAGTGCAGTACAAGAATGAATACCAGCGTTATAAAGACATGAAAAAAGATATGCTGGTACAAAACTAAACATCGAAAAGATGACATTTGATTAGCTACTTTTCCATAACTTATAACTCAAATTAGATGTTTGAGTTAATCGTTATGCATGTTTAGCTTAAGAAGCTTGTACAGCCTCATTTTCTTTAAAAATTTAAATGCTTTTGTATAGGCAATCTCCCTACTTTGGAAAGACCCAAAGTAGGCAAAAGTCTTTTGTTACCCATACACGACGTCCTGTCGTGATGGGTAACATGTGGCATCCTTGCCACACTCGCGTATCAAAAATCTCTTCATTGCAACTAGGGCATCTGATCATCTTTTTATCTGGAGATATGGGATTTTTATTCATTCATCTCTTTTTTTGTATTTATCTCAAAAGGATAAAGTGAAGAGATTAATGATGAGATATATTTAGTTGTTCAAATTCCAATAAGCCTTTTAGCCATTCTTTTCTGCCGATCCTTGACGGGCGGCACGTACAGTCACACCGACTGATGCCAGCATGATACAGATCAGTGCCACGGTCTGAAGAAGCGTAATTTTTTCGCCTAATAGTACAAAACCGGCCAGTGCAGCCAAAGCCGGAGACAGGCTGGACAGGGTACCATAGCTGGTTTTATTCAAATGCTGAAGTGCCTTTAAATCCAGAGCATAAGGAATGGCTGTTGCCAGTACAGCAATGCTAATTGCCTTGCCCCAATGTTGCGTATCAATCAATGCGGGCGTGTTGTTGTAGAGACCGATAGGTAGCAGACACAAAGCCGAGATACTGATGGCAATGGTCAGCGCATGCATGCCGATATTCTGCTGAACTACGCGTTGCCCGAAGAAAATATACAGTGCCCAACATAAACCCGCACCTAAAGCACAGGCGGCGCCCAGAAGGTCGAAATTACTACTATTGGCCTGTCCCCATGGCACCATTAACGCAATGCCTAAAATGGCCATCAATACCCAAATATAATCACTACGATGTTTGATCGAGAGCAGGGCCAGACCTAAAGGACCAATAAACTCCAGACCGACTGCAATTCCCTGCGGTAATCCTCCCAGAGACAGATAGAATAAAATATTCATGATCCCTAAAGCAGCGCTATAGCAAAGGAGATCCCGCCATTTCAAAAAAGGCAAACGGGAAATAATTTTCCAGGAACGGAACATCACGCCGACAATGATCGCTGCAAAACAGAGTCTTAAAATGGTCACTGTGATAGGGTCAAGGACCAGAAAAAGTTGCTTGGCGAAGGATGCGCTGATCTGGTACGACATCATGGATAAAACCATGTACAACACAGCAAGGAGTTGGGCGTTTGGCATGGGAGTTACTTACACCAGAAAGGTGTAATCAGGACATGGAAGAAAGCGGGATTATAGCAAAACGGTTAATTTTTAATGAGTAGGGGTGGAAATAATTTTAAATTTAAAGTTACTTTTAAAAAGAGAAAATTTTGATCTTAGAAGAGTATTAGACTGAATTTATCGACTTTGAGTAGGCTTTTCCAGCTAATATTTTTTTAAATTCAAAGTGAGTAGTATTTCTTATAACGAATTTTAAATTTAAAAGTGCTCAACTGTATTTTTTCTTCTTTGGCTGGTCACCGTACAACCCACTGAAGCACTGATAATCGTGGCCAATGCCAGCCATTGTGTCCACAACAAGGTTTCACCTAGAAAGACCAGCCCCGAGAGTGCGGCAATGGCGGGTTCCAGACTCATCAAGGTACCAAAACTCAGGGCACTTAAATTACGTAATGCGATCATTTCCAGACTAAAGGGTACTGCACTGGCCAGTACGGCCAAAGCTATAAAATACAGCAAGCTCACCGGCTCAAAGGTATGTGCCGGCATTCCTGCAAAGAGTGCGATTGGCATCAGCAGCAACATGCCGACAAACATGCCCAGACATACGGTATGATTGCCTGAAACTCCTGAAGGCTTTTGCCCCGCGACAATATAGAGTGCCCAGCAGCCACCGGCGCCCAAGGCAAATAGAATTCCGATCGGGTCAAGCGGCTGGGCAGCCTGATCAAAAGGGAATAGCAGAACCAGGCCCAGAATCGCCAGACCGACCCAGACAAAGTCGAATTTTTGCCGCGCATAAAACAGGGCAACACTTAAGGGGCCAATAAATTCAAAAGAGACAGCAATTCCCAGCGGCAGGCGATCAATCGACAGGTAAAACAAGAGGTTCATGCCGGCCAGAGCAATGCCATAACTGATAATGGCCGGCCACTTGATCTGTCTGAAATGGATTCGCCAAATTTTAAAAATCAGTGCCAAAATCATAGCGCCTAACAGCAGACGCATGGCGGAAACGGTCAGGATGGGAAACTGACCGAACAGATATTTGGCAAAGGAGCCACTGCTTTGCATACTGATCATGGCGATCAACAGAATCAGCGGCGCTTGCACCATTGGTGCAATTTTAAAATTCAGCATGACTAAATAGGTTTCGATTTCTCGAATAGCGGAAGAGCAGCATAAGCTGAAAAAGGTATTAAAAATACAAACCTTAAAAACAAAAAACCACAGCCCGAGAGCTGTGGTTTTTTTGAAATCTTGAATTAGAACAATACGCGTGCGCGGATTGTACCTTCAACATTCGAAAGCATATCAAGTGCTTCATGAGATGCAGCAGCATCTACATCCATCACCAGGTAACCGACATCACCTTTAGTCATCAGTGACTGACCAGAGATGTTGATGCCTTGTTCAGCAAACAGGTTGTTGATTTTAGACAACACGCCCGGAATATTTTGATGGATGTGCAGTAAACGGTGTTTGCCTTCAGTCAATGGCAATGCAATTTCTGGGAAGTTCACCGCAGAAAGCGTCATACCCTTGTCAGAATAAGCGACAAATTTCTCAGCGACTTCCAGACCGATGTTCGCTTGCGCTTCCATGGTCGAACCACCCACGTGCGGAGTCAGGATCACGTTTGGCAGGTTACGCAGTGGAGAAACAAATTCTTCACCGTTCGCTTTAGGTTCTTTCGGGAATACATCTACCGCAGCACCAGCAATGTGACCAGATTTGATCGCATCTGCCAGATCTTCGATCACGACACAGGTACCACGTGCCGCGTTGATGAAGATTGAACCTTCTTTCATTTGCGCGAACTGATCTTTGGTCATGAAGTTACGTGTAGACGGAACATCAGGAACGTGTAGAGAAACCACATCGGCATTTGCCAAAAGTTCGCCCAAGCTACCGACTTGACGTGCATTACCTAAAGGCAATTTAGTCACTGTATCGAAATAGATCACTTTCATACCCATGCTTTCAGCAAGTACAGAAAGTTGTGAACCAATTGAACCGTAACCTACGATACCTAAAGTTTTACCACGTGTTTCGAACGAACCAACTGCAGATTTGTTCCAGCCGCCTGTGTGTGTGTCTGCTGATTTTTCAGGTACACGGCGTAGAAGAAGAATTGCTTCAGCAAGTACAAGTTCAGCCACTGAACGCGTATTTGAGTAAGGTGCGTTAAAGACTGGAATACCGCGACGCATTGCTGCATCCAAGTTCACCTGGTTGGTACCGATACAGAAGCAACCGACAGCAATCAATTTGTTCGCAGCTTCAAAGACTTCTTCAGTCAATTGAGTACGGGAACGAATACCTACAAAGTGTGCATCTTTAATCGCTTCTTTCAACGCTTCACCCTCAAGCGCAGTTTTACGATAGTCGATGTTGGTATATCCAGCAGCATTTAGAGTGTCGATTGCATTCTGGTGAACGCCTTCTAACAACAAGAAACGGATTTTATCTTTAGGTAGAGATAGATGTTGGCTCATTACGGCTCCGCTACAAAGGCCAAATTTAGTCGCGGTATAATAGCACAGGAAAAGCGCACTTATACATTTCCTTAATGACGCTCACATCAGCTATTCTGGCAAGACATATTGATAATAATGATCATGGTGTTTGATTTAAATCTGTATTTTCAAAGGTATATTATCAAAATTGTCATTTTTTCAGGGAAACACCAAAAAATAGCTTATAATATTGCGCCATGCTTTTAAAGCAGCGTGATCCGGTGCTTTAATAATCATGTTTCGCCTGATTTGTATCCATGTTTTTATGCGTAAAAATTGTGCAAATGAACCAGCGAAGTCTCTCTTGTTTAAATCATGCTAGGTCTGCAAACGATGAATGCTCCAGTCGCTTTAACCCCTGAGTTATTGACCCAATTGACTGCAATTGTGGGTGAAAACCGTATTAAAACCGATACGGACAGCCTCCAGAATTGGGGTCGCGATCATACGAAGCACTTTGATCCAAACCCGTCAGTCGTCGTTTTTCCGTCGTCAACTGAGCAAGTTCAAGACATCGTAAAACTGGCGAACCAATTTAATGTTGCAGTGACTCCATCGGGTGGTCGTACCGGTCTTTCTGCAGGTGCAGTCGCAGCCAATGGCGAGATCGTGGTCAGCATGGACAAGATGAACCAGATTCTGGAGTTTTTCCCGGCAGATCGTATGGTGCGCGTACAGGCAGGTGTGGTGACTGAACAGTTACAGAACTATGCTGAAGAGCAGGGCATGTATTACCCAGTTGACTTTGCTTCGGCAGGTTCATCGCAAATTGGCGGTAACATCGGCACCAATGCTGGCGGCATCAAAGTGATTAAATACGGCATGACCCGTAACTGGGTACTTGGCCTGACCGTTGTGACGGGTAAGGGCGATGTATTGCGTCTGAACAAAGGTATGATCAAGAATGCAACCGGTTATGCGCTACAACATTTATTTATTGGTGGTGAAGGCACGCTGGGTCTGGTGACGGAAGCGGAAATCAAGCTTGAACGTCAGCCACAAGACCTGCAAGTGATGGTATTGGGTGTACCTGATTTTGATGCGATCATGCCGTTATTGCATGCCTTCCAGGCGAAAATTGACCTGACTGCATTTGAGTTCTTTGGTGAACTGGCGATGCAGAAAGTCTTGGCCCATGGTCACGTGCAACGTCCATTTGAAACTGAATGCCCATTCTATGTATTGCTTGAGTTTGAAGCGCCGTTTGAGCCGATTATGGACAAGGCGATGGAAATCTTCGAGCATTGCATGGAACAAGGTTGGGTACTGGACGGCGTAATGAGCCAAAGCCTGGATCAGGTAGAAAGTTTATGGCGTTTACGTGAAGATATTTCTGAATCTATCGCGCCATTTATTCCATACAAAAATGACATTTCCGTTCTGATCACGCACGTTCCTGCATTCATTAAAGAAATTGATGCGATTGTATCGACGAATTACCCAGACTTTGAAATCTGCTGGTTCGGTCATATCGGTGACGGTAACTTGCACTTAAATATCTTAAAACCTGCTGATTTGTCTAAAGATGAATTCTTTGCCAAATGTCAGGTGGTGAACAAGTATGTCTTTGATACCGTGAAAAAATATGACGGTTCAATTTCTGCGGAACATGGTGTGGGCATGACCAAGAAGCCATATCTTGAATATTCACGTTCTGTGGAAGAAATTGAATATATGAAAGCCCTGAAAAAAGTGTTCGATCCAAATGGCATCATGAACCCGGGTAAACTTTTCGATCTTTAATCGGTCGGAATTGAAAAAAGCGCATCGAAAGGTGCGCTTTTTTATTGCTGTGTAAATACAGTTACAGAGTCTAAATGGTTTTGTAGTAAGAAGCTCGGCATGATGGGTTGGAATAAGAATGACGATAAAGGGTTAAATAATATGTTCCGGATATTGGCAGTCGCAACTCTCGCTTTTGGTATATTGGGTTCAGGCTGTGCAACTGCTCAACAGGTCATTGCAAAGGTACAGTCGTCTTCGGATACGCCTTTGGAACAGGTTTTACAATTAAGACCGGATTTACGCAAGGAACTGGCAACGGTTGAATTACGGCAGTTCTTTGACAAGGTAGAGTCGCCCACGATTGGACAGGTCAAAGTCACTGAAACCGGTTTAATGGATGATTCGGTACATTCGGTACAGACCATTTATTATTTTAAACGGGAAGATAACAGCTGGATGCTGCAAAATACCGAGAAGTTGTATCGTTGTGCACGTGGGGCAAATACCAAAACTTTCCAGAAAGCGGTCTGTCCATAATAGTGTTTGATCTTTAGGCAGTTTTTGGTTAAAAGCGTATCTAAGGATGCGCTTTTTTGTTTGGAAGATTATCTCTACGATCTATTATATTTATTCAGAGCGTTTGAATATCTCATCTGTTAAAATTTCTTCTTTCTCTTTTAGATAAAGTTTAGTTTGCTTTCACTGGGCAGACTGACAATAAAAACTCCCATGCAAAATATCCAGACCCAAAAACTGACCCGTGCCACACTCATGTTCCCGCTGGCACTGGTCCTGTTTGAATTCTCAGTCTATATCTGTAATGACCTGATTCAGCCGGCCATGCTGACGATTACCCGTGACTTTGGCGTGAGCAGCTCATGGGCACCATCCTCCATGTCCTTTTTCCTGTTGGGCGGGGCATTTGTTGCAGCGATTTTGGGACCTTTGTCCGATCGTCTTGGACGTAAAACGGTACTGCTCGGCGGTGTGGCATTTTTTACCCTCAGCTGTCTGGCTATTTTATTGACACCCAATATCGAAAGTTTCTTATTTCTGCGCTTTTTACAGGGCTTTGGGCTGTCCTTTATTACCGCTGTAGGTTATGCCGCCATTCAGGAAAGCTTTGAAGAACGTGATGCCATCAAAGTCATGGCACTGATGGCCAATGTGTCTTTGCTGGCACCCTTGCTAGGACCAGTGCTGGGTGCCTTTATGATTGATCATATCTCCTGGCATTGGGGTTTTATCGGTATCGCATTTTTGTCATTTCTGAGTTGGTTCGGCCTGAAAGCCAAAATGCCAAACCTAAAAGTCAGTATTCCCAGACAGCCGGTTAGCTATATTCTGGATGACTTTAAACAGGTTCTAAAAAATAAACGCTTTGTGATCATGACTGTAGCTCTGCCTTTGGTAAGTCTGCCCTTGATGTTATGGATTGCCTTGTCACCAGTGATTCTGGTCGAGCAATTTGGATTCAGCAGTATGCAATATGGTCTGGCGCAGTTTCCAGTCTTGGGTGGCCTGATTGCAGGTAATCTGATTTTGCTGAAAATTATCGATAAAATGCCGCTGGGTAAAACCGTATTATTGGGTCTGCCACTGATGCTATTGGGTGCCGGTTTATTGATGCTAGGCTTATTGATTCCAGAATATTTTATTCATTGTCTGATTATCGGCACCACTTGTATCAGTCTAGGTGAGGGCGTAAGTTTCTCGGTGCTGTACCGTTTTGCGCTGATGTCTTCAGAAGTGTCCAAAGGCACGGTGGCCGCGACGGTTTCTATTATCCTGATGCTCAGCTTTTTTGTGGTAATTGAAGCAGTAAGAATGGCGTATGAAACCTACGATATCTGGGCCTACTGTGCTGCCTCTTTGATTCTGATTGCACTCTGGTTTACTTTGCCACGCATGCAACTCAAACAGTTAATGCTGGAAAGACAGGAGCGTGGGGAGTTTTGATTCCTTATTAAGGGAAATTATAAATTATTGAAATCATATGTTCAGTATTGAATTTCCCTCTCCTTTTAGGAGAGGGCTAGGGTGAGGTTAAGTATTTAATAAGTTCCCTCTCTCTAACTCTCTCCCAAAGGGAGAGAGAATTTTCTTTTGACTGATCTAATTATATTAGGATTCTACAATTAAGCTTCAGCGGGCTGTTCCAGCTTCTTCAGTTTCATATCAAACAGGAATGGACCGAAAGGTAGAATCGAAGCGATTAAACCCATCACAAACATGCTGAGAGACCATTTCTGTTTTTCACATACCGCAAATAACACCACCAGAAATAGCACAAACAGTACGCCATGACCCATGCCGACATATTTCACCAGAATCGGATTATCCATCATATATTTCACTGGCATCGCGATAAATAACAGCAGCAGAAAAGAAATCCCTTCCAGCAAACCGACCAGACGCAAAGTTTTGATGTTCATAATACATATTGCTTTAACCGAATTATTTTTGAGTGTACCGAATATCACCTGAATATTGAATCTTAATAATAAAGATATATTCAATATTTTTAATAAGTTATAACCAAGTGAAGCAGTTGGTTATTTAATCTCAGCACCTAATAATTCATGACGTAATTTTAGTAATTCCGGTAAGGTTTCTAGCAATAAACTGATCTGTTTCAACACCAAAAGCAGATGTGCTGACAGGTTTTCCTGTGTACTTAAGCGTTGAATTTCTGCCAGTTTATGATCGATGTCGTAGGTATCTAAAGGCTGTTGTTGCAGCAATACCCCAGTTAAGGTTTGCTGGCACCAGTGCATTAAATCCAGAATTTGTGTATCAGTAACCTGCTCACGGTGACTCCCCAATGCTGCAATATAACTGAGTTGGCTATGACTATAGACCAGATAGCGAAAGGCACTTTTGACCAGTTGCGGATCTGGATTCGGTTCGGTACTCAGACTTGAAATCATGCTGGATAAATCAATCTGTGCATTGTGGGCCAGACGCCGTGCAGTCCGGTAAGCAATACTGTTATCTTTACCGTTTCGATATTGCTCGACCACTGCAGCAAAATAGTCCAGCGTAGCAAGCGATGATTTTTTAATATTGCTGGAAATATTACGAAAATTCCAGTCAGGCCAGATCCAGCTTACTGCCATCCAGGCAATCAGACAGCCCAACAGGGTATCAATAATACGTGGCAAAATGATCGCATAACCGGCACCTTTCAGGTTAAAAATCAGGAGTACCATCAAGGTCGCCATGAGGGTGGCCATGGCATATTTTTTGGAACGTAGATAGAAGAAACCGACACCAAAAATTACTGTCAGGAGTAACTGACCTTCGACACTTGGCACAAAATACAGAATGGGAACACCTAGCATGACCCCCAATAATGTTCCCAGAGTCCGCAATTTGAGCCGGCTTTTGGTGGCAAAATAACTGATCTGACAGACAAACAGGCTGGTCAGTAAAATCCAGTAGCCATTTTTCGCAAAAGGTAATAATGAAATGGCATAGCCAACTAAAAACACAATCGCAATCCGCACCGCATGCCGAAAGAGTGCCGATTGCGAACTTAAGTGTGGTTTGAGTTTCAGCCAAAGATCTGTGCTATCGCGAATATCATCATCAAACAGACTCAAGTCATCAAAATGCTGCTGATAGCGTGGTTTATACAGTGCCTGTTGATCATGCAGGTGTTGTAACTGTTCATGTACACTCAGCAGATTGGCCAGAATAAGCTGTAAATTTTTGACTTCAATATTTTGTGGGTGTTGAGCAATCCAGTCCTGCATCGACTCCTGTAAATGTTTTAATGCCAGTTCATCATCTGTAGACAGGTAAAATTTCTCATTGCGCAGTACACATTCTGCCAAATGCTGACAGGCAAGGGCTTGCAGACGGATATTTTTCTGAATCCGGAAAATCAGGTCAGTGCGGCTAAAATGCTGTTCGATCTGTTCATAATGCAGATAATTCGCGGTGGCCTGTTCATGAATATCCTGCATCAAAAAATACAGATTCAGCCAGTAAATGGTATTACGATTGGCACGCGAAGCTTTGAGTCGTGTCAATAGCGAATCTTTGCTACGGTTAAAACTCTGAATGACTAAAGTATTTTTAAGTGACAACTCATAGAGCAGGGTTTCAACATTTGGATACTGGTCTGGATCAAACAGTTTGGCTTTACTCAGCAGTAAATCCGACATGTGCTGCAAGCTTTGTGCGAGATTTTCCTGAACCTGCAAAGTAGGACGCAGCAGAAAAAATAGAATAGACGTCAGGCCGTACCATAGCGCCCCAATGACAAAATAAAGCGGCTGTTCATACCAGTGCTGATATTCGCCCAGGCCGAACATGGTATAGATTGACAGTAAAATGGTGCCAAATGAAATCATGGCATAACGTTGGCCTAATGCACCCATTAGAATAAACAGCGCACTCGACAGGGATAGCCACAGTGCAAACCAGAATTTATGTGGAGCAAGAAATTCCAGAATGCTGCTGACACTAAAAAACAGAATGATGACCAGTAACAGGTTGCGCAAACGCAGGCTTAGCCGGTCATCAAAATCAGTCAGTGCCGTGGCAATTGCCCCTAAAGTTACTGGAACGATCAAGAACTCATAACCCAGAAATTTCAGACCGAAAGTGGTACCTAAAAACACTAGCAAGATTTGCAGGCAATAAGTCATCAGCGCACTAGACTGAAAGGGCAGCAGGACAGGTTTTATAATTTTAACAAAAGTAGCAGTCGCAGGTCGGGCAGCATTCACAAGGACAGGATCCGGGAAGTAAAAACGCAAAGTTCTGAATGCAATTTAGACGCCAAAATAAAGGAAATGTCTATAAAAAACGGGCATAGTGCCCGTTTTTCTATTGAGTCATTGGCATGAAGGTGTTTAGATCACACCACAGGCAATACGTTCACCGCCGCCGCCCAAGGGTAATGGGTTGTCGGAATAGTTGTCGCCACCGGCATGAACCATAATGGCACGACCCTGAACATCAGCCAATTTCAGACGTGGCGCAAGCAGGGTCACACGTGCAGTTCCGTCAGTATTGACTTTCAATGCGGGTAAATCACCGAGATGACCGGTCACTGGTGTACCGTGATGTGGAGCCTGATTTGGATTGTAATGGCTACCTGCAGCCAGTGCTGCGCCCATCTTGCCGTCTTTCATGGCAGGTGCGCATGAACCATTTTCATGAATATGGAAACCACGTTCACCCGCAGGAAGTTGTTTCAGGTTGGTACGAATAACCAGACCGGCTGGGCTGTCACTGAGTAATACGGTACCAACCTCTTGGGCCACACCTTGAGCAGTTACAGCATTCACAGTCACTGCTCTGACTACTTCATTTGATGGGGAGGTTGATGCACAACCAGTAAAAAGTGCGGCGCTTAACGCGCAAAGTGTCGTAATTTTAAACAATGAAGACATGATTTTGGCATCCTGATCTTTATTCTGTTTTGTGGATTCATTTAAACAGAGCAAGATCAGAAGCTCTATATAGAATCAGTACTTAAATGTTTTGTTTTGTTTAAGTCGATTCTATCTATGCTTTAAGGTGCCTTGGGCGGTGTGTCTTGTGTTTCCGGATCAATCTCATGTGCCATGGTGGCTTTAGGCATCATTAAAGGTTCATTCAGATTACTTTCATGTAACCATTCACGCCAGATTGCAAGCAGTACAGCCAGAATCACCGGTCCAATAAACACCCCGACCAGACCAAAACTGGCAATACCACCCAAGACTCCAAACATGATCAGCAGGAATGGAATCTGGGTTGCACCAGAAATTACCAGTGGACGAATCACGTTATCGGCAGTACTGACAATACAGACACCCCACACCATGACCCCGATAGCCTCAATGGTTTGTCCTTGTGAAAACAGCCATAACGCCACCGCACTATAGGCGAGGGGTGGGCCAAAGGGAATCAGGGCAAAAATAAAGGTCACAATGGTTAAAACCATCGGATTCGGCACACCTGCAACAAAATAGCTCAGACCAGCCAATAAGGATTGTGCAATTGCGGTCAAACCGACGCCATATACTACGGCACGTGTAGTCGCAGAAATGGTGGAAAAATAATGATGTACACGTGGACCGACCACCATTTCAAAGGCTTTACGCACCTGATTTAAAATGGTCTGACCATCACGGTAGAAGAAAAACAGCGAAAGTATCGCAAAACATAATTTAAAGATGTTTTTACTAACTTCATTCAACACCACTTTGCCGTAATTCAGATGGCCTTGAATCCAGGTCGATACCGACAGTGCAATACTCTGCGGATCAGTGTTAATTTCATTTAAGGTTCGGGTAATTTCCTTGCCGACAATCGGAAGCCCGCGAATAAAATCAGGGACATTCAGGTGACCGGAAAAGACCTGTCGCTGCAATTCAAAATACAGGTTACGACCTTCGTGCTGCAGCATGAAAATGGCGAAAATAAACGGCAGACCAAAGACCAGAATCACGGCCAAGATCATTACGGTTGCACTTAATGTCGGTCGATTGCCGCATAGGCGTAACACCGATTGATACAAGGGCCAAGTCATATAGGCAATAATGGCTGCCCAAACTACAGGAATGATGAAATACTTGAGTATATGAAAACTCAAAAAAATCAGGATAAAGAACAATCCAAATAATAAGACTTTTTGTAATGTAGGCGCGTACTGTTGCACTGAATTTAATGACTCATTTTTTAGGTCGTGTTCAGGCATATTAACTGAAAAAAAAGCGATCGAAAATGATAGCTAGCCAAGTAGCGAGATTATTTTCCCAAAGCTATACCACGATTCAGAGGATTGACTCAAAACCACTGACTCGGATCATCAATAATGGCATTCAGTACCGGTTGCCATTGAGCCTGCAGTTCCCGGTAGATTTTCTGAGGTTTATCAAAGACTGAAAGGCCTTCCATAGCCAGTCGGCTATAAGGGGCACGTTCCGAAATCCAGGCCACTGGCTGCTGGTCGATCTTGTCAAAAAACTGCTGTATGTCCTGATTGCTGGCTGCATTTGCTTTGGTGCGATTGGCCAAAAGTAAAATTTCAACCTTGCCCTTACGGATGCGTTTGATGTCCTGCAAATGTTTGAGAAAACGGCGGGTCGAATCGATATCAAAAAAAGAAGGCTGGATCGGGATGATAATCGCATGTGCTTCACTGATCAGCTGTTCGGCATGATCATCGGTCAAAGCACCTGGTGCATCAATAATCAGGTATTCGATCTGTTTCGGCGCATCACCAATGGACTTGCTATTGCGCCAGTCCAGACTTTGGATCTGCGCTGCCTGTGCCGGACGATGCTTGAGCCATTGCAATGTTGATTTCTGGTTGTCGGCATCGGCCAATGCCACCTTATAACCCTTTTGTGCGAGTGCTGACGCCAAACTAATGGCTGTCATGGTTTTGCCACAACCGCCTTTCTGATTCGCAACTAAAATTGTTTTCATGACTCAAGGTGATTTTATTCTGTTCCGGCCTAGCATATCATTCTTTTCAAGTATGCAAATGGCCGAAGTCCTCAACTTCAGTCGAATGCGATGCTATAAAAATCAGGCAAATTAGGAAGATTGAATGTCCATATGGATGGCCATGTTGATTGGCGCATGTATCGGGGTGGTATTGACCACTATTATTTTAAGTCAGACGCGCAATGGACGGATCAAGGCCGAATATGAGCAGTATATTGCCGAGCTGGAACTAGAGCATCAGCAGTCCCTCATTGCCGCGCAAAAACGCAGCGTGAATACCAGCCGTGCAGTTCTCAAAGGAAAAATGGCGGAACAGCTCGCGCCGATCATGCCGGAATTTCAATATCTGCCGAGTGATGCCAAGTTTTTGGGTGATCCGGTGGATTATGTGGTCTTTGATGGTTATACCGATTTTCGTGATGGCGAAGGCGACGCTGAAGATATTGAAGTGGTTTTGATTGACATTAAAAGTGGCGGAGCACGTCTGACCAAAGGCCAGCAAGCCATTGCCCGTGCGGTTCAGGAAGGGCGGGTACGTTTTGAAACCATTCGGATTGATTTTCAGGATTGACCAAAATCCAGTGAAGAATAAAAAATTATGCAAAAATTACTGATCACTGCGCTGCTGTTTATGCTAGGACTCTGGGTGTGGAATGAATTTTTTCGTGCCATTCCGCATCTGCAAGAAAAGGGCGTACTTAAAAACTTTAAAGTAGAACCCGTTAAGCGCATTTCCGCGACTTATATTGTGCATGATCACCGTTTCGTAAAACCTGATCGTCGGGTGCTGCATCAGGCCAGCCCTGTGGTGGGGCATTTTAATGATCTGGCCTATCTGAGTAATATTGATGTGCTGTTGCTGACTCAACCGCTGCCCGCTATACAGGCAAAACTGGAGTTTGATGAAGCAAAACGCTGCTATCAGCTCGAAGGACAAACCAATAAAGCGGAGCGTGACTTCATCAATACGCATGTGCAGCATTTCAGTCTGATTGCTGCCACTGAAAAAATTGCCGATCAGATTCGCCGGCTAAAATCGGGGCAGAAAATCACGCTCACTGGTGATCTGGTAACAGTTCATTCAGGCACGACTGGACAAGAATTCCGGGTCGGGACGGGCTCTGAATATCGTGCTCATTGTCAGTTGCTGCAAGTAACCCACCTTCAGCCACACTAAATATAAGATGGTCGTAAATTAGCTTCCTGGTTTACGAACACGTGCTAACAACATACGTTGGCCAATCTTGGGTATACCCTCGGCATCTACATAACTTAAAGTTTCTATTTCAAAACCGGTTTCCAGCAAGGCGGTCTCAATATCCCGATTCAGATGACAGCCATCTGCGACTTTCTTTTGAATGGGAGTGAGTAAATGTTGTAGACGCTGAATATTTAAATTTTGTCGATTCAGAACATGTTCGACGACATGTAAAGTTCCACCCGGTTGTAGCACACGATAAATTTCCTGCAGGCTCTGTTCCAGCTCTGCAATACTACAAAGCGTCCAGGTAGACACAATATTTTCCACACTATTTTCGGCAAAAGGCAAAAGTTCTACGCTGGCCTGAATATGCTCGACCTGAAAAGCGGTCTGTTGAATTCGTGATTCTGCCAGTTTGAAGATCGCCGGATTTGGTTCTAGCGCATAGACCTTATCAACCGATTGATAAAAAGGTAGATTCAAGCCGGTACCAAAACCAATTTCCAGCACTTCACTAGAAATGTCTAAAAGCAATTCACGACGCAAGTCCATCAAGGATGGTGTTTGCATCACCTGATTCAGCAGATGCGGAAAGATATGTTGTTGATAAAGTTTATACAGCATTTGAGTTATTTTAATTTAATAGAAATACGTTCTAGCTTAACTGAAAAATAAAATGACAGGCATTATAGAGCTGACTAAATACGTGCAATTTGTTACCAAGTTCAACTGTTTATTCATTAAAAAATCCGTAAGATCATGGAAGATATCCTTAAAACGTTTGATCAACTTGATTAGGATTAGATTAAAAATTATGCTCAAATACTTTAAACATTATGCTTTGCTGGCCAGCCTGTTGCTGCCTATTTCGGGCTATAGCTCGGTCGACCACAATATTGCCAAAGGTTTGCCTCCTGTCGTTAAAGGCCAGTCAATTTCGGTCTTGCAGCCTTTTAAAGGTGATTTTCGTATTCTGGGTTCCAAGGTTTATAGTTCTGACCCGCAAGCCAAATTCTCTCCGATTGATTATGCTGTCAGTTGGGGGCTGTTTGCCGAACCTGAAATTTCTCGACATATCACGGTCAATCAATATGACCGCTATTTGAACTGGAAAATGGATCGGGTGCCAGTGCCGGTAGAACAAGCCAAGCAGATGGTGTCCAATATGCATATCATTCCCGCTAACCCTGAAATTGCTAAGGCAATTAAAAAGGTAAAGCGTGGCGATCTGGTGCGTATGCAAGGGGAACTGGTTGAAGTGCGTGACAAAGATCTGGTCTGGAAATCGTCTTTAACGCCGACCGATACGGGTGATGGTGCCTGTGAAGTTTTCCGCGTCAGTTCCATTAAGTGGATTGAAAAAGTCGGTAAGAGCTAAAACAGACATCCTATACACTTCTGAGTTGTATAAAAAACCGCTCCTTTGAGCGGTTTTTTTATCTGCTTAGGACTTACTTCGCAGTTAAAGCCTGACCTTCAAAGGCAATTCCATCCCAGCCATTGAGCATAAACTGGCGGATATTCTGATGATCAGTCGCCTCTGGCGTCGCCAGTACAGAAGCATAATGCTCAGCAAACAGGCTTAAGGTCTGTGCCTGATCCAGACCATTTAATTGTGCAAAAGAAAAGACTTTGGCGCTGCCCTGGTTTTCTGTGGCCGCATTATTCTGCTGGCCATTTTTAAATGCAGTCGGTGTATGCGTATAACGCGATTCGATATAAGTAATCACATCTGCAAATTTTGCTTCGCCTGCTGCCAACTGGGCCAATAAATCCTGTGCCATGCTGTTTTTCCTGTGCCATTCATGAAAATTGGATGCAATAAATATAGCAATTTTCTTGCGAAGTTCCATGGTATTTCATTGATTTTCGGTTCAAGATAACAGTGAAAATTATCCATGATGAATATGAAACTTTGGATAAAATAAACTTGATCAATAAATAGAACAGGAAAAAAATATGGGCTGGCTTTGGGTGGCAATGGGTGGGGCAATCGGTGCCAGTCTGCGTTATGCAGCCGGACTTTGGCTGTTCAAACCACAAATGCAATTTCCTTGGCCCACCTGGTGGATCAATATTCTGGGCTGTTTATGTGCCGGGATTTTTTTTGCCTGTAGCCAAAAGTATCCAGTACTCCAACAAGAAGCTCGTCTGTTTTTAATGGTGGGAATTCTCGGTGGTTTTACCACATTTTCCAGTTTCGGTCTGGAAAGCTTTTTGTTATTCAAGCAAGGTGCTATGGGCCTAGCGCTGTTATATGCATTATCCAGCTTAATTGTCGGCATTATTGTTCTGGCGCTGGGCTTTTATTTAACTTCAATCGTATTGGCACAGAGTTAAAATAAGCGCATAAAAAAGTCAGGAAATTGGAGGTCATTTCCTGACATAAACCACGATTTAAATCTTAAGATAACTGAGGGTTTTCGGTTTTAGCCCCGTTTAAAGCGGCCAAAACGTTTGTTAAAGCTTGCCACACGTCCTTCATTGTTGGTCTGACGTTGCTCACCCGTATAGAAAGGATGTGATGCACTCGAAATATCTAGTGTTACATAAGGATATGTTTTACCTTGATATTCTTTAGTTTGGCTCGAGTTCATCGTGCTGCCAATCACGAAATAGGCATCGGCATTGGTATCATGGAATAACACTTCACGATACTCGGGATGGATATCTGAACGCATATCTAACTTCCTCATGATTCTTGATTAAATGTTATAATGTAACATTTGATATTTCAAGTAATCTAGGGTTACAGCGTGTAAGCCTATCGTCTCAACTTAGCTTCGACTCGGTACCAGTTCTTCAAATACATCACTTAAATCATCATGTACTTTGAGATGAATCAGGTTCCAGTATTGTCCTGAAATTGTGCGATTCACCATCAAGGTATCAGGAGAGGGCTTAAATACATCCCAATATTTCAACGAAGGTTTCAGCAACTCCATCCCATCATGATGCGCTGAGTTTTCGGCAAAATCATAGTCAGTGACCAGAGGACGCATGAGCACTTCCAGCCACTGTTCATATAATTCTTTCGGGAATTTTCCAGTTTCAGTCAAGGAATGCAGCGCATCCAGCTGTTGCTCGATCACGGGAATATTCTTCTCGCGTGCAGCATGGATCAGTTCCCTAAAATGTCCAATCACTTCAGTCGATAAGGTTTTGACGCCACCATAGTCATAAACAATCACAGAGCCATCTTCACGAAATGCAAAGTTGCCTGGATGCGGGTCACAGTGAAAGCGTTTCAGATAAAAAATTTCCTGACCAATGGCGCGGAAGAGGCGGCGGCCTAAAGCATTTCGGGTTTCGAGTGGCCAAGTGCTGGCAGTTTCGATACTTTCACCAAGCTCTTGGCTTAAGGTCAAAATATGTCGCGATGAATACTCATGAAACACTTTCGGAATCACAATTTTATTGTCCAGAGGCTCATGGAAGGCACGGGCGATTTCCAGATTCTGGGCTTCAATTTCATAGTTCAGCTCATTGTCCAGACTGTGCTGAATTTCTTTAAAAAGCTGATCCTGAAGTTTACGATCAATCTTTAATACGCCCATCATACGCAGTGCCAGACGGACTTGTTTCAGGTCGCTTTCGCAGGCTTCATCCACACCAGGATATTGTACTTTGACCACAACTTGCTGGCCATTCGGTAGGGTGGCTTTATGCACCTGACCAATCGAGGCCGCGGCAAATGGCTGCTCATCAAACTGCTGGAAAAGTTGCTGTAAAGGTTTACCCAATTCTTTTTCCACTTGTGCCTGAATTTCTTTAAACGGCATCGGTGGCGCCTGACGCTGTAACTTGGCAATGGCTTTAGCGACTTCGGGCGGGAAAACATCTTTATATTGAGAGGCGATCTGGCCAACTTTCATGACTGCGCCTTTCATTTCCCCCAAGGTATCCGCAATCTGCACACCAATATCCTGAAATAATTTACTGCGCGCAGTGTTTTTCTGCTCGTCATCGGCAGTTAAATTTTTAATGGAATTGGAGAGGGTTTTACCTGCAATACTTGCGGTCATTCCGGCAAGTTTCATAAAGCGACGACCGGGTGTGCTAGCCGTTTTTGCCATGCGAGATTCCTTGAAACCAACTATGAATGGATGTATTTGATCATAGGTGACAAAGGTTCAATTGCCTAGATTTAATTGTAGAGGTTGTGTTGTGATTTTCTTCAGCTTCTCCATGTTTAATGCATCATCTTTGATTTGATAAAAGATTTATCTTTATCTCCTTGGCTAAACTAAAAAATATGCCGGAATCCATCATCGTTTTAGATAAGGCTGAGTATTAATTCTGAATGTTGTTTTATGGCTAAAAGCTTAGAATAAACAGAGTGTAGTAATGAAGAAAATTCAATGAGAGTCTATCGATATTTTACCGGGAAAGATGATGTACATTTTTGTGCGCGAGTGACCCGTGCCTTAAATGAAGGTTATGAGCTATATGGTTCACCGACCATGACTTTTAATGGTACGGATGTAATTGTGGGGCAGGTGGTGATTAAAGATGTAGCGGATGAATCGGAGATTCCACAAAGATTCAAGGAAGCATTAGCTGCTAATTCTTAACTTCTACATGGAAATTAGAATGCTTAAGGCTATAGCCTCATCTTTTATTTTTATGCTGTCGCGTAGGCAGCTCTTACTTTTGTCATGACAAAAGTAACAGAACCATTTCGTTGGTCTGATGATACTTCCCTGTATCACAGCTCAATGGTGACATTCATGTCACCTACCCAATATTTAAGATTGCTTGAAAGTCGCTAAGTTTTTACAACTTTAAGCTTAAACGTCTGTTATTGCTATAGAGTCGTGCCAGCAATAAAACACAGGCAACACTCAGACCCACGATCAGGCCAACCCAAACACCGGCGGCGCCCATCTCGGTAAAGCGGGATAGATATACCCCGACCGGGAAGGCGATGACCCAGTAAGCCAGCATAGTAATCCACATTGGCCCCTTGGTATCCTGCATGCCGCGCAGACAACCTGCTGCACTGATCTGCCAGGCATCCATCAGCTGATAGGCAATGGCAAACAGAATCAGATACACCGCAATTTGGGTCACGATCAGATCTGAGGTGTAGAGCGCCACGATTTCATTGCGAAAAACCCAAAGCAGAATCATGGTCAGGATCGCCAGAATAGTGGCAGTGATCAGGCCGAGATATTGCACTTTACGCATCGCTTGCCAGTTCTGTTCACCATAGTAGGTGCCGACCCGAATAGTCAGGGCAATCGCCAGTGACATGGGAATCATGAACAGTTGTGAAGTGACAGAAATAGCAATCTGATGGGCAGCGACAATGGTCTCTCCCAAAGGACTCAGCACAATTGCTGCTGTACTGAAAATACTGACCTCAAAGAAGATCGCCAATCCAATCGGAAAACCCAGTTGCAGAATACGCTTCACCCATTCCGGGTTGATTTTTTCCCAGTGAGTAAAAGGTTGAGTACGCTGATAGGCTCTGTTTTTAAAGATATACAATGCCAGAGTCATGAGCATTAACCACTGCAAAATCGCTGTGGCAAACCCACAGCCTGCACTGCCTAGGACTGGAACAGGGCCAAGACCATACATAAAGATATAGTTCAGCGGAACCAGCAAAACCAGGGCCAATAAACTAATCACGGTGACCGGGCGAGGATTTCCAATCGCTTCTGAGTAGCCGCGTAAGGCTGCATACATGGTTACCGCAGGCATACCAAAACCAATCGCATGCAGGAATAAACTGGCTTTAGGCTGCAAGCTTTCCGGTACACCCAAGAGAGGTAAAAGGGCTGGCAAAACTTGTAGAATCAAGCCGGCAATTACCCCAAGAATCAGAGCAACCCAAAGCGATTGACGTGCAATGGTGGCAATTTTTTCAGGTGTACGTGCGCCGTTAGCTTCGGCAACCAAAGGCGTCGTGGCAATCATAATGCCACTAAACAGCAGCATCACCGGAATCCAGAGTCCTACTCCGACGGCAATCGCGGCAAGATCGGTAGCAGACAGGTGACCGGCCATAATGGTATCAATCAGGCCCAGACCAGCCTGAGAAAATTGGGTCACCAGAATAGGCAGCATCAGATGAAACAGTTTTTTTAATTCAAAACCAAAGGTTGTGACTGGTGAAACATTCGACACAAAAATTACTCATCGTGATCATGTGCTTAAATAGAAGGTTTAGCGTTGTAAAGTGAGAAGCACACCAATAAAAATTACCACGCCGCCTAAAAGACGTTGCCAGTTAACCGGCAATTTTTCATTACCCAATAATCCCAGATGATCGACCAGCATCGACATTACCATCTGACCAAAAATAATGAGACCGCTAAGAACCAGAAAGCCAAGTTTGGGTGCTGCATAAATGCTCATACTAATCGCGTATACACCCACAATTCCCCCGAGCCATAAATACCAGGGAACACTCATCAATTCCTGTAAACCGGGTTTGGGATTGGACTGAAAAAGTACGATTACGGCGAGCACTATTGTACCAATCAAAAAGGAAAAAAATGCAGCTTGAATAGGAGAATATAAATATTCTTTCAGTTGTGTATTAATTGCGGTCTGGAGTGTCAATAAAACACCGATTGCAAAAACCAAAGGAAGTAAAATAATAAGTTGAGAAGATATTTTCATAATTTTAACTGACTAATTCTATTTAAATTTTTAGACATATCACACGATCAAATTTAATTTTAGCAGTGTTGCCGCCGAGTCATGTTAAAATTCCGCTATATCTTGTAATCGTTTTTGAGTAGTTCTTTGGCTGAATTGAATCCTGCTGCTGTCCCTTTGTCCTTATATATTCATATGCCTTGGTGTGTGCGCAAATGTCCTTATTGTGACTTCAATTCGCATGCGGTTCCAGATGGTCAGCTATCACTGGAATTGGAACAGGAATATTTACGAGCATTGGTTGAAGACTTTAAAACTCAGGTCGATTTTGCCCAAGGCCGGCAGATTCACAGTGTCTTTATTGGTGGGGGAACGCCGTCACTGATTTCTGCCCCAGGTTATCAATGGTTATTTGATCAGCTCAAAGCCATTATTCCCTTTGCTGAAGACTGTGAAATTACGCTGGAAGCCAATCCCGGCACGGTTGAACATGATCCGTTTGCCGGTTATTTGCAGGCCGGTATTAATCGTCTGTCGATTGGGGTACAGAGTTTTAATACCGATCATCTCAAGCGTTTGGGACGGATTCACAGCAATGAAGATGCAATTTCTGCCATTGGGTTGGCATGTGAAGCAGGTTTTCAGCGGATCAATGTTGACTTGATGCATGGTTTGCCGGAACAGACTTTAGAACAGGCTTTGCATGATTTAAAATTGGCAGTGGAGCAGGGTGCTACCCATATTTCCTGGTATCAGTTGACGATTGAGCCAAATACGGTATTTTTCCGGACTCAACCGATTTTGCCTGTCGATGAAGTATTGGAAGATATTCAGGAGCAGGGTGAGCTTTACTTAAAAGCTCAGGGTTTTGTCAACTATGAAGTCTCGGCTTGGCGTAAAGAGCTACCTTCAGCGCATAATCTGAATTACTGGCAGTTTGGCGATTATCTGGCGATTGGTGCCGGAGCACATGGCAAAGTGACTCAGCCAGATGGTGTGTATCGGTTCCAGAAAACCCGGTTACCTAAAGATTACTTAGCCAAAGTACCTGCCGAGCATGTGCAGTTTAAGCGCATTGAAGATGCCGACCTGCCTTTTGAATTTATGATGAATGCGTTACGTTTAAATCAGGGTGTGGAAGCCAAACTCTATGCCGAACGTACCGGTTTGAGTCTGGATACTTTACATGAGTTGCTGAGCTCTTTGCGTGACAGAAAATTAATGGTCGATGATCAAAACCGGCTTTCATGTACCGAGCAGGGGCATATCTTTTTAAATTCGGTACTGGAAGAATTTCTTTAATTATTTAATTTCCCCATTGTTCTAAAAGAAACCCTAATAGGATTCTATTGGGTTTTTTTATTGCCTTAAATAAAATGCCTAAATTCTGATTGACGCTTTCTTAGAGAGAAGTTTTCTGAGAATATTCAAAGATTAAATTAAATGAATATTATAATTTCTAGAGGGTGGGCAGGTGGATACATTATGGGATTTTCAACAGCTGGATTTAACTAATACCCGATTCTTTATTTTTGATAGTAAAAGTGATCATCTGGTTTATGAAGATCGGGACTTTAAAGAATATCATTGGGATCAGTCTAAATATAATCGAGTCAGGGAAGGGGATTTCTTTTTATATCGACGACCGCAAAAAGCCTCTGAAATTAAAAATCAATTCTATCTTTATGGTGCAGGCCGTATAGCCAAGATTATTGCACCTACTGCCATTCCTCAAAATCATCAAAAACGCCGAACCAAACCGGTCTTTGCGAAAGTGATCGATGGTATACGTTTTATAGATCCTATTCTGCAGTCCGATTTGGAAGATTTTCAATGGACTTTTAAACCACGCGGAAATACTTGGGAACATTTTTTTCAACAATATGGCATGAATGAGATCACGGCAGATGATTTTTGGCGATTACTTAAATTAGCAGGAAGAGGAGAAAAACAGGATGCTTTGTTAGATACGCATTTACGTCAAGAAATCCTCGATTATAGTGTTGAAGATCAATATGCCAATGTAAAAGTTCGCGGTTCGCCACACCAGGAATTTGCTTTACAAGTTAAACTTAATTATCAATATCAATGTGCGATCTCTGGTATTAAGACCAAAGCCTTTTTAGTGGCTTCTCATATCGTACCTTGGTCTGAAAATCAGGTACATAGAAGAAATCCGCGTAATGGAATTTGTTTATCTTCTTTATTGGATCAAGCTTTCGATCAGGGATTTATCACGCTAGATAAAGGGCTTAAAGTGTGTATTGCGAATCAAGCCAAGCAAGATGCAAGTTTATACGCCTATTTAAAACTTTATCACGGTAAACGAATCGACGTACCAAAACGTTTTGCCCCTGATCCGGTATTTTTAGCCTGGCATAGAGCACACCGTTTTTTAGAACAACCCAATGATCTTTAAAAGCGAGCGGTATGAGAGAAATGATAGGCACAAAAAAAGCACTCTAAGAGTGCTTTTTTCAATATCTTGCTTCTAAATTATAGAGCAACGATATTTACAGCTGTCGGGCCTTTTTGACCTTGAGCTACGCTGAAAGAAACCTTTTGGCCTTCAACTAAAGTTTTGAAACCTGAACCAGTGATTTCGCTGAAATGAGCAAAAACGTCTGGACCTGATTCTTGTTGAATGAAACCAAAACCTTTAGTTTCGTTGAACCATTTTACTGTACCGTTAACTGTATTAGACATAATATAACCTATTGAATCGTATGAATTTATAGCCAAAATTTCAGATGACTAACTGTAACTTTGAAAAATAAAAAGGATGGAGCTTTTTGATCTGTAATACGAAGGTTTATGACTAAAACTGCGATACTTAAAAGAAGACTAACCAAAACAAGAATTTTTCTAGTTGGGATTATCATACCGCTTATTTTCAGATATACAAGCGTTTTATTTGGCTAATTTATTAGGATGTTGAAAAATATAAAATTAAATTTGTATATTTTCTATCCAGAAAGGTTTTTTAAGTTAAACAAGGGTATCTACATCAATAAAAAGAGCGCCGAAGCGCCCTTTTTAACTCAATTTACAGCTTAGTAGTCAAAGCTAAAGTGTTCTGGTGCCAGTGCCGTCATGGTTTTAGAGGGATTCACCATCGCTTCAGCATGACCTTGAGTACGTGGCAGAATACGTTCAAAGTAGAAATCAGCAGTTTTGATTTTTGCTTTATAGAACTCTGGTACTTCAGCACCTTCGCCAGATGCCAGTTTGGCTGAAGCGACTGCAGCTTGCTGTGCCCAGAAGTATGCCATCATTACATAACCGGAGAACATCAAGAAATCGACTGATGCAGAAGAAACGATGTCGCGGTCCTTACGTGCAGCCAGCATGATACGCACAGTTAGTGCATTCCACTGTGCACAGAGCTTGGTTAAATCCCAGGCAAAGCGGCGCATGTATTTATTGCGTGCATGCTGACCGCAGAATTTCAGGATTTCAGCAGTGTAATCACGAATAACTTTACCTTTTGATGTCAACAGCACTTTACGGCCAATCAGATCCAGTGCCTGAACACCTGTTGTGCCTTCATACAGGGTAGAGATACGTGAGTCACGTACGATCTGTTCCATGCCCCATTCTTTGATATAGCCATGTCCACCGAAGACTTGCATACCGTGATTTGATGCCTCATAACCCATTTCGGTCAGGAAGCCTTTCAGGATTGGAGTATAGAACCCAAGATGGTCATCATGCTGTTCAAATGCTGCAGTATCGCCACGCAGCAAAGCATCATTCATGTTGTCGGCAATTTTTGCTGCATGATAAATCATGGCACGGCCACCTTCAGCAATGGCTTTTTGCGTCAATAGCATACGGCGGACATCAGCATGGTGAATGATCGCATCCGCTACTTTTTCCGGATCTTTTTTGCCAGACAGGGCGCGCATTGACATACGCTCTTTGGCATACGGTAAAGCACCCTGGAATGACAATTCAGCATGACAAATACCCTGAATCGCAGTACCAATACGCGCCGTGTTCATAAAGGTGAACATAGCGTGCAAGCCTTTATTCGGTTCGCCAATCAGGTAGCCAGTCGCATTGTCAAAATTCAGTACAGCCGTTGCTGAAGCGCGAATCCCCATTTTGTGTTCAATCGAACCGCAGTTCACTGGATTACGCTCGCCGATCCCGCCATCTGCAGCAGCAATAAATTTCGGTACGATAAACAGAGAAATCCCTTTGGTACCTTGCGGCGCATCTGGAAGGCGTGCCAGTACGATATGTACGATATTTTCAGTCAGGTCGTGCTCACCTGCGGAAATAAAGATTTTGGTGCCTGAAATGGCATAGCTGCCATCTTCTTTCGGCTCTGCTTTGGTCTTAACTTGACCCAAGTCAGTACCACATTGCGGCTCAGTCAGACACATGGTGCCCGCCCAAGTTCCTGCAACTAAGTGAGGCAGATACGTGTTTTTCTGCTCATCGGTACCATATTGCATGATAGTGTTGATACAACCCACACTTAAACCCGGATACATCTGGAATGACCAGTTTGCAGTCCCCATCATTTCCGATTTGATCAGGTTTAAAGACATTGGCAGGTTTTGGCCACCAAATTCTTCAGGATAAGACAGACCTTGCCAGCCACCTTGTACGAACTGGTCGTAAGCTTCTTTAAAGCCTTTCGGTGTTTTTACTTCGCCATTTTCAAAATGACAGCCTTCTTCATCACCGCTTTGATTCAACGGCGACAGTACATTTTCACAGAAATCTGCAGCGCCTTCTAAGATCATATCTACCGTGTCGGCATCGGCATATTCACCATTCGACAAATTCTGGTAGTGCGCAGGGTAGTCAAGCACTTCATTCATAAGGAAGCGAATGTCGTGTAAAGGGGCTTTATATGCTGGCATGCGTTTAATCCTGATTGAAATTAGTTTTGGATTATCTGTATCGATTCTTTGATTATTCACATTCGGGATAAAAAAACATTGATGAATTCAGTGAATAAAAATGTCAGAAAAGCGAATCGATTTTTAAGGCTAATGAATGAAATCATCGAATTTCATCATTAGGTATTTACATTACAGGAAGATTAAAAACTTGTTATATCAATGGAATTTAATGAGTTAAAAGGTGATTTTTCCAGTATATTTTTGTATGAATTGTGCTCGGATTCAGGTGGCAAAATAACTCATTTTAAAATGTCATTAAAACCAATCCATGGTTTTTCAGCTTATAAAAAGTAGTAAGAGGGAAGTAAAGGGTTGCAGTTGCAACCCGAACTGAACTCATTAGAGAGATAGGGGTTTTAAAGAAACTCTTTTAAATCCGGTTTGATACCATTCCAGATGTAAAAAGATTCAATTGCTTGACCGACCAGCATGCCAAAGCCTTCAGATGTCGGTACACCGCGTACTTTGGCCTGATCCAGAAATGAAGACGGTTTGCCATAAGCCATTTCATAGGCCCGTTTAAACTGTAACGCCTCTGGTAAAACCAAAGCATCACCACTGAGGCTTGCAGAGGTGGCGTTAATCACCAGATCAAATTTACCGGCTAAATTATCTAGTGAAATCGCCTGTAATTCGACTTGCGGTACGGCATCCTGAAGATCATGGACCAGTTGTTCCGCCCGTGCCAAGGTACGATTGGCGATCACGATTTTTTTCGCACCTGCCTGGGCTAGGGGATAGATTACACCACGCGTGGCACCGCCTGCACCAATAATTAAAATATCTGTATTTTCCAGTGGCCAATCTAGTGCTCGAATTGCTTCAACCAGTCCCTGACCATCGGTATTGTCGCCATGCAGCACACCATTTTCCATCCATAGCGTATTCACGGCTTTGGCAATTTTGGCCCGTTCACTCAGCACCTGACAGTGGGCAAAAGCCTGTTCTTTAAAGGGGACAGTAACATTCATGCCACTACCGCCATTGCTAAAGAATTCCTGAATGTTGGCTACGAAGCCATCCAGTGGCGCCAGACGCTTGGTGTAACTCAGGTCGACACCAGTTTTAGCAGCAAAGGCGTGATGCAATTCTGGAGAACGTGATTGTTCAATCGGGTTACCAATCACGGAAAATTGTTTGCTCATTTCACAATGTCCATGTGCGGAAATGGCCATCAATATACGTGAAAAAGCGCAGAGACTAAAGCCTGCGCGATTTTAAATTGCTGTTAAGTGATCCGGGTTTTAGGAACTGCAAATATCCATAATATGTTCCGCAAACATCAGCGCCATACTGAGAACAACCCCAAACCCAGTCAGGATACTCACCAGAATAGCGGCGCCATCCAGAATCAGGTTGTGACTCAAAATTGCGGTACTCATCGCGCTGATGGCGAGAGCCAGAAAAAGCCAAAAGGCCAACACAGGTAGATTTAATTGAAGATTATGCATTGTTATTCTCACTAAACATCAAATGGAATATGATCGATGTAGCGATAGGGTGCCGCGATCAAATCAGGTATTTCTATGCAGCAGTATAGAGGATATATCTATTAAAACAGCCCTCTATTTGAGGGCCGTTTGTATCATTTCATTGCGTTGGATTTTAATTCTGTTAACCAGTTATGTGGTTTCAGGTAGTAATCTGTTAAACGTTTTTCCGGTGAGCCCTCATCCCATTCAGGGCGATATGACCATCCGGTAAGCGGGGGCAGGCTGACCAGAATCGATTCAATCCGGCCACCAGTCTGCAAGCCAAACAGGGTGCCGCGGTCATAAACCAGATTGTATTCCACATAACGACCGCGACGGTATAACTGAAACTCGCGTTGTGCTTCGGTATAAGGCTTATCCTGATTGCGCTGGAAAATCGGCAGAATGGCTTCTAGATATCCATTGCCTACAGCCTGCATATACTGGAAACAGGTTTCAAAATCCCATTGATTCAGGTCGTCAAAAAACAAGCCGCCAACGCCACGCTGTTCATCACGATGTTTCAGATAAAAGTAATCATCACACCATTGTTTATGTTCAGGATAAACCTCTTCGCCGAATGGCGCACATAGATCATGCGCCGTTTGATGCCAAGACAGTACATCTTCATTATTCGGATAAAACGGGGTCAGGTCAAAACCGCCACCAAACCACCAAATCGGATCTTGGCCTTCTTTTTCAGCCACAAATAAACGCACGTTGGCATGCGAAGTCGGTATATTCGGGTTTTTTGGATGGATGACCAGTGATACCCCCATCGCTTGCGCTTTGGCACCGGCAATATTGGGATGGCGTTCGGTCGCAGAAGCAGGTAGCTTGGAAATGTTGATGTGGGAGAACATTACCCCACCTTTTTCAATCACCGTACCATTTTGCAAAACACGTGAACGGCCACCACCACCTTCTGGACGCTCCCAGTCATCGATGATAAATTCGGCCGTACCGCCGCCAGCACGTTCCTGCTGTTCTAATGCTGCACAAATCCGTGCCTGCAAGTCGAGGAGAAATTCACGAACGTGTTGAATATCCGTAGATGTAGGATGCTGCATCAGAGCCCTCGTAGGGAAATAAAAAACTAACGACATCAAAGCATAAAATCAGTCAAAGATTAAGGTCTAATTTGGTGATGCAATTCATCAGCCCAGACATTACATTCCACTATTCATAAGCAGAATGCATCATTAAATCCGACTAAATGGCTAGGTTGAATTCTTTTTTCAAGCTCAGCACAATAACTCACAAGCGCTCATTGGCTTAAGCATTTCTCGACGGTAATAGGTGGGTCTCATGTCGGTACAGGTCAATTCCCTGATTCAAAAATACAATGTTCCCGGGCCACGCTATACCAGTTATCCCACTGTTCCGTATTGGGAAGAGCAGAATTTCTCGCTGGAACAATGGAAGCAAACGCTAAAAAAGTCTTTTGATGAATCCAATCAAAGCGAAGGCATTAGCTTGTATATCCACCTGCCATTTTGCGAAAGCCTGTGTACCTTCTGCGGGTGTCATAAGCGCGTGACCAAACGCCATGAAGTCGAACAACCTTATATTCAGGCACTGCTGAAAGAATGGGGTCTATATTGCGAGTTATTACAAGAAAAGCCCATCATTAAAGAGATTCATTTTGGTGGAGGAACGCCGACCTTTTTTTCAATGGCACATCTGGCTCAACTAATTCAAGGCATTCTGGCCAAAGCAGACGTAGCGCCTGAGTATGAATTCAGTTTCGAAGGTCATCCCAATAATACTACGCGTGAACATTTGCAGGGATTGTATGACCTGGGTTTTCGTCGGGTCAGTTATGGTGTGCAGGATTATAACGAAACCGTGCAAAAGGCGATTCACCGGATTCAGCCTTATGAAAATGTTAAACAGGTGACCGAATGGGCGCGAGAAATTGGCTATGAATCGATTTCCCATGATCTGGTCTTTGGTCTGCCATTTCAGAGTCTGGATGATGTTTTAAATACTATTGAACAAACCAATTCGCTCTTGCCGGACCGTCTGGCTTTATATAGCTATGCACATGTGCCCTGGATTAAAGGTAATGGTCAGCGCGGTTTTAAAGATGCCGATGTGCCCAAAGATGCGATCAAACGGGAATGCTATGAAGCGGGTAAAAAGAAACTTCTGGCACATGGCTATCATGAAATCGGTATGGATCATTTTGCCTTAGAGAAAGATGCGATGTACCAGTCCTTTCAAGCGGGAACATTGCACCGCAACTTTATGGGATACACAGCCTCTAAAACCCAGGTGATGATTGGGCTAGGCATTTCTTCAATCAGTGATAGCTGGTACAGCTTTGCGCAGAATGTGAAAACCATTGAAGAATATTATGAATGCCTGGCGCGCAATGAAATTCCGGTATTTAAAGGACATGTCTTAAATCAGGAAGATTTGATCATCCGGCAACATATTCTAAATTTGATGTGCAGCTTTAGCACCTCATGGGAAAATTCCGAGATGCTTTTCCCTGAAATTGATGAGGTTTTGGAACAGCTTGACGAAATGGCACAGGATGGTTTGATTCAATTTTCAGACTCGTCAGTCACGATTCTGGAGAAAGGGAAACCATTTGTACGCAATATTTGTATGGCTTTTGATTTACGTTTAAAGCGACGCATACCGGAGAACCGGATTTTCTCGATGACGATTTAATCTTCCCCTAACCCCATTTTTAAGAAAGATAGGGAAAACCTCCCCGAGCAAGACTTAAGCATTGCTTTAAGTCGAAGCGCAAGAAAGGGAGGTTTGGAGGGATTAAGTTAAAATAAGGTAGGACAGGGTTTTAAAAATATTAAAAATCATCCTTTTTATAAAGATGTGCCATGCGTTCGTGCTTGGTCTTGAGATATTGTTCATTAAAAGGGTTTAAACCCACAGTCAAAGGCACACGATCGATCACGTTAATTCCCTGGGCTTTTAAAGCCTCAATTTTAGAAGGGTTATTGGTCACCAGGCGTACTGCTTTCACCTGTAAATGATCCAGCATGATGCTACACATATCATACTGGCGTGCATCTGCCGGCAGGTTCAGCATTAAATTGGCATCTACGGTGTCATGTCCCTGATCTTGCAGAGCATAAGCGCGAATTTTATTGGTCAGGCCAATGCCACGACCTTCCTGACGCAAATACAGAATGACTCCGCGGCCCAATTCATTGATCAGTTTTAAAGTCGCTTGCAATTGCGGGCCACAGTCGCATTTGAGTGAAGCAAAGGCGTCACCGGTTAAACATTCAGAATGTACACGCACCACCACCGGCTCATCTGATACTTCTTCAAGTCCTTTGGAAAGTGCGACATGTTCTTCGCCAGTCTTAGGGTCTTGAAATACAGTAATTTTAAATTGACCGTGAGCGGTAGGTAATCTTGACGTTGCGACAAATTCGATTGGCACAGCTGAACCCGTTAAATCCTGAAATTGGCTAAAGTATAGCGTAATGCTTGAACATTGGTAGAATTGCAAAGTCGAAATTCTGCAATAGATTTTCTTTTTTGTAGAAAGCGAACGATAATAGTTGATAAATAGTAAGATTATTCAGGATAATCGTAGGCTGCAATTTTTCACCCCGACGAGATCATTATTTAATATTGCATCGCTAGAAGCGTAGCTGAATTGAAGCTGCTACAATTCAGCTATATGATCGGGTACTCCCCATTGACCTAGCTTTAGATTTGCCAGGCTTTAGAAGGCTTTGCCATAATATGCTGTATACAGAAATCCCAACTCAACGCCCTGTAACACCGTTGCTTGATGCGATCAATCATCCTGAGCAACTGCGTGCACTCGAGCAAAGCCAGCTAGAACAAGTGGCGGATGAGTTACGTCAATTCATTTTGTATGCTGCCGGGCAAAGTGGCGGACATTTTGGTGCCAATCTCGGTGTGATTGAACTCACCGTGGCCTTACACTATTGCTTTAATACTCCACATGATCGCCTGATCTGGGATGTAGGTCATCAGGCCTATCCGCATAAAGTGTTGACTGGTCGTCGTGAACAGCTCACCACCATTCGTGCCAAAGACGGTCTGGCAGCGTTCCCGGCTCGTGAAGAATCTGAATTTGATACCTTTGGGGTAGGGCATTCTTCGACGGCGATTTCTGCTGGCCTAGGTATGGCGCTGGCACGTCGTTATCAGAACAAGCCGTGTGAAGTGGTATCGATTATTGGCGATGGCGCCATGACGGCAGGTATGGCTTTTGAAGCTTTGAATGATGCCGTGGCACACAGTGCTGATCTGATGGTGGTGCTGAACGACAATGATATGTCGATTTCTTGCAGTACCGGTGGTTTTGCCAAACATCTGGCTGCCATTTGGGAGCGCGGTGAGTTCGTTAATGTTACCGAGCAGGGTGAGGCATATGTACAGCCACATCCAGAATGGTTGTATAACTCGCGTTTGCACAGTGCAGCAACCGATGCTGCAGATAACTTATTCCAAGCCATCGGCTTTGACTATTTTGGCCCGTACGATGGTCATGATGTCAAACAGCTGGTGCATGTCTTTAATGCGCTGAAAAAGCGTAAAGGCCCACGCCTGATTCATGTCTATACTAAAAAAGGCAAGGGCTTTGCTCCGGCAGAATCGGATCAAATCAAGTATCACGCGATTAGCAAACTCAATGCCGTTGCTGCCAGCAATACTGCGCCGAAATATTCGGATGTATTTGGGCAATGGCTTTGCGATGAAGCGGCACAAGACACACGCTTGCTCGCGATTACTCCCGCCATGTGCGAAGGTTCAGGCATGGTCAAATTTGCCAAAGAATATCCGGAACGTTTCTTTGATGTGGCGATTGCCGAACAGCATGCGGTTACCTTGGCTGCCGGTATGGCTTGTGAAGGCTTGAAGCCGGTGGTTGCAATTTACTCGACTTTCCTGCAACGCGGTTATGATCAACTGGTACATGACGTGGCTTTGCAGAATCTGGATGTTACTTTCGGTATTGATCGTGCCGGTCTGGTTGGTGAAGATGGCCCGACGCATGCCGGTGCTTATGACTATGCCTATATGCGTACTATCCCGAATATCGTGATCATGGCGCCAAAAGACGAAAATGAATGCCGTCAAATGCTGCATACTGCGTATTTGTATCCAGGACCTGCAGCCGTACGTTATCCGCGTGGCAATGGACTGGGCGTCGAGATCCAGCAAAAAATGATCGAGATTCCAATCGGTCAGGCGGAAATTGTGGCCAGTTTTAACGGGCAGTATGACGAATATATTTCTGTGCTGGCGTTTGGTAGCCGGGTACAGGCTGCAGTCGATGCTGCTGAAGCCTTTGCAGTAAAACATGAGATTGGTGTGCGTGTGGTTAACATGCGTTTTGTCAAACCGTTAGATACCCAAATGCTCGATGATCTCGCTTTAAGCACCAGTCTGTTTGTCACGGTGGAAGAACATGCAGTGATGGGCGGTGCAGGTAGTGCCGTGAATGAATATCTGGCAGAAGCACAGATTGTCAAACCGATGTTGAATCTGGGTCTGGATGATACGTTTATGGCGCAAGCGACCCATGCACAGATGTTGCAGCAAGCGGGTCTGGATGCGCAAGGCATTGAAAAATCGATCAATCAGGCTTGGTCCAGCCTGGGGCAAAGCGTCTTGTCATAATATCTTAAAAATTTTAGACACATTTTTCCCAAAAAAGCCCTGATATTTGCTAAGATATCGGGGCTTTTATGCATTATTCTTTATCAGTGTCTTCAAATTTGTAGTGGGTGTTCAATGGAACCTATGGTGGTGATGGCTGCGCGTGCGGCTCAGTTAGTTGGTCAAGAGCTTTTAAAAGCGCATCAGAATCGTCATAAACTCGATCTACAAGTCGAAGAAAAAGGAATTGATGGTCCGGTAACGCGTGTAGATCGTTATTTGGAACAGTTGACCATCGATACCCTACGTAAAAGCTATAAAAATCACAGTTTCCTTGGTGAAGAGTTTGGCTATCAGGAAGGTAAAGGTCATGACGCCGATTGGTGTTGGGTGATCGATCCGCTAGATGGTACTTTAAACTTCATTAACGGTTTCCCGCATTTCTGTATCTCTATCGCAGTTCAGCACAAAGGCATTACTCAACACGGGGTGATTTATGACCCGGTGAAAGATGAGCTATTCTCTGCGAGTCGTGGTCGTGGTGCCATGATGAACCAGCGCCGTATTCGTGTGAATGTTAAAGACAGCCTGGAAAATACCTTTATGGCTGTTGGTCACGCTTATCGTGCCAAGCGTAATGGCGAAGTTGTGTCTTATGCCAAGAATCATTTTCAAACCCTGTTAAACGTAACCGAAGCTGGCGCGCAATATCGTCGTTCAGGTTCTGCAGCATTGGATTTAGCCTATGTTGCTGCAGGTCGTTTCGATGGTTATTTCGAACTTGGTTTAAAGCCTTGGGATATCGCAGCTGGCGAATTGATCGTGAAAGAAGCAGGCGGTACTGTAGTTGATGCACGTGGTGGTAGCGACTCTATGGAAAATGGTCAAGTTTTGGCTTGTTCAATGAAAATGCTTAAGCCTTTAATGCAAGCAGTTGTTCCTGCTTGGGGTGAAGCAGCAAAATAATCGGGTTTAGATGAATCAGATCTAATATTGAGAAAAGGCGTCCTTAGGGATGCCTTTTTTATGCATGGAAATTTAAGTCGCCAGAGACTAGTGTAAGGTTATTGATGTTTGCTTGAATACTGGAAATATTAGGTGAATTGGCGAAAAGTGACTTTTTATACCGACTGTTACATTTTTTATTGTATTTTAAGTATTAGAAATATATACAAAAATTATGAATGAGGAAAATTAGTTTTAAAACTTAATGACATTGTGGAATATTCTGCTATAATTCCGCCACGCACTTAATTTCTGTTCTTTACCTGAACACTATCTTCTAATCATTGTATGCGCGTGCTGTCCATAGAGAGGACATATCCTTCGCGCCCCAATCGCTTAAGCGATTCCTTCAGGTTTGCGGCCGTAATCATGCGTGCGTTATATCCACATCGTCGTTACTCGGATCGCTGCTGAATCCTAATATTTTCAGCATTATTTGCTGTGCCGCTTTTTGCCGATGTCCATAATTGTTATTTATTAAATGGAGCACCCACTTCAGGGTGAATACTCTCTATGAGCAAAACTTTTGCTGATTTTTCCCTCGACGACTCTCTAACCCAGGCTCTCGACGCTTTAGGCTTTACTACTCCTACTCCTGTACAAGAACAAGCGATTCCAGCTGCGCTTGAAGGCAAAGACCTTCTTGTGTCAAGCCAAACAGGTTCTGGTAAAACTGCTGCATTCTTACTGCCTACGTTAAATGCGTTGGCAAACCAAGATACATTAGTGCCGTTTAAAGACCGTATGAAAGCGGTTACTCAACCGAATATTTTGGTGATTTCACCGACTCGTGAATTGGCACAACAGGTATGTCAAGACGCAATCGCATTTGTACGTCACATGAAAGGTGTTCGTATTGCGGCAATCATGGGCGGTATGCCTTTTGGTAAGCAAATTCAACAGTTAAAAGGCGCGCAAGTTGTTGTTGCAACTCCAGGTCGTCTACTGGACTTGGTAAATCGTCGTCAAATCAAATTGGATAAAGTTGACGCGTTAATCGTCGATGAAGCTGACCGTATGCTTGACCTAGGTTTCTCTGAAGACTTAGAAGCAATTGGTGAATTGGCTGCAAACCGCAAACAGACTCTTATGTTCTCTGCGACTTTTGCACCACGTATCATTACACTTGCAGAACGCATGATGAATGATCCAATGCGTATTTCGATCGAAACTGGTCACTCTACAAATACTGATATTACTCAGACTTTGCATTGGACTGACGGTTTCGAGCACAAGAAAAAACTTCTTACTCACTGGTTGAACGAAGAAGACGTTGATCAAGCAGTAGTATTTGCGTCAACTCAAGAAGACACAGATATGTTGGCTGAAGAACTTGCTGAAGCAGGTCTATCAGTTGTAGCACTTCACGGTGCTATGCCACAAACTGTTCGTAACCGTCGTTTACGCAGCATCCGTGAAGGTCGTGCGAAGATCTTGGTTGCAACTGACGTTGCAGCGCGTGGTCTTGACGTACCAACAATTTCACACGTCATCAACTTCGGTCTTCCAATGAAGAACGAAGACTATGTACACCGTATCGGTCGTACAGGTCGTGCGGGTCGTACTGGTAAAGCAATTACTTTGGCGACTTACCGTGAACGCGGTAAAATCCGTGCTTTAGAAGACTTCCTTGATGCGCGTCTAAACGTATCTGAAATTGAAGGTCTTGAGCCATCTCCACCTCCTGCACGTGGTAGCCGTGATGGCGCTGGTCGCGGTCGTGGCCGTGATGGCGGTCGTCGTGATGGCGGTCGTGGTGGTTTCGGTGGCGGTCGTCGTTTTGAAGGCGAAAGCAACTTCAAACGTCGTGAAGGCGGTGATGATCGTCCACGTCGTAGCTTCGATGACAAACCTCGTGGCGAACGTCCGGCATTTGGTGAAGATCGTCCACGTCGTGACTTTGGTGATCGTCCAGCTCCACGTCGTGAAGGTGGTTTTGGCGACCGTCCACAACGTTCGTTTGATGACCGTCCAAAGCGTGACTTCGGTGATCGTGCAGCTCCGCGTCGTGAAGGTGGTTTTGGCGACCGTCCACAACGTTCGTTTGATGACCGTCCAAAGCGTGACTTCGGTGATCGTGCAGCTCCGCGTCGTGAAGGTGGTTTTGGTGACCGTCCTCGCTCTAATGATGACAACCGTGGCAACCGTGTAGATTACAAGCCAGCTCGTGAAGGCGGTTATGGTGATCGTCCAAAACGTGATTTTGGTGATCGTCCTGCTCCACGTCGTGAAGGTGGTTTCGGTGATCGTCCAGCGCGTTCATTCGGTGATGACCGTCCAAAACGTGATTTCGGTGATCGTCCAGTACGTCGCAACTTTGATGACAAACCACGTGGTGAACGTTCGTTCGGTGGTGAAGATCGTCCACGTCGTAAATTTAACGACTAATAGAGTCGCTAGATGAAGATAAAAAAACCGGTAGAAATACCGGTTTTTTATGCATTGAGTTTTTTGCTTTTTAACGTAAAATGTCTACTAATTCATATTTTGTCAGGGTTATGATAATTATTAATATGAAAAGTTTAGCTGCTCGATCTCAATTGATAGAGGTGCATATGCCATATATCGCATTGACTTTGATTTTATGTAATATTATCTATTATTTATACAGTGTTTTTAATTAATCAATCTAATCATTTTAAGCCTAAGTACATATTTTTATTATAAAAAACACGAAATAATCAATTATTGTCATCTTTTTATGATATTCACCCACCTTTTTCAACTGCTAACATTTTGAACTTCGTTCCTTTATAGTATGCATGCTGAAAAAATGTAGGAATAAACTCAGCTATGAAAAATCAAACAGCGCGAGATACTCAGTCTCTGATTGAAGTCAAGAATTTGAGCTTCAAGCGGGGTGAGCGCGTGATTTATGACGACGTGAGTTTAACTATTCGTCGTGGACAGATTACCGCCATCATGGGGCCATCGGGAACCGGTAAAACCACCTTATTAAGACTGATTGGTGGACAGCTGACGCCCGAACATGGTCAGGTCTTATTGGATGGCAAAGATATTGCCTCGATGTCACGTTCCGAACTTTTTTCAGCACGTGCACGTATGGGCATGCTGTTTCAGAGCGGTGCTTTGTTTACCGATATGAGCGTGTATGAAAATGTCGCATTTCCGATTCGGGCACATACCAAACTGCCAGAACATCTGATTAAGGAAATCGTGGCACTGAAACTGGAATCGGTCGGTTTACGTGGTGCAGAGCAGATGATGCCATCCGAGTTATCTGGTGGTATGAACCGACGCGTGGCTCTGGCCCGGGCGATTGCGCTGGACCCTGAACTGATCATGTACGATGAACCCTTTGCCGGACAAGATCCGATTGTGATGGGGGTATTGACTCGCCTGATCCGTTCATTGCGTGAAGCACTGGATCTGACCACGATTATTGTCTCGCATGATGTGACAGAAACCTTATCCATTGCTGATTACATTTATATTGTGGCAGAAGGCAAGATCCAGGGCGAGGGGACACCGGCAGAGCTAAAAGTGCATCCTTCAACTTTTGTGCAGCAATTCCTGACGGGTTCGGTGGAAGGTCCAGTCGATTATCAGTTTAGTCATCGGGCTTATTTAAGTGATGAGGTACGTTCATGAATGCAATTGCCGCATTAGGTAGACGCGTTATTGAACGTGTACAGGGGATTGGGGTCGCAACCCTGATGCTGTTGCAGATTTTATTTTCCATGCCGACCTGGCTTGGCGTAAAGCTGTTTGTTTATCAGATGTATCGGGTTGGGGTATTGTCCCTGCTGATTATTGTGGTTTCTGGCCTGTTTATTGGAGCCGTGCTTGGTTTGCAAATGTTCAGCATCTTGTCGACCTTTGGTAGTGAGTCGATGCTAGGAACAGCAGTCGCGCTGACCTTGCTGCGTGAACTGGCACCTGTGGTCGCTGCTTTGCTGTTTGCGGGACGTGCCGGTTCAGCCTTGACTGCTGAAATTGGTCTGATGAAAGCCACTGAGCAATTGTCCAGTATGGAAATGATCGGTGTCGATCCATTGAAGCGGGTAATTTCGCCGCGTCTTTGGGCAGGGATTTTTAGCTTGCCAATGCTTTCCGTCATCTTTGCCGCAGTCGGCATTATGGGCGGAAAAATGGTCGGCGTAGATTTTCTGGGTGCCGATGAAGGCGCTTATTGGAGCGGCATGGAAAGCAGCGTGCAATTCTATAAAGATGTCTTGAATGGCACCATTATTAAAAGTTTTGTATTCGCATTAATTTGTACCTGGATTGCGGTATACCAAGGCTATGCCTGTGTCCCGACATCGGAAGGTATTGCAACTTCTACAACGCGTACAGTCGTGTATTCTTCACTGTGCGTTTTAGGCTTTGACTTTGTGTTGACTGCGGTCATGTTCGGAGGTGTTTAATGAAATCACGTACTAGTGAGCTGGCCGTTGGTGTTTTTGTTATTTTGTTTGGTATTGCCTTATTTTTCCTGGCGATGCGTGTCAGTGGTCTGGTCGGACACAATATTTCCGACAGCTATAAAATGACAGCGACTTTTGAAAATGTAAATGGGATCAAGCCACGTGCCAAAGTGGCATTGAGTGGTGTGAAAGTGGGGCAGGTGGATGACATTACCCTGGATCCAGTGACGCGTCTGGCAACCGTGCATATGACCCTGGATGGCTCATTGACCTCATTTAATGCTGAACAGTTAAAGCAGGTTCAGCAGGAAGCACTGGAAGAGTTACGTTATAGTTCGGACTATACTGCGGCTGCACCTGCGCAACAAAAAGACATGGAAAAACAACTGTTAGCTAACATGAAATCCATCACCAATATTGATGAGGATGCTTATATTATGGTAGCGACCAATGGGTTATTGGGTGAAAAATACCTGAAAATTATTCCAGGTGGTGGTCTGAACTATTTGAAACGTGGTGATCAGATTGCCAATACCCAAGGCACCATGGAAATTGAAGATTTAGTGACGAAGTTCATTACTGGCGGTGCCGGTAAATCGTCGGATAGTCAAGAAACTACCCCAGAACAGGCGACAGTTTCAGAATCGACTGATGCAGAACCTGCATTTGTTGAATAATAGATTGAGGAGATTTCAGTGAAAACTTTAGTAAAACAAACGCTTGCAGCAAGCATTCTTTCCACAATGGTTGCTGGTACAGTGTTTGCTGCACCGTCTGAAGCACCACCTGCTTTTATTAAAAAAGTGGCAGATGGTTTGATTGAGCGCCTCAAAGCTGATAATGCAAAATTGCAGAACAATCCGGCGCTGGTAAAAGCGATTGTCCGCCAGAATCTGGATCCATACATTGATTCACAGTCTTTCACGCGTATTGTGATGGGGACTTATGCGACGAACCAGTATAGTACTGCTGCACAGCGCGCGCAGTTTGAAAAGAATTTCCGTGAAACGCTCATTGAAAATTATGGTTCTGCATTTTCCAAGTTTAGTAATCAGACCTATAGCGTGCGTCCATATAAGGCCAGCAACAGCAAAAACCCTGTTGTAACCATCGACTTTAATAATAAAGGCGAGAAAATTCCGGTAGCGTTTCAGCTGGTGGACAAAGGCTCACAATGGAAAATCCGCAACATCAACGTATCGGGTATCGATCTAGGTTTGCAATTCCGTAACCAGTTTGCTGCGACAGTAAAACGTAATGGCGGTAATATAGATAAAGCTATTGCTAACTTCAAACCGGATGCAGAAGCTGCAATCGACAAGAACAAGAAATAATCAGATAGGTGAGCCGTGATTGTATTCAAGGATCAGGAATTGCAGGTTTCAGGCAAGATTGACTATGCCAATGCGCAGGACTATTACCTAAATGGTCTGCGTGTGGTTCAGTCACAGAGCAAGTTTCCGCTTGTGGTTAATCTAGCTGGGCTTGAAAGTGGTAGTACTTTGGCTTTGGCAGTATTGGTGCGCTGGTTGCGCCAGACGCCTCAAGCGCAAGGACTACAGTTTAAAGCTGTCCCTGCTAAAATGATGAATATCATTCAGGCCTGTCATTTACAGGATGATTTACAGATCATTCAGTAAATAAAAAAAATAAAAAAGCACCGAAAGGTGCTTTTTTTTATTGTTGATACATTTTAAAAGTAAATTCCTTCCTTTATCAAAAGGACGTTAGGAAGGATTAAAATATGACCTCACCCTAACCCTCTCCTAAAAGGAGAGGGAACTTCCTCTCTAAATTTATGGATAGAAATGATATTTTTAAAAACTACTATCTCAATAAATATTGGAAGTCCTCTCTCCCTATGGGAGAGAGTGAGAGAGAGGGTGAAGAAATTAAATCCACTTCTTCCATCTAAAGTAAATCAATGGCCCGATCAAAAAGCCGATCAAAATAATACTGACCATAATGAAGCTCATGGAGCCTTGTGCAAAAGGCAGAACTTCGGTATTCATGCCATAAATACTGGCAATGAGCATCGGCGGTGCAAGCATACTTGGCAGGATCGAGAATCGACGAATCGTATCGTTCTGTTCCGTGTTAATGAATCCGGACGTGGTATCGAGCAGGAAGCGCACTTTCTGGAACAGGAAGGCATCATGCTCCACCAGCGAGCGCACATCTTCACTGAGTTCTCGGATATCCGCATCATAAATATGACTGCCCAAGGCGCGTGGACGAGACAGGAAAGTCAGAACACGACGTAAATCGATCAGACAGAGCTGCGCTTTACCGAGCATATCTTCCAGTTGAGCTAGTCGGGTAATCATGTCATCCAGATCAAGAATCTGCTCACGATGGCGATTATTCAACACTTCAGTTGAATATTTCTCTAAATCTTTATGTACATCTTCCAGAATATCGGCCAGCTCATCCAGTTTGGCTTCGAGCAGGCCCAATAAAATCCAGGTTGGATCTTTATAATCGATTTCATAATCATTACGGCGCGCACGGGCACGGAAGGCACGAAAGGCCACCAGTTTTTCGCCACGCAAGGTAAAAAGACGGTCCTTATGCAGAATGAATGCTACGGTTTGTACCGTCGCCAGCATGCTGGATTCATCTTCGTTTTCATTCTCGACCTGATAGTTTTTATTTTTGGTTAAAAAATAGGTGCTGATATGCAAAATACCGTCATCATCACGGTAAAATCGAGCACTAGAGGAGATATCTTCCAGCGATTTTAAGGTCGGTAAGTTTTGCGCATAGGCATCTAGAATCCATTGCTGCTCTTCTTGTGAAGGTGCAATCAGATCAAGCCATACTAAATCTGGATGCAGGTCGAAATCACCGTTAATCGTGATATCTTCTAAGCTACCGCGCTCTGTGGCGTAAAAGGCTTCAAGCATGCTGTCTTTTCTCCCTGGCGCAGTATGTGAATTGGAATGGGTGTATTTTAGACAAGGAATTGAATAAAAACACTGATATTAAGCAGTTATTTTTGGAAAAAACGCGCTTGTAGCGATTTCGTACAATATAGCGTCAATTGGAGAGTGAAATGATGAATTCTATCGCAATTTTTTGTGGTTCAGCACTGGGCTCGGATCCTCTCTATGCCCAGATAGCGGAAAAGGTTGGTCAGACCTTGGCAGAAAGGCATCAGACGCTGGTCTATGGCGGTGGTCGCTCCGGTTTAATGGGCATTGTTGCTGATAGTGCTTTGGCTACTGGTGGCAAGGTGATTGGTGTAATTCCAAGACAGCTGGTCAATCGTGAACTGGCGCATCCGCATATTACCGAGCTATTTGTGGTCGATAATATGCATGAACGTAAAACCCGCATGTCGGAACTGGCCCAGGGATTTATTGCCATTCCGGGTGGTGCCGGAACCCTAGAGGAAATTTTTGAACAATGGACCTGGGCACAGTTGGGAATTCATAAAAAGCCTTGTGCTTTTTTAAATGTAGATGGTTTCTATGATGATTTACTCAAATTTATCTATATGACGACTGAGAAAGGTTTTACTAAAGCGCGCTTTAGCGATGCTTTAATTGTGAGTGATAATCTGGATGATATTTTGCGCCAATTTGAAAGTTATCAGCCGCCTGAAGCGAAATGGGGTATGGTCGATCAGACCGATCTTGTAAAATAAGCTGTCCACAGCATGATTTGTAGAAAATAAATGAAAGTGATTACGGTGGCTGCGGCCATTATTTTAAATGAGGCGCAGCAACTGCTGGTGGTTCGTAAAAAAGGGACGTCCTGCTTTATGCAGGTCGGTGGCAAACTGGAGCCAAATGAAGCACCAGAAGCAACGATGTTGCGTGAAATTCAGGAAGAAATTGGCACACAGGCACAGATTCAGCAATTCATTGGGCGTTTTGAAACCCAGACGGCGAATGAGCCTGATCATCAACTGGTGAGTTATGTCTATTGGGTCAGTCTGGATCAAGCGCCAAAAATTGAAGCGGAAATTGCTGAAATGAAATGGATAGATCTGGACGAAAAGCAGTTCTTGCTGGCACCCTTGACCACCGAAATTGTCATTCCATGGGTGAAGTCACAGTTACTTGCTCAGGCGTAAATGTTCAGATTCCCGCACCGGCCAGACAGGCCGCATAAACTTTTTGACAACCCAGTTGTTCAAGTGTTTGGCTCAGTGCCCGAATCGAGCTGCCAGTCGTGACGACATCATCGATAATCAGCACCCGACGATACCGCAGCTTGGAAATCGTGCTGACCTGGAATTGTGACTGGATGTCTTCAATCCGCTCCAGCCGGCTTAAGCCCTTTTGCGAGTGTTGTTTCAGTCGTTGAACAGGTTGCCAGATGGGTACATTCAGCTGTTTCGCCACATGTTTTGCCAGCACCAGAGATTGATTATACCCGCGCTCGGCCAGACGCTCATTCGAGATCGGCATCGGTACTATCGCACTGACTTTAGGTAGGTCTAAACTTAACAGCACACCTGCCAGTAAATTTTGCAAATGCAGCTTCTGTTCATATTTAAACAGTTGAATCAGCCGGTCCATCGGGTAAGCATAATCGCAGGCAATCTGGAACTGCATTTCCTGCCGTTGAATGGTTTGATGTGCCCAGGGTAATTGTCGCCAGCAATCTTCACAGACTGAATGAATGGACTGATGATCGGTCAGACAGAGCTGGCAGGGCTGTAAGCGGGTCAGCCAGGATTTTCCATGTTGCAGTAATTTAAACATAGGCATAGCGCGGTGCTTCCGGTAGCCAGCGTTGCAATAATGCTTCGGCCTGATCGGGATAATCCTTGAGCATCTGCTGAGCCACATAATGTGCCTGATTGAGCAGGTGATCATCACGTTCAAGTTTGGCCACACGGAAATTCATGTCCCCGGTCTGTTTGGTCCCGAGCAGCTCACCCGGGCCACGTAACTCCAGATCTTTCTCGGCAATCATAAAACCATCATTGGTTTCGCGCATGATTCTTAAACGTTCCTGACCATTTTGCGAAAGTGGATGCTTATACAGCAGGGCACAGAAGCTGGCTTTGGCGCCACGACCGACTCGGCCACGTAGCTGATGCAATTGAGATAGACCCAGACGCTCGGCATTTTCAATCACCATAATGGAGGCATTGGGTACATCGACGCCGACTTCGATCACGGTGGTGGCAATCAGGAGCTGTAATTCATTATTTTTAAACTGCTGCATTACCGCCTGTTTTTCATCGGCTTTCATCTTGCCATGTACCAGTCCGATATTCAGCGCAGGAAAGCGCTCGCGAATTTCGGCAAAGGTCGCTTCTGCGGCCTGAGCATCCAGGGTTTCGGACTGTTCTACCAGTGTACACACCCAATATGCCTGCTTACCTTCAGCACAGTTGCTGGCAATCCGTTGCAAGACTTCTTCGCGTCGATCTAATGGAATGGTCACGGTCTGAATCGGGGTACGGCCCGGCGGCAGCTCGTCAATCACCGAGGTATCCAGATCACCATAGGCAGACATGGCCAGTGTGCGGGGAATCGGAGTCGCAGTCATCACCAGTTGATGCGGAGACATACCATCTAGCCCTTTATTTCTGAGTGCAAGGCGCTGATCCACACCAAAGCGGTGCTGTTCATCAATAATCACCAGACCCAGTTTGGCAAACTCGACATTTTCCTGAAACAGGGCATGCGTTCCGATCACCAGATGGGCGCTGCCATCCCGAATCACCTGTTCCGCTGCGGCGCGAGCTTTACCTTTTTGCTTGCCGGAAAGCCAGGCCACATTTAAGCCCAAAGGCTCAAACCAGCGTTTAAAATTCAGATAATGCTGCTCGGCCAGAATCTCGGTCGGTGCCATCAATGCAACTTGCCAGCCTTCTTCCAGTGCATGGCAAGCTGCAACACCAGCCACCAGGGTTTTACCCGCGCCGACATCGCCTTGCACCAGACGCAACATCGGTTTATTGCTTTTTAAATCCTGCACGATTTCTCTGGATACACGTTTTTGCGCACTGGTCATTTCAAAAGCCAGACTGGCTAAGAGCTGTTTGGCATAGGTTTTACTGGGCGCAAATGAAGGCGCTTTGACTTGCTGAATAAAGGCCCGACGTGTCAATAAACTGATCTGATGCGCTACTAGTTCTTCAAAGATCAGGCGCTGCTGTGCAGGATGTGAGCCTTGTGCTAGTTGCAGCATATTGGCATTGACTGGCGGGTGATGGATATATTCCAGTGCCTGTTTCAGTGCATAACCATTGCTAAATTTTGCTGGCAGTAGTTCAGGCAGATGGTCGCTGTATTGAGCCAAGGCCTGCTGAATATAATCCCGTATTTTGGGTTGGGTCAGGCCTTCAGTCGCAGGGTAAATCGCCGTGAGCTGGGTTTGAGGTAAAGGTGTGTCCTCAGTAATGACTTGCAGTTCGGGATGATACATTTCCAGACCGCGCGCACCGACCCGCACTTCACCAAAAATTCTTAAACGGTTACCCAGTTTGCAGCGGTCAGTAATACCTTTATAGATATGATAAAAACGTAAAGTAACCTTGCCAAAATCATCATCCAGCAGCACAGCCATAGATTTGCGTTTACCGGGTGGAAAATCTACACCTTTAACGATCCCTTCCAGCAGATAACTGCGTCCCACGCTCAATTGATTCATAGGAATGATCGTGCTACGGTCTTCATAGTCACGTGGTAGATGAAAAAGCAAATCATCAGTATTGAAGATATTTAGTTTTTCGAGTAATGCAGCGGCGGCATTGCCAACGCCTTGTAACTGATGGACTGCAGCCATGTCCCCTCAACCAGATTTGTGATTCGGTGCTCAATGCATATTTTATTTATCGGTTATGGTAAAACATCCCGACGTGTGGCTAAACAACTATTTGAGCAAGGTCATCAAATTAGCACAATTAGCCAGAGTCCCAAAACAGATTCATTCGCAACTCATCTGATTCAGGATGTGCATCAACTGGATTTAACTGCAGTTACCCCAGTTGATTGGGTCTATGTATTACTTAGTCCAGAACAAAGTACGGTTGAAGGCTATCAGCAAACCTATCTGGATTCGGTTCAATCTATTGTGGCTGCCTTGAAACAGCATCCGGTGAAACGGATTGTGGTGGTGTCATCCACCCGGGTCTATGGGCAAGATACCGTTGGAATCGTAGATGACGAAACTAAAATTCACCCAATTGATGCTCAGGGCAAAATCTTGCAGCAGATGGAGCAGGCTTATTTCGCTGCTTATCCTGAGCAATGTACGATCATTCGTCCGAGCGGCATTTACGGTACTTCAGTAATACGCCTGCAGAAAATGGCCGCCTCGATGTTGAGATATCCGAATCTGCATTGGTCCAACCGGATTCATGTTGAAGATTTATCACGTTTCTTATCACATATGATTCACGTGGAACATCCTGAAAGGTCTTATATTGTGACTGATAACCGGCCAAAATTAATGCATGAAATATTGCAATGGTTCCAACAACAGATGGGACTTCCTTTGCTGCAAGTAGAAAGCGAACAGGTGACAGGTAAGAAACTTTATGCGACTCGAATGCAGAAAATGGGATTTGAGTTAGAGCATCCAGATTGTTATGAGGATTATTTGGAGTTGATGGAAAAATAATCTTTAGCCCCTTCTTTTAAAAGAGGAACATTCCTCCTTTTCTCGAAGGGGAGAGGGAGGATTAAATTCCCTCTCCTTTTAGGAGAGGGCTAGGGAGAGGTGGAGAATTTTTTGAACATTTTTCCTCATCTCCCTTGCGAAGCAGTGCTTTTCACCGCGGAGGGAGAAGGAGCTTAGGGGCTTAAATAATCTTACTTCTTCTTCCGCTTCGCACGTTTCTTGGCTTGTTCAGCTGCAACTGCATCCAGGGCTTCTTTCAGTTCTTCATCCGTAAAGTCGGTGATGTGGTGCAGCATCTGTAACTTCACCTCATCCAGTACCAGATCCGCATATTGCGCCACATTGGTCAGCTGCTCATCAAAGACAATGGCATTGTCTTCATTGGTACACAGATAACCTTTTTGGGTTAAGACTTTAATAAAGCTCTGGAATAAGGCTTTATCGAAGAACTCTGGTGAGTTGAACTCGTACAGCACAGACAGGCGCTGACCGACCAGATAACTCAGCTCTTCAACCTGACGGGTCGAGATATTGCCAGAACCACGCTGGGTAATCAGTGCCAAAGTCATGTAATAACGTTCCAGACTTTGAGTCACGGGTGCAGCCAGAACTTCGAGCTGATGATGGACTTCAGTATTGGGTGCCGGAGTAAGCAGATTTTCACCATCTTGCGTGATCAGTTTGGCAGAAATCAAGTTATCAATATGCGCATTGACTTGATCCTGAATCTCATCTTCACGCCATTTTAAAAACAGCTCTGCTTTTAGGAATGGGTACAGGGTGCTGCTGATGTTGACGACATCATCACGGCGAATCGTTCCATTGTGTTCAGCCAGTGCTGCAATCAATGACGGAAGCACAAAGGAATGCACGATATTGTTACGGAAATAAGTCAGCAAAACTGCCTGATTATCTTCAATGGCAATGATATCGCCCAGCACATGTTTTACCCGCTTGATCAGTTTCAGCTTCATTGCATAGGCAATAATTTCTTTGCCTGAAAGCGGTGTAACTTCCATCCGTTCATCATAAGGTAATGCCGCCAGCAGGGTACGATAAGTATCAAGCTGCTTGATACAGATTTCTTCATCCAGCGTATGTTTTGGCGTGGCCAACAGGATCAATGATAATAGCGATACCGGATTGATCACCACTGCACGGTTGATATTTTCCAGAATCGCTTGCGCAGAGCTGTTTACTGCATCAGAAACTGCTTGTGGAATTGGATCATCGTTCTTTTCAATTTTAATATTTTCTGCGCCATGCTGTTTCAGGATGTCATCCAGAAATACCGGCTCACCAAAATTCAGATGCACTTTACCGAAAATGCGTTCAATTTTGCGCAGGGTTTTGACAATACCAAAAATAGATTCGGCTTCTTTCGGCTTGCCGCTCATCTCACCGACATAAGTGCCGCCTTCCATCAGGCGTTCATAACCGATATAGGTCGGTACAAAGACAATCGGCTTGGCCTTGCCGCGTAAATGACCATGCACGGTCATCGCCAGCATCCCAGTTTTAGGTGGTAGCAAACGACCAGTACGTGAACGACCACCTTCGATAAAGTATTCCAGTGGGGTATTACGTGACAGAACGCTATATAAATATTCTTTAAAGACTGTGGTATAGAGTGCATTGCCACCGAAAGTACGGCGGATAAAGAAGGCACCGCCACCACGTAAAATCTGACCCACAAAAGGCATGTTCAGGTTATCGCCCGCAGCGATATACGGCACCATCAAGCCACGACGATAGATCACATAAGACAATAACAAATAGTCGATGTGACTGCGGTGACATGGGGTATAGACAATCTCATAATCTTTGGCCAGTTCACGCACGGTACTGAAATTATGTACTTCCACGCCGTCATAGAGCTGAGTCCATAAGCGGGTCAGGGCTTTATCGGCAAAACGTACAGTCGAATGAGAATAATCGGAAACAATTTCGTTCAGATAACCAATGGCACGACGTTCAGATTCCAGCATCGAGATTTTACTGCGAATACTGTCATTGCGAATCGCAGCCTGTACATCTGGCGATTTGATGAGACTGTGCATGACATTACGGCGATCGGACAGGTCGGGCCCGAGAATGACTTCGCGCTGACCATCCAGATAATCATTTAAAGTGCTAACAATATAAGTTGCTGGCGCTGAATTTGGATGCGTTTCTTTGGCATGCTCAATCATGGCACGTAAAGACTGGGGTTCGTGAAACTCTAAATAAGACTGACGGCCATGCAGACCGATATTGACCAGTTGCTTGACCCGGCTTGGCGTAGACCAGGTATCGGTAAATAGCAGTTTGAACCAGGAATCTTCTTTTTCAGGTTCACGTCCCCAAAGCACCGTGACTGGTACCAATTCCACATCTAGTTCAGGATGTTGTTCCAGGATTTCAATCAGGCGTAACAGGCGCGGCGGAAACGCATGCGGCGGTGAGCTGAGCAGGTTATTTTCATCATGATGCTGTAAAAACAGCAGCGAAGCTTTTTCCTTACTATTGCCCAGTTGCATTGGATCGAGCGCAGCTGGCAACTTTAAACGGCGGGTTTCTGCATCGACGACCAGCGCATTACTACGCGAATGGTTCTGTAAAACGTAGCAGACCAGCTTTCGCGATTCTGTTGCAGTCTGATCAGGTTCAGGTGCTGTCACTTCACTTGGTACTTCCCCAAGAACATGAGGGGTAACCACAAGATCAAGTAGCTTACTTGAAAGCTTGCGATACATTTGACCAAAGCCATTCTTGGACATAGCTGCTCCTAATTTTACTGACCAAAACCACAGGACTTCTGAGGGGGGTTATTTTTGCGGGTTTCCAAAGCGAAACCATATATCTTTTTTTAACAACTTCAACAGAAGTGCTCTAATTTTAGCGTGAAAGCAGATGCTTTTCCTAGTCACTTATGACATCAGTATGACAGAACAGTCATGCAATCTTTAGAGTTTCGGTCTGATTTTGTGGCAGAATATTCCAGATTAATTATTTAGATCTGTTTTTCCATTTTTGGGATATCTCCAATATTACGTAGGTTGCTTATGAATGCCTTAACACAGGAACTGGTCGAGCTGCTCAGCTTGGAAAAGTTAGAAGAAAACATTTTTCGGGGAATCAGCCGTAATCTGGTGGGCAAGCGCGTGTTTGGTGGGCAGGTTTTAGGGCAGGCACTCCGCGCTGCGTCTTATACCACAGACCGTCCGGCACACTCGTTACATGCCTATTTTCTGTTTGGTGGAGATGTCAATGCACCGATTGTTTATGAAGTGGATCGTATCCGTGACGGCAAGAGCTTTGTCAGCCGTCAAGTACGTGCGATTCAGCATGGTCGCACTATTTTTATGTGTATGGTGTCTTTTGCGCATCAGGAAGAAGGTCTCAATTACCAGATTTCAGAGCCGGAATATCCGCCAGCAGAAAGCCTGAAAAATGAAGCAGAACTGATCAAACAAATGATTGAGTTTATTCCGGAAAATGTCCGTGCGTCTTTCACCCGTGATCGTCATGTCGAGATTCGCCCGATCAATCCGCAAAATCCGTTTCAGCCGCAACCGGAAGCGCCGTCTTATGCGCACTATATCCGTACGCATGACCGTATTGCTGCAGAAGTCGATCAGATCTCCTTGCATCAGGCTATTGCTGCTTTCTATTCTGATTTTACCTTGATGACCACAGCGCTTCGTCCACATGGTCTGAGCTATATCTCGCCAAGTTTGCAATGTGCCAGTATTGACCATGCCATGTACTTCCATAAACCGTTCCGTGCGGATGAGTGGATGCTTTACGATATGGATGCCACCCAAAGCGCCAGTTCGCGCGGCCTGAATTTTGGCCGGATGTGGCAGAACGGCGAGCTGGTCTGCAGTACCTCTCAGGAAGGCCTGATCCGCTTACGTGAAATCGAAACGCAGTAATTTTTTCTTGCTCAAAAAGCCGAATCCTAGATTGGGTTTTTTGTTTTTAAGCCGGATGAAAAAGGCCATTTGATGCCATGCTTCAACCATGCGTTTATAAAATATTACTCGATTCTATAGACACTGCATGGCATAGTGCGGCTTAAGATCAATATTAAAAATGCATGAAAAGATGAGCTTAAATACGCAAATTTTAATTGCCGCCGTATTGGGGGTGCTGTTTGGATTTCTATTGACGATATTTCCGCAGACCTCATTTTTTGATATCAGCTTATATGGCATCGGCATCGTCAGCAGTATTTTTATTGGCTTGTTAAAAATGCTGTTAGTGCCGCTGATTTTTAGCTCGATCGTGGTCGGCGTATCCAATCTGCAGGCGGGTGGGCAGCTAAGCCGCACCTGGAAAATTACCCTGATGTGCTGTGTGACCACCACTACCTTAGCACTCATTTTGGGGCTGGCGTGTGCGCATTTGTTTAATGTCGGTAAGGGTGTTGATGTGCTGATGTTCCAGGATGCCATGGCGCAACATCAAACACCGGATACGCTTACGCCATCTTCTTTCTTTACCAACTTTATTCAGAATACCCTGATCAATCCGTTTAAAGCATTTGCCGATGGGAATGTCTTGGCGGTGGTAGTCTTTGCCTTATTTGTGGGTGTAGCACTAGTCGCAGGTGGAGATAAATTCCGTACTGTGCGCAAGCTGAGTCACCAGTTTTTTGAAATCATGATGTTGATGATTGGCTGGGTGATGAAACTGGCACCGCTCGGTATTTTTGCCTTATTGGCTAAATTAATTGCCACTGAGGATGTGTCGGTTCTTAGTCGTCTGGCTGAATTCGCTGCGGTAGTCACCGGTACGACGATTTTTCATGGCATCGTGGTTTTGCCTTTATTGCTGTGGATTTTCGGCAAGATGGATCCGGTCACGTTCTTTAAAGGCACACGTGCTGCCTTGATTACTGCCTTTGCCACCAGTTCCAGTTCGGCCACCATGCCCTTGTCGATGAAATGCGCGCAGGAAAATTTAGGGGTACGTCCACATACTGCAGGCTTTGTGATTCCACTTGGTACACAGTTGAATATGGATGGTACGGCGCTGTATGAAGCAGCTGCAGCTCTGTTTATTGCCAATTTAATGGGGCTGGATCTGAGTCTGGGGCAGCAACTGGTGGTCTGTGCAACTGCGATGATTGCATCCTTAGGTGCACCGGGAATTCCGAGTGCCGGTATGGTGACCATGATTATGGTCTTGCAATCGGTTGGTTTACCTGCCGAGGCGATTGCCATTCTTTTACCGATCGACCGTTTACTGGATACCGTACGTACAGTGGTGAATGTTCAGGGAGATATGATGATCAGCGTGGTGGTGGACCGGCATACGCGTGAACCCGATCTTCAAGCTACAGATAGCTAAAACATTTAAAAAAATAAAAAAAAAGCAGGTATTTGACCTGCTTTTTTATTTGTACGTTGAGTTTTAATAAATCAAGAATGATCACAGATCATTTAGGTGATATGGTCTTAATCCGCTGAACGCTTATTCTGATTTAGCTCATCTGCCGCTTTAAGCTCGGATTGATCCTGTTCAAGTAATTCCAGCGGTTCTTCAGCTTCATTTAAATCATGCGTCGATACTTCAGTAACATGCTCCGAATCGGATTCACTAAGCTCGAGTTCTTCAAGCGGTTCATCAGATTCATTCAAATCATGCGCTGATGCTTCCGGAATACTGTCCAGATCATATTCAGATGCTTGATCTAAGGTAAAGTTCAAACGGCCACCCATGACGCTGGCCAGTTCTTCCAGACCCTGTTTATTCATCGATGAGAACAGTTGAATCGAGAAATCCAGCTTCATCTTTTTCAATGCTGCTTTGACTTCCTGCAAGGCTTTGGATGCAGGACCACGATTCAGTTTGTCAGATTTGGTCAATAACACATGCACGAACAACTGGCGGGAATAAGCCCATTCCAGCATCATCACATCGAAGTGTTGCAGAGGGTGGCGAATGTCCATCAGCAATACCAGGCCTTGTAAGCTCTGGCGGTGAATCAGGTAATTTTCCAGTTCTTTTTGCCAGACCAGTTTCATTTTTTCAGGCACAGCCGCATAACCATAACCGGGTAAGTCGACCAGACGCTGATCCGGATTGCCCAGGCTGAAAAAGTTGATCATCTGGGTACGGCCAGGTTTTTTCGATGCACGTGCCAACTGTTTCTGGTTGGTCAAGGCATTAATCGCACTGGACTTACCCGCATTTGAGCGGCCGGCAAAAGCAATTTCATAGCCAGTATCTTCTACACAAAGACTGAGTTTGGGTGCACTCATTAAAAATTCGGCTTTGCGTAGCCAGTTGAGTGCGCGCACAGAATATTCAGTAATGGCAGAATCAACTTTTTTCTCGTAGCTGATCTTTTGCTTAGGCGCATGGGCTGTCTTACTGTTTTTGGATTTTCCTCTGCTGTGGTGCATAACTCAACTTCAATAAATGATCTACAATGAAACATTATAAAGGAAGTCGCACAGGCAAGCGAACTTTGCCGCAAGAATAAGTCACAAGACATGAGCCTGAAGACTTTAAAGATTAATCAGGCTGATCGGAGAATTTGTACTGAAACGCGCATTTCGTGGCCTAATCACATCTTTAAGCACATATTGGTCCAGACTGCTATAAAACTGTTCGACAGCATCATCTAAAATGCCTTTTAAACCACAGGTCGGACGTAATACGCAGGGTGGGCTATTGCATTCCACTACATTGCTGTCGCGTTGCAGGATCCGCACAATCTGTCCCAGTTGAAGGTTCAGGCTTGCCGGATTTAAACGTATGCCGCCACCTTTGCCACGTGTGGTGATCAGCCAGTCCTTTTTCGCCATAAAATGCACGATTTTCATGGCATGATTCTGTGAAACCTGCAAGCGCTCGGCAAGTTCTGCAATGGTATAAGGGAGATCACGTGGCTGTGCGACATACATCAGGATCCGAAGCGCATAGTCAGTGAATTTATTGAGTTGCATAAGGTCAACAGCTAGAAAATGAAAGAATTGAATGTTAAAAGCTCCACGAATGGAGCTTTTAATCAGAATCTGATGCTAGTCTAAACCGTTTTGGTAATTAAAGCTTGAGCGGGGCAGACACTTCAACTACATCACCAACTTTGTAGTGGTCGATCAGTGTCTGTGCAACCGAGAATGCGGTTGGATTTTCTTCCGCTTTCACAGTAATTTGATATTGCTCGTTTTGAGCCTGATCAAAGCTAAACTGTTGTGGTTGACGAATGTGCTGTTCAGGCACCTGTACACGTACTGAAATATGTTCACCCGCTTCAGCACTTGCAATCGCTGCACCATCTTTAGCTTTAAGTGTAAAGATTTTACCTGCATCGGTATCATTGACTGCTGCTACTTCAAATTCGCGCCAGCCCGCCCAGCCACCATTTTCAGAAGCTAGAGTGGCATATTTAGATTTTTCCACACCAATCAAAATATCTGCCAGTTGCATATACGCTTCTTTCCAGGCTGCAATCAGGTCTGAGTCCATGGGCACATCTAAAACTTCGCTGATCGAGTGCAACAGGTTCTCACCGACAATCGCATATTGATCCGGTTGAATATCCAGGCTGACATGTTTAGTGGTAATACGTTCGATGGCTTTGGCCAAAACGCCCGGATTGGTAATGTTTTCAGCATAGGCAAGTACTGCGGCAGCCAAGGCACGTGGTTGACGGCCAGTACTTTGATGATCCATGTTGAAGGTGTTTTTCAACTCTGGATGGTTGTTCAGCATGCGGTTATAGAAATACGTAGTAAGTGCTACGCCGTTTTCACGTAAAACAGGAACAGTCGCTTGTACAAGTTCAATATGTTGTGGAGTCATGAGAGCTATCTACAGATGTTTTTTAAAAGATGTATTTAAATTACATCTTTTAAAATAGCTTTACAATAGCGCATAGTCATAAAACCATAAAAAATTATGGGATATAAGAATATCCCATAAAAAGTGTGATGATGATCGGAAAAGGAGGGGGATTATTTGCGGCCAAACAGCGAACCCAGTAAGCCGCGCACAATTTTCTGCCCAGTACTCCCGCCCAGGCTACGGGCAGCACTTTTGGCAAAGGTGCCGACAATATCCTGAGTCAGTTTTTCTCGTTGCTTGGCTGCGCGTTCAGCTTCTTTTTGTTGTTCTCGTGCCAGACGTTCCTGTTCTTTAATTTGCTGCTTGGCAAGAGCTTCCTGTTCCTTGCTTTGCTGTTTGGCAAGTTCGGCGGCCTGAGCCTGTTGCTGGCGTTCTGCGACCTTGTTTTGCAGCATTTCATGGGCGCTATCCCGATCGACTGGCTGCTCATAAATACCGGCGACAATACTTTGCTGCATGAGAGCCTTGCGTTCTTCAAGCGAGATCGGTGTAAAGGATGAATACGGCGGCATGACCCAGCCACGTTCTACAATTTGCGGAATACCTTTTTCATCCAGGCAGCTAATTAGGGCTTCACCGACAGCAAGTTCGGTAATCACCTGATCGACTTTAAATTCAGGATTGGCTCGGAAGGTCTCTGCTGCGGTTTTCACTGCTTTTTGATCTTTGGGAGTGAAAGCCCGTAAAGCATGTTGAACCCGATTGCCGAGCTGGCCTAAGACACTTTCCGGCAAGTCCAACGGATTTTGCGTGACAAAATAAATTCCCACGCCTTTAGAGCGAATCAGGCGTACCACCTGCTCAATTTTATCCTGTAGGGCAGGGCTGGCATTATCAAACAAGAGATGGGCTTCATCAAAGAAAAACACCAGTTTAGGTTTGTCCAGATCGCCGACTTCGGGAAGCTGTTCAAACAGCTCGGAGAGCATCCAGAGCAAGAACGTGGCATATAGCTTAGGCGTATTCATCAGCTTGTCAGCCGCCAACAAATTGATATTGCCACGGCCCTGACTGTCCGTTTGTAAAAAGTCCATCAGATCCAGCGCCGGCTCGCCAAAAAACTGGTCACCGCCTTGGTCAGCCAGTGCTAACAAATTACGTTGAATCGCACCGAGACTGGCGGGTGAAAGATTGCCATATTCAGCTTTAAAGTCAGCCGCATGCTCAGAGACATAACTCAGCATCGCTTTCAGATCTTTAAAGTCGATCAGCAATAAACCCTGATCATCGGCAATCCGAAACACGGCAGATAAAACGCCTTCCTGGGTGTCATTCAGATTCAGTATTTGCGCCAGCAGCAGCGGGCCAATTTCAGAAATGGTAGTGCGAATCGGATGACCCTGTTCGCCAAATAAATCCCAAAACACCACTGGTGAGGCTGCAAAAGGAATGGACTCGATATTGAGACTTTTAATCCGTTCATCAAACTTGGGGCTGCTTTCACCTGCTTTGGCCAGGCTGGACACATCGCCTTTGGCATCGGCGAGGAATACAGGTACACCAATTCGAGAAAAGCTCTCCGCCAATACTTTTAAAGTCACAGTCTTTCCGGTACCAGTGGCACCTGCAATCAAGCCATGTCGATTGGCAAGTTGGGAATGCAGCACAATATCCTGTGTGGCATCCGCAGTTTTTTTAGCAATAACAATTGGTCTACCCATAGCTTTTCCTGTTATTTATTATTCGTTTTTAAGTTTTTTCATTTGTTCTAGTGCATGCTGAATATCTTGAATCAAATCTTCCGGATATTCCAGTCCAATACAGAAACGAACCAGCAAGCCGTCTTTTAAGTGTGAATGTTCCAGCACACGCATGTCTTTTAAGTTATATAGCATGACCAGACTGACAGGGCCACCCCAACTAAAGCCAAGCTTAAACAGTTTTAAGCTATCACAGAAATTCCGGATATCCTGCATTACGTATGTGCTGTCAAAGATCACGCTGACCAGGCCGGCACTATCACCTTGCTTGCAAATTTCTTTCCAGTACTGATGGCCTGCACTGTCCGGATCTGCAGGATGCAGCACCTGTACAAACTCGGTTTGCTGTTTAAGCCATGTCATTAATGTAAGCGCACTGTTGGATTGATGTTGATATCGCAGTTGCATCGAAGCCAGACTGCGTTGTATCTGTGCCACATCATCACCAGAAACACTAATGCCCTGAATGGCATGTGCGCGGAACAGTTTGTGATGCAGGGCCTTATCTCGCGTAACCACCGAGCCCATCAGAATATCACCCCCGCCGCTTGGATATTTGGTCAGTGCATGTACCGTCATATCTACACTTAAATGCTCTTCACTAAAATCAAAGGCATCAAAAGCCAGACCTGCGCCCCAGGTATTATCCAGCGCAGTAAGAATATTGTGTGCCTGAGCTTTTTTCACTAAACCAGCCAGATCCGGAAATTCCAAGGTGACTGAGCCAGCAGCCTCGAGCCAGATCAGTTTGGCTTTATCTGTAGGCTGAAATGTATCAAGCTCTATGGGATTGTAGACCTTAACCGTAATTCCATAACGCTTTTCCAGATTGCGTAAATGTTCCATGTTTGGACCATAGATATTGTCAGCCACCCAAACCTCATCTCCTTGGCTTAAAAAGCAAGAATTCACGAGATTAATCGCGGATAAACCACTCGGTGCGAGCAGGTGATATAAACCACCTTCGAGCTGTGCGATGTTATCGCCCAGCGTAAAGGTCGTAGGCGTGCCATGCGTGCCATAACTATAGTCATAGTCATCGGTCCAATGGCGATTAAACAGGGCATCGGTATTGTTAAAGATAATGGTCGATGCACGATAGAGGGGAGGTTGAATGGTGGAAATCGCTTGAGGAGCCTTTCGTGGTGCATGAATCAGGCGAGTTTGAGAGTCTTGTTTCACGTGAATGCGCTCAAATGTAATCAAATATTACTCTAGCTTAAGAGAATCTGTGACTCACTGCCAGTTACGTTGTGAATTGTTTAAAAACAACAAGTCTTATAAAAAGTTGGCTTCATTTTTGCAAAACCTAAATCTATATAGCTAAAAAAATAGGTTGAGGAGCATGAAGTCGCATTTAAAAGTGCATTATTTTCAGCATATTGCTGGTGAAGGTTTTGGTAGTTGTTATGAATTTTTAAAGCAGCATCAGGCGCACATTACAGCGACTGAATTTTTTGCTTTACCCGTGGATCGACCGCTGGAGATCGAGGCGCTGCCTGCAGTGGAAGAGGTGGATTTGCTGATCATTATGGGGGGAACCATGAGTGTGAATGATGAAGCAAATTTCCCTTGGTTAAAAATAGAAAAACGCTGGTTGCGTCGCTATCTTTCGCATGGCAAACCGGCAATTGGCCTGTGTCTGGGTGGGCAGTTGATTGCAAATGCTTTGGGTGCAGGTGTTAGTCGCAATCCAGAACAGGAATTGGGGTGGACCACGGTGCACAGAGTGGCGAATCTACCAGAGACGTGTTTTAGCCTGCCGGAGCAGTTTAATATTCTGCAATGGCACAATGAAACATTTGAATTGCCTAAAGGGGCAGTCCATCTGGCAGAAAATGAAGCCTGTCGTAATCAGATGTACCAGTTGGGTAGAAATGTATTGGGCTTCCAGTTTCATCCGGAAATTACCCCAGAAACACTCGAATTGTTTTTAGAAAATGAAGGAGAGCTTGCACAATTTTCAGGAAAATATGTGCAAAATTTATTTGAATTAAAAAAAACCACGAAGCAAAAATTTATTGAAGGAAATCAGATATTAAATCGTGCTATAGAATATGTTTTGGCAAAAACTGCCTAATATTTACACAATAAACTATTGTTTTAAGTCATAAATTGAAAACTTGGATAAAACCATAAAAGAGATTTGCTTATGCATTAAACAATGGCTATAATAAGCGACCCTTCAATAGGAAGGGGGTTAACTGCGAATAAAGTAGTTAACTATCGTTACAGTCGTGGCATCGATCATGACCTTAGTGATATTTCACTGCTCTTGACACTTGCCCACATAAAGTGGGGTGAGATGCGTCAAGAGTGATTCTTTATATATTTGGCTTGGAGTTTACTGGTATGTCTAACCAGAGAATTCGTATCCGTCTTAAGTCTTTTGATCATCGCCTGATTGATCAATCAGCTCAAGAAATCGTAGAAACCGCAAAACGTACTGGCGCACAAGTGTGTGGTCCAATTCCAATGCCAACACGCATTGAACGTTTTAACGTTTTAACATCACCACACGTAAACAAAGACGCGCGTGACCAGTACGAAATCCGTACTTACAAGCGTTTGATCGACATCGTTCAACCTACAGACAAAACTGTAGATGCATTGATGAAGTTAGATCTTGCAGCTGGTGTTGATGTTCAGATCGCATTGGGTTAAGGCTTTCGGGTTAATTAACACTCTAAGTTAATTAGGCCGCTTTTTTAGAGGTTTATGCACATGGCTATTGGTTTAGTCGGTCGCAAGTGCGGTATGACACGTATCTTTACAGATGCTGGTGTTTCTGTGCCTGTTACAGTGATTGAGGTTGATCCTAACCGCATCACTCAAATCAAAACGCTTGAAACTGATGGTTATCAAGCGATTCAAATCACTACTGGTGAACGTCGCGAATCTCGCGTAACTAACGCTCAGAAAGGCCACTTCGCGAAAGCGGGTGTTGCAGCTGGTCGTCTAGTTCAAGAATTCCGTGCTACAGAAGCTGATCTTGAAGGTCGTGAAGTTGGTGGTACGCTTACCGTTGAATTGTTCCAGGTTGGTCAAGTTGTTGACGTAACTGGTCAATCTAAAGGTAAAGGTTTCCAAGGTGGTGTTAAGCGTTGGAACTTCCGTACGCAAGATGCAACTCACGGTAACTCAGTTTCTCACCGTGTTTTAGGTTCTACTGGTCAAAACCAGACTCCTGGTCGCGTATTCAAAGGCAAAAAAATGGCTGGCCATTTAGGTGCTGAACGCGTAACTACACAGGGTCTTGAGATCGTTGCTATCGACACAGAACGTTCAGTTCTAGTTGTTAAAGGCGCGGTTCCTGGTGCTACTGGTGGCGACGTAATCGTTCGTCCTACGATCAAGGCCTGAGGGGAAATAACGTGAATTTAAATACTGTTTCCGGCTCTGCTGTTGAATTATCAGAAGTTGCGTTCGGTCGTGAATTTAATGAAGCTCTTGTTCACCAAGTGGTTACAGCTTATTTAGCTGGTGGCCGTCAAGGTTCAAAAGCTCAGAAATCACGTGCAGACGTTTCTGGCGGTGGTCGCAAGCCATTCCGTCAAAAAGGTACTGGCCGCGCTCGTGCTGGTTCTATTCGTAGCCCAATCTGGGTTGGCGGTGGTAAAACTTTTGCTGCTCGTCCACAAGACTGGTCTCAAAAAGTAAACCGTAAAATGTACCGCGGTGCTATGCAATGCATCCTAGCTGAACTTGTTCGTCAAGATCGCTTAGTTTTAGTTGAAGAGTTTGCTGTTGCAGCTCCAAAAACTAAAGAATTGCTTGCAAAACTTAACGACTTGAATGCGACTCGCGCATTGATCGTTACTGATGCTGTTGATGAGAACCTGTATCTTGCTGCGCGCAACATTCCACACGTTGATGTGGTTGATGCTGCTGCAATCGATCCGGTTAGCTTGATTGCGTTCGACAAAGTTGTTATGTCTGTAGCTGCTGCTAAGAAAATTGAGGTAGAACTCGGATGAACAACGAACGTATCTATCAAGTCCTGCAAGGACCTGTATTCTCAGAAAAAGCACAAGTTTTAGGTGAAACTGCTGGTGTTCAAGTGTTTAAAGTTGCATTAAATGCAAACAAGCTTGAAATCAAAAAAGCAGTGGAACAACTCTTTGGTGTGGAAGTTGTTAAAGTTAACACGACTATCACTAAAGGTAAGTCTAAACGCTTTGGTAAAACATTAGGACGTCGTTCTGATGTTAAAAAAGCATACGTCACCCTGAAAGCTGGCCAAGATGTTGAAATGGCTGACTTGGGCGATACCGCTGAAAGCACAGCGGAATAAGGACGAGAATTATGCCTATTCAAAAATGTAAGCCAACGTCTCCAGGACGTCGCTTTGTAGAGAAAGTGGTTCACGATCACCTTCACAAAGGCGCACCATACTCTCCGTTGGTTGAAGCTAAAAAACGTACTGGCGGCCGTAATAATAACGGTCACATCACGACTCGTCACGTTGGTGGCGGTCACAAGCAGCACTACCGTCTAGTTGATTTTAAACGTAACAAAGATGGTATTCCTGCAACTGTAGAGCGTATCGAATACGATCCTAACCGTACTGCACACATTGCACTTGTATTGTATGCTGATGGTGAGCGTCGTTATATCATCGCTCCTAAAGGCCTTCGCGCTGGCGATAAAGTACAGTCTGGTAACGATGCTCCAATTCGTCCAGGTAACTGCTTGCCGCTTCGCAACATGCCTATCGGTTCTACTCTTCACAACATCGAACTTAAAATCGGTAAAGGCGCGCAGTTAGCTCGTTCAGCTGGTACTTCAGTTCAGCTGTTGGGTCGTGACGGTTCTTACGCTATCGTTCGTCTGCGTTCAGGCGAGATGCGTAAAATTCACGTTGAATGCCGTGCTGTGTTAGGTGAAGTATCTAACTCAGAAAGCAACCTTCGTTCACTAGGTAAAGCTGGTGCATCACGCTGGCGTGGTGTTCGTCCTACCGTTCGTGGTATGGCGATGAACCCAGTTGACCATCCACATGGTGGTGGTGAAGGGCGTAACAAAGGTATTCAACCTGTAAGCCCATGGGGTCAAAAAGCTAAAGGGTACAAGACACGTACCAATAAGCGTACGACTAAGATGATTATTCGCGACCGTCGCGTTAAGTAACAAGTAAAGGAATCTGACAATGCCTCGTTCTCTGAAAAAAGGCCCATTCGTCGATGCGCACTTGTTCGCTAAGGTTGAAGCGGCTATCGCGGCTAATAACCGTAAGCCGATCAAAACTTGGTCGCGTCGTTCGATGATCCTCCCGGATTTTGTTGGTTTAACAATTTCTGTACACAATGGCCGTAACCACGTTCCTGTGATCGTTTCTGAGCACATGGTTGGTCACAAGCTTGGTGAATTTGCACCAACTCGTACCTATCGCGGTCACGGTGTTGACAAGAAATCTAAACGTTAATGGGTGCTATGATGGAAGTAACTGCTAAATTACGCGGTGCCGCTATCTCGGCACAAAAAGCTCGTTTGGTTGCAGATCTTATCCGCGGCAAATCTGTTGCGCACGCTCTTAACATCCTTAACTTCAGCAACAAAAAAGCTGCAGTTCTAGTTAAGAAAGCGTTGGAATCTGCGATTGCAAACGCTGAACACAATAACAGTTTAGATGTAGACGACCTTAAAGTTTCTACGATCTACGTTGATGAAGGCATGAGCCTGAAACGTATTATGCCACGTGCTAAAGGCCGTGCAGATCGTATTACTAAGCGTACTTGTCACATCACCGTTAAGGTAGGGGTTTGATATGGGTCAGAAGGTTCATCCAATCGGTATCCGCCTAGGTGTTGTGAAACGTCATAACGCTAACTGGTATGCGAATCCGAAACAATACGCTGAATACTTGCTTAAAGATCTTCAAGTTCGTGAGTTTTTGATCAAAAAACTTAAAAACGCGATGATCAGCAACATTCTTATCGAACGCCCTACAGGCGCTGCTAAAGTAACTATTAGCACTGCTCGTCCAGGTATCGTAATCGGTAAAAAAGGCGAAGATATTGAGAAACTACAACGCGAATTGACATCTATCATGGGTGTTCCTGCGCAAGTAAGTATCAATGAAATTGATCGTCCAGACTTAGACGCGCGTCTAGTTGCTGAAGCTATCGCTTCTCAATTAGAAAAACGTGTAATGTTCCGTCGTGCTATGAAGCGTGCGGTACAAAACACAATGCGTGCTGGTGCTAAAGGTATCAAAGTAGAAGTTTCAGGCCGTTTAGGTGGTGCTGAGATTGCTCGTACTGAGTGGTATCGTGAAGGTCGTGTACCTCTACATACGCTTCGTGCAGATATCGACTATGCGACTATGCGTGCTGAGACTACTTACGGTACGATCGGTGTTAAAGTTTGGATCTTCCGTGGTGAGATCTTGGGCGGCATGAAACAAGTCATGAACCCAGCTCCAGCAGAAGAGCGTCCAGCTAAACGCGGTCGTGGTCGTGGTGAAGGTCAAGAGCGTCGTGGTCGTCGCAATGATCGTTCTGCTGAAAAAGGAGAATAATCCATGTTGCAACCTAAGCGTACTAAATTCCGTAAAGTGCAGAAAGGCCGTAACACTGGTCTAGCACACCGCGGTAGCACAGTATCTTTCGGTACTATTGCACTTAAATCAGTTGAACGTGGTCAAATGACTGCGCGTCAAATTGAAGCAGCGCGTCGTACAATTAGCCGTCGTATTAAGCGTGGTGGTAAGATCTTTATCCGTGTATTCCCGGACAAGCCGATTACTTCTAAGCCTCTTGAAGTGCGTATGGGTAAAGGTAAAGGTTCTGTGGAATATTGGGTTTGCCAAATCAAACCAGGTAAAGTCTTGTACGAAATTGATGGTGTTAACGAAGAATTGGCTCGCGAAGCGTTTACGCTTGCAGCAGCTAAGCTTCCGTTTAAAACCGCTATCGTGACTCGGACGGTAATGTAATGAAAACTAAAGATCTACGTGAAAAGTCGGTAGAAGAGTTGACAGCTTTGCTTGATGAGCAACAGCTTAACCAATTCCGTCTTCGTATGGCGAAAGCAACTGGTCAATTGGGTAAATCGCATGAAGTTGCACTTACTCGTCAGACTATTGCTCGTATTAAGACCCTCCTTACCGAAAAACAGGGGAACGGACAATGAGTGATAAAACAGTCCGCACGTTAACTGGCAAAGTTGTAAGCGACAAGATGGATAAATCTATCGTTGTTCTTATTGAACGCCAAGTTCAACACCCGTTGTATGGCAAATTAATCCGCCGTTCAACAAAATTACATGCTCATGATGAGAACAACACAGCGAAAGCTGGTGATGTTGTAACCATTAAAGAAAGCCGCCCAATTTCTAAAACTAAGTCTTGGACTCTAGTTGAAGTTGTTGAAGCAGCTGCTGAGTAATTAACGTTCTTGTTGCATCATCGGTCAATTTCGAGTACTCTTTGAGCCTTTCGAAATTTCGACCGGTGTTGCTCGGTTTTGGAGTAGGGCAATGATTCAGACCGAAACTATGCTCGACGTAGCAGACAACAGTGGTGCACGCCGCGTACAATGTATTAAAGTACTTGGTGGCTCGCATCGTCGTTATGCTTCTGTTGGCGACATTATTAAAGTTACTGTAAAAGAAGCAATTCCACGCGCACGTGTTAAAAAAGGTGACGTGATGAATGCGGTTGTGGTTCGTACAAAATTCGGTATCCGTCGTGCAGACGGTTCAGTGATTCGTTTCGACGATAACGCTGCTGTTATTTTGAACAACAACAAAGCGCCGATTGCAACTCGTATTTTCGGACCAGTGACTCGTGAACTTCGTACTGAACAGTTCATGAAAATTATTTCATTGGCTCCTGAAGTTCTATAAGAGGCGATCATGGCTAAGATTAAAAAAGGCGATCAAGTAATTGTGATCGCAGGTAAAGAAAAAGGCAAACAGGGTACTGTTCTGTCTGTTTCTAATGACCGTGTTAAGGTTGAAGGCCTTAACTTGGTGAAGAAGCATCAGAAGCCGAACCGTGCTACAGGCGCTGAAGGTAGCGTTGTAACTCAGGAAGCTTCGCTTCATATTTCAAACGTGGCAGTTTTTAATGCTACAACCCAAAAGGCTGACCGTGTTGGTTACCAAGTGATTGATGGCGTGAAAACTCGCGTATTCAAATCAAATGGTGAATCAGTGGCGGTAGCGAAGTAATAGGTTGATATAGGCCATGGCCAGACTTAAAACACGTTACAACGACGAACTTAAAGCTCAATTACAAGAAGTATTGGGCGTTAAGAATGTGATGGAGATTCCTCGCATCACTAAAATCACGATCAACATGGGTGTTGGCGCAGCTGCTGCCGACAAAAAACTCCTTGATGGTGCTCTTTCAGATATGCAAGCTATCGCTGGTCAAAAACCAGTACTTACGTTAGCTCGTAAATCAATCGCTGGTTTTAAAATCCGTGATGGTTGGCCGATCGGTTGTAAAGTTACTTTACGCGGCGAACGTATGTACGAATTCTTGGACCGTTTGATCTCGATTGCGATCCCTCGTATCCGTGACTTCCGTGGTTTCTCTGCGAAATCATTCGACGGTCGTGGTAACTACTCAATGGGTCTTAAGGAACAAATCATGTTCCCTGAAATCGATTTTGACAAGATTGATCGTATTCGTGGTATGGATATTACCATTACTACGACTGCTCGCACCGATGACGAAGGCCGTGCGCTTATGCGTGCATTCGGCTTCCCGTTCAAATAAGAGGTCGATATGGCTAAGAAAGGTATGATTAATCGCGAATTGAAACGCGAAGCTACTGTTGCTAAATACGCTGCAAAACGTGCTGAATTAAAAGCTGTTATTGCAAACGTAAATGCATCAGACGAAGAACGTTTCGAAGCGATGATGAAATTACAAGCATTACCACGTAATGCATCTCCAGTACGTCTACGTAACCGTTGTGGTTTAACTGGTCGTCCTCATGGTTACTTCCGTAAGTTCGGTTTAAGCCGTAACAAATTACGTGAAACAGTAATGCAAGGTGATGTACCTGGCGTTGTTAAGGCAAGCTGGTAAGGAGCACTATAGATGAGTATGCAAGATACCGTTGCCGACATGCTAACACGTGTTCGTAACGCACAAATGGCAAAGAAACAAACTGTTTCTATGCCTAATTCTAAGTTGAAAGTAGCAATTGCTAACTTACTTCAACAAGAAGGTTATATTTCAAACGTAGAAGTTGCGGATGCTGAAGGCAAACCAACTCTTACTTTGACTTTAAAGTATTTCGAAGGCAAACCAGTTATCGAAACTGTGAAGCGCGTAAGCCGTCCAGGTCTACGTCAGTATCGCGGTAAAGATGCACTTCCTAGCGTTAAGCAAGGTTTAGGTATTGCAATTGTTTCTACAAGCAAAGGCATCATGACTGATCGCGCTGCACGTGCTGCAGGCGTTGGTGGTGAAGTTATTGCTTTTGTTTCTTAATAGGTGATTCCTCATGTCTCGTGTGGCTAAAGCCCCAGTAACTGTACCTAACGGTGTAACAGTTACTCAGAACGGCCGGCAGGTCGAAGTGAAAGGCACTAAAGGTACATTGTCTTTCAACCTGCATGCGCTGGTCGAGCTTAAACAGGAAGACGGTATTCTAGCTATTGCTCCAGTACAAGAGTCGAAAGACGCTTGGATGCAAGCTGGTACTGCTCGCGCTGTGCTTAACAACCTTGTAAAAGGTGTTAGCGAAGGTTTCGAACGTAAGTTACAGCTTATCGGTGTTGGTTATAAAGCTGCGGTTAAAGGTGACGTTGTTCATCTTAACCTTGGTTTCTCTCACCCGATCGATTATGCACTTCCTGCAGGTGTAACTGCTGAAACTCCAACTGCAACTGAAATCATTCTTAAATCTGCTGATAAAGCAGCTTTAGGACAGGTTGCTGCAGATATCCGTGGTTACCGTCCACCAGAGCCATATAAAGGCAAAGGTGTTCGTTATTCTGACGAAGTTGTACTTCGTAAAGAAGCTAAGAAGAAATAAGGCGCGAGGTTCTTATGAACGAAAAGAAACAATCCCGTTTGCGTCGTGCGAAAAGCACACGCTTGCACATCCGTGCATTGGGTGCGACTCGTTTGTGTGTAAACCGCACTCCGCGTCACATCTATGCTCAAGTTATCTCTGCAGATGGTGGCAAAGTATTAGCGCAAGCTTCTACTTTAGACGCTACTCTACGTGCGGGTACAACTGGTAACGTTGAAGCAGCTCAAAAAGTAGGTGCTTTAATCGCAGAACGCGCTAAAGCAGCTGGTGTTACTAAAGTTGCATTTGACCGTTCTGGTTTTAAATATCATGGTCGTATCAAAGCCTTGGCTGATGCTGCTCGTGAAAACGGCTTGGAGTTCTAATCATGGCTAAAGTTGAACAAAACGAAGGTCTTGTTGAAAAGCTGGTTGCCGTTGATCGTGTAGCCAAAGTTGTTAAGGGTGGTCGTATCTTCTCTTTCACAGCATTAACTGTTGTGGGTGATGGTAATGGTCGCGTAGGTTTTGGTCGTGGTAAAGCACGTGAAGTTCCAGCTGCTATCTCTAAAGCACTTGAAGCTGCTCGTCGCAATATGATTACTGTTGACCTTGTTGATGGTACGTTACAGCACCCAATTCATGCACGTCACGGCGCTAGCCGCGTATTCATGCAGCCTGCCTCTGAAGGTACAGGTGTAATTGCTGGTGGTGCTATGCGTGCAGTTCTAGAAGCTGTAGGCGTACGTAACGTGTTGACTAAATGCCGTGGTTCTACTAACGCTGCTAACGTAGTAAACGCAACTTTCAATGGTTTGCGTGATATGACTACTCCTGAAAAGGTTGCTGCGAAACGTGGTCTTTCAGTAGAACAAATTCAAGGGTAATCAATCATGAAAACGATTAAAGTTACCCAGACTAAATCTGCATCGCACCGCTTGAAAAATCACAAGCTTAGCCTGCAAGGTTTAGGTCTGCGTCGTATTGGTCATACTGTAGAAGTGTTAGACACACCTTCTAACCGTGGTATGATCAACCAAGTCTACTATATGGTTAGTGTAGAGGAATAAGCCATGACTCTGCGTTTAAATACAATTGCACCTGCAGAAGGTGCTAAACGTGACAACCTTCGTTTAGGCCGTGGTATCGGTTCTGGCGTTGGTAAGACCGGTGGCCGTGGTGTCAAAGGTCAAAACTCACGTAAGAGCGGTGGTACTCGTCCAGGTTTCGAAGGCGGTCAAACAGCACTTTATCGTCGTTTGCCTAAATTCGGCTTCACTAGCCAATTGGCTTTGAAAACTGCTGAAGTACGTTTATCTGAGCTTGCTAAAGTGGAAGGCGACATCGTGTCTCTAGAAACTTTAAAAGCGGCGAACGTTGTACGTAAAGACATGATCCGTGCTCGTATCGTACTTTCTGGTGAAATTACTCGTGCATTCACTGTTCAAGGTGTTGCATTGACTAAAGGCGCTAAAGCTGCTGTTGAAGCTGCTGGCGGCAAAGTCGAGGAGTAATCCCCAGTGTCTATGACTCCTAGTTCTTCAGGTCATGTCAACATGATGAAAGGCCAACCATTTCATGTGAAATACCGTGAAATTATTCGTCGAATGATGTTTCTCATTGGTGCGTTGTTGGTGTTTCGGCTAGGAGCGCATATTCCAGTACCGGGCATCAATAATGCGGCCCTAGAAAACCTGTTTAATGCAAACCAAGGTACTATCCTTGGTTTGTTTAACATGTTTTCCGGTGGTGCATTAGAACGAATGTCTATTCTTGCTCTCGGGATTATGCCATACATCTCTGCATCGATTATTGTGCAGTTGATGTCAACTGTGGTTCCTTCGCTGGAAGCTTTAAAGAAAGAAGGCGAGCAGGGCAAACGTAAAATTAATCAATACACACGACAAGGTACATTATTCTTGGCGCTGGTACAGGCGATAGGTATGTGTGCAGGCCTGATCAGTCAGGGGATTACCCTGAATACTGGTTTGGCTTTTTATGTTCCTGCAGTAACCTCACTGGTTGCGGGGACCATGTTCTTGATGTGGTTGGGTGAGCAGATTACCGAGCGTGGGGTGGGGAATGGTATTTCCATGATCATCTTCGCAGGTATTGTTGCCGGATTGCCTAATCTGATTATGCAATCTTTCTCATCTGTAGATAATGGTCAGACCAGCCTGATTGGCTTGGTAATTTTTGGTTTGTTGTCTCTGGGTGTTTTGGCAGCGATCGTGTTTATCGAGAAAGCGCAGCGTCGTATTCCGGTAAACTATGCTCAAAAACAACAAGGTCGTCGTGTATTTACTGCACAGCAGACACATTTGCCATTAAAAATTAATATGGCGGGTGTGATTCCGGCAATTTTTGCCAGCTCATTGCTTTTGTTCCCTGCGAGCTTAGGTCAGTGGGTGGGTAGTGCAGATCCAAATGCTGGATTTATTAAGCGTAGCCTGCAAGATGTCGCATTGGTATTGTCGCCTGGTCAGCCGTTGTATTTGGTGCTCTTTGGTGCGTTAATTATCTTTTTCTGTTACTTCTATACAGCACTGGTATTTAGTCCTAAAGAAGTGTCAGAGAACTTGAAACGCAGCGGAGCTTACGTCCCTGGTATACGTCCAGGTGAGCAAACTGCTCGTTACTTAGATCATATTCTCAATCGTTTGACCTTTATTGGCGCGATTTACATCGCAGTCATTTGTTTGATGCCGATGGTATTGCAAAGTTCATTTGGTATTCCATTCTATTTGGGTGGTACCTCTTTGCTGATTGTTGTGGTAGTAGTGATGGACTTTATGGCTCAGCTGCAATCACACCTTACTTCGCACCAATACGATAATCAAACGTTAATGAGAAAAACGACTGCTCATCCTAAGGGATAAGCGCACTTGAGGTTTCATCATGAAAGTACAAGCTTCTGTTAAGAAAATTTGTGGTAGCTGTAAAGTTATCCGTCGTAATGGGGTTATCCGCGTAATTTGTAGCGCAGAACCTCGTCATAAGCAGCGTCAAGGTTAATCTGATTAAGACCTGTTGATTTCTGTAGGCGAATTAGGTTATTATCCGCCCCTCAAGATTTTTGTGGGGCGGTTGATTATCTACTGCCTTTTTGGAGAAAATTGAATGGCTCGTATTGCCGGTGTAAACATTCCGGATAACAAGCACGCTGTTATCTCTCTAACGTATATCTTTGGTATTGGTCGCCATACTTCAAAAGCTATCTTAGCTGCTGCTGGTATTGCTCCAACTACTAAGATTCGTGAATTAGATGACGCTCAGCTTGATGCGATTCGTGCAGAAGTTGCTAAGGTTCCGACCGAAGGTGATTTACGTCGCGAAATTTCCATGAACATTAAACGTTTAATGGATTTAGGCTGCTACCGCGGTCTTCGTCATCGTCGCAGCTTGCCTGTCCGCGGTCAACGCACCAAAACTAACGCTCGTACCCGTAAAGGTCCGCGCAAACCTATTAAGAAATAAGATTTCTGGAAGCTAAAAGATGGCTAAAGATACTCGCGCACGCAAGAAGGTCACTCGTACCGTCTCTGAAGGTGTCGCACACATTCACGCTTCTTTTAATAACACCATTGTGACTATTACCGATCGTCAAGGTAATGCACTGGCTTGGGCCACTTCAGGTGGACAAGGCTTCCGTGGATCACGTAAATCAACTCCGTTCGCTGCTCAGGTGGCTGCTGAAGTTGCTGGTAAAGCTGCTTTAGACTACGGTTTGAAAAACTTGGACGTCCTTGTAAAAGGTCCTGGTCCTGGTCGTGAATCTGCGGTTCGTGCTTTAGGTGCAGTGGGTTATAAAATTAACAGCATTACCGATGTGACGCCAATCCCGCACAACGGTTGCCGTCCACCTAAAAAACGTCGCGTGTAAGGAGAAACATTCATGGCTCGTTATATTGGTCCAAAATGCAAACTCTCTCGTCGCGAAGGGACAGACCTGCAACTTAAATCAGGCGTTAAACCGTTTGATGTTAAGACAAAAAAACATGCGAAAGTTCCTGGCCAACACGGCGGGGCTCGTGGTGGTAAACAATCTGAGTACTCACTACAATTACGTGAAAAACAAAAAGTACGTCGCATGTACGGTGTTTTAGAGCGTCAATTTAGTAACTACTATAAAGAAGCTGCTCGTGTTAAAGGCGCAACTGGTGAAAACCTGTTGAAGCTACTTGAAAGCCGTCTTGATAACGTTGTTTATCGTATGGGTTTCGGTTCTACTCGTGCAGAAGCTCGTCAGTTAGTATCTCACCGTAGCATCACTTTGAATGGCCGTCGTGTTAACATTGCGTCTATCCAAGTTAAAGCGGGTGATGTGATCGCAGTTCACGAAGGCGCTAAGCAACAATTACGTATCAAAAACGCAATTGAATTAGCTACTCAACGTGGCATGCCTTCTTGGATGGAAATTGACCATTCTAAATTAGAAGGTACGTTCAAAGCTGCACCGGATCGTTCTGATTTACCTGCTGAAATCAACGAAAGCTTGATTGTAGAATTGTATTCTAAATAATCCTTGAGGAAGCAATATGACGCGTACTGCAAATGAGTTTCTAACTCCGCAAGCGATCAAGGTCGAAGCGGCAAGCGGGACCTCGGCAAAAGTTATTCTAGAACCATTAGAGCGTGGCTTTGGTCATACTCTTGGTAATGCTTTACGTCGCATCCTTCTTTCTTCTCTACCTGGCGCAGCTGTGGTAGAAGTTGAGATTGAAGGGGTCGAGCACGAGTACAGTACTTTGGAAGGCTTGCAGCAGGACATCGTCGAGCTCTTGCTGAACCTAAAAGGATTGTCGATTAAGCTGTTCGATCAAAATGAAGCTTATTTAACATTAGAGAAACAAGGTGCAGGCGACGTAACTGCGGCTGACCTTCGTTTACCTCATAATGTTGAAGTGGTTAACCCTGAACATTTGATCGGTACTTTAAGTGCCTCAGGCTCATTGAAAATGCGTCTGAAAGTGGCTCAAGGTCGTGGCTACGAGACTTCTGATTCACGCTTCCCAGAAGGCGAAACTCGCCCAGTGGGTCGCTTGCAGTTAGATGCGTCTTACAGCCCAATCAAACGTGTTTCATACACCGTGGAAAACGCGCGTGTAGAACAACGTACTGACCTTGATAAACTAATCATTGATCTTGAAACCAACGGTACTGTAGATCCTGAAGAAGCGATCCGCAAAGCTGCAACTATTTTGCAGCAACAAATTGCGATCTTCGTTGACCTTCAGAAAGATCAAGCACCTGTTGCTCAAGAGCCTCGTGAAGAAGTTGACCCAATCTTGCTTCGCCCAGTAGATGATCTAGAGCTAACTGTTCGTTCTGCTAACTGTTTGAAAGCAGAAAACATTTACTACATTGGTGATCTTGTACAGCGTACCGAAGTTGAGTTGCTTAAAACTCCTAACTTGGGTAAAAAATCGCTTACTGAGATCAAAGATGTTCTGGCTTCTAAAGGCTTACAACTCGGCATGCGTTTAGAGAACTGGCCACCGGCTAGTCTCCGTATGGACGATCGTTTCGCCTATCGTAGCCGTTAATTAAGTAGGACTATCACCATGCGTCATCGTAATAGTGGTGTGAAATTAGGCCGTACAAGCAGTCATCGTAAAGCGATGTTCCAAAACATGGCTAACTCTTTGTTCGAGCACGAGTTGATCAAAACAACTGTGCCTAAAGCAAAAGAGTTACGTCGTGTAGCTGAGCCTTTAATCACTTTAGCTAAAAACGATACAGTAGCAAACCGTCGTTTGGCGTTTGCTCGTACTCGTTCAGCAGCAACTGTTGGTAAATTATTTACCGTTCTTGGCCCTCGTTACAAAGAGCGTAACGGCGGTTATCTACGTGTTCTTAAAGCGGGCTTCCGTGCAGGTGATGCTGCACCGATGGCTTACGTTGAGCTAGTAGATCGCGAAGTTAACTAATTTCGTGAAGAATAACGCAAGTTGTTCGAAAAGGTCGGTTGAATAAACCGGCCTTTTTTATTGTCTGTATATTTTAATTTAGAGTGATTCAGTTTCAGATAACTGATCTGGCCTCAAAAGATAAAAAAATAACGCCTTTTTAATAAACTTGACATTGTGTATTGTCAGTTTTGTGATTTAATAAAAACAGATAGCATCGCTTAGGTAAAAGAACAAGATGGAAAAGCAGGTAGATATTTTAATCGTGGGTGCGGGGATCTCGGGGATTGGTCTGGCAGCGCATCTTTCTAAACATTGTCCACAACGCTCTTTTGAGATTATTGAACGCCGCGAAAGTATTGGCGGAACTTGGGACCTGTTTAAATATCCGGGAATCCGTTCTGATTCGGATATGTCGACTTTTGGTTTTAATTTTAAACCCTGGAAGAAAGAAAGCGTGCTTGCCGATGGCGCATCCATCAAAAATTATCTGACTGAAGTGGTGGATGAGTTTAAGCTACAGCCGAAAATCCATTTTCAGCATCGGGTCTTAAGTGCCAATTATGATTCTACAACCTGCAAATGGTCAGTAGAGATCGAGGATGCACACGGTAAGAAGCAGATCTGGATCGCCAACTTTGTACTGGGTTGTACCGGTTATTATAATTATGATCAGGGTTTTCAGCCGGAGTTTCCAAATCAAGATGCATTCAAAGGTGAATTTATTCATCCGCAACATTGGCCGGAAAATTTAAACTATAAAGGCAAAAAAGTGGTCATCATTGGCAGTGGTGCGACCGCGATTACCTTGGTTCCTGCGATGGTGAAAGGTGGAGCAGGGCATGTCACCATGTTGCAACGTTCCCCAACTTATATTGCTTCTGTACCCTCGGTCGATTTTATTTATTCAAAAATGCGTAAATATCTGCCTGAGGAGGTCGCCTACAAGCTGACACGTGCGCGTAATATCGGCATGCAGCGCGGGATTTATGCTTTGGCACAGAAACAGCCAAAATTATTAAAATCACTTTTGCTTAAATCGGTGCAATTCCAGCTGAAAGGTAAAGTGGACATGAAGCACTTTACCCCGAATTATGAACCTTGGGATCAGCGTCTCTGTGTGGTGCCGGATGGGGATCTGTTTGAAATTTTACGTGAAGGGCAGGCATCGGTTGCAACGGATCAGATAGAAACCTTGACCGAAACTGGAATTCAGCTGAAATCAGGTCAACATTTGGATGCTGATATTATTGTTTCTGCAACGGGTCTGAATATTCAAATCCTCGGCGGGATTCAGGCGACGATGGATGGTCAGCCTATCGATACCTCACAGCATATGCTGTATAGAGGCATCATGGTCAGTGATATACCAAATATGGCGCTGATTATTGGCTATATTAATGCCTCCTGGACGCTTAAAGTCGACATTGCAGCAGAATATATTTGCCGTCTGTTGAACTATATGGATCAGCAAGGTTATGCACAGGTAATTCCTCAGGGAGATCAGAGTGAATTGCTTCAGGATACCGTCATGGGCAGTCTCAGTTCGGGTTATATTGCCCGGGCTGCAGACGTCATGCCAAAGCAAGGCAAACATGCTCCGTGGAAAGTCAGCAATAATTATCTGGCAGACCGTAAGGAGCTCAAACAGGCTTCGTTTGAAGATGGTGTACTGAAATTTAGAAAAAACAGTAATGCTTTAAAGCATAAACCGCGTCTGGTTTCTTAAAGTTATATCTTTGCATACAGAAAAAGGAGTCCTGAGAGACCACTGCTGTCCCATAGTTTGCTTTAAATAAAAAAACCTGAGTCCTAACAGTTAAAATATGAGTGCAAACAAACACTTTAACGACCAGGATTCAGGTTTTGTCACATCAGAATACCGTATTTCATGAGCTAATTAAACCTGTTGTGCGACAGGATTTTGAACAACTTGCTAAAGTACACCATGTTGGACAGAAATTTAGAGCGGCTTCCCGGTGGGATCAGTTTATTGCCATATTGATGTCTCAATTCTCTTGTAGGCAAAGTCTGAGAGATATTCAATCCAATTTGGAGTGCCAACAGGAAAAGCTAAGTCATCTCGGAGCAAAGTCTATTCCCCGAAGCACGCTGGCACGAATCAATGAGCAGCAGCCTGCTGCCTTGTATCAACAGCTATTTTACAAGTTGCTTAAATACTATGAACACTCGAAAGTAGCTCATAAATTTCGCTTTAAGAATCCCTTGTATTCCTTGGATGCCAGTCATATTGACCTGTCGCTTTCCTTATGTGAATGGGCCAAAGTTCATGACTCAAAAGCCAGCATGAAACTCAGCATAGGATTGAATCACAGCAATGATATTCCTGAGTTTGTTGCAGTTGAAAATGGCAAAGAAAATGACATGGTACAAGGCCGCAAATTCCAGTTTCCTGCTGGCAGCATTGTAGTTTTTGATAAAGGCTATGTCGATTACCAATGGTATGCAAATCTGACTGCTCAAAACATTGGATTTGTCCCACGTTTTAGGCCTAAATCTGTGTATCAGGTGATCCGGCAACATCCAGTGCTTGAATCCAAAGGTATTCTAAAAGATGAAACCATTCAGCTGAATAGCGCACATGCCCTAAAAAGAAAAGCCCCAGTGTTAAGAAGAATTGAATATAGAGATCAGCAAAGTGGCAAGCACTTTAGCTTTCTCAGCAATAACTTTCATTTAGCCGCCTCCACCATTGCGGCGATTTATAAAGATCGTTGGAAAGTTGAGCTGTTCTTTAAGGCGATTAAGCAGAATCTCAAATTAAAAGCGTTTCTAGGCCGCAGCAGGAACGCAATTCAGACACAAATCTGGATTGCGATGATCGCCTATTTATTGGTGAGTTTCGCTCAACATTTAGGGAAAACAGGTTGGACAGTTCAACGTTTACTCAGAATAATTCAAGTGAATTTGTTTGAAAGAAGAACTTTAAAAGCTTTATTTTCACCCGATAAAATACCCATAAAACAAGAGGAAGCTCAAATGAGCTTCCTCTTGTGAAAAATTGTGGGACAGCAATGCCTGAGAGACTCCTTTTTTATGCATCCATTTTAAAGTGAACGTGCGATGAGTTCTTTCATAATTTCATTGGTACCGGCATAAATCCGATTGGCACGGTTGTCGATATAGGCACGGGCAATCGGATATTCCAGCATATAACCATAGCCGCCATGCAATTGCAGACATTCATCAACGACTTTGCTGTACATTTCTGAAATCTTGTATTTGGCCGCCGCAGCGGCATCTATGCCTAGTTCGTGCTTGAGTTGCAGCTGCATACAGCGATCCAGATAAGTGCGGCAGACATCGATCTCGGTACGTAGTTCTGCCAGTTTAAAACGGGTATTTTGAAAATGGCTGATGCTCTTGCCAAATGCCTGACGTTCCTTAGTATATTTCACTGTATGTGCGAAAGCAGCTTCAGCGCCTGCCTGACAGATAATTGCCACAATCAGGCGTTCCCAAGCCAGCTCTTTCATCAGCATCATAAAGCCCATGCCTTCCAGACCGAGCAGGTTTTCTTTCGGAACCCGAACATTGTCAAAGAACAGTTCACAGGTATCCTGTCCTTTCATGCCAATTTTATTCAGCGGCTTGCCTTTGCTAAATCCGGGACGGTCGGCTTCGACCATAATCAATGACAGATTGGCTGAACCTTTATCATTATTGCCAGTTTTACAAACCACGATGGCCATATCACAGAGATAGCCATTGGTAATAAAAATCTTGGAACCATTAATCAAATAGTCATCGCCATCCAATACAGCAGATGTACGGACTGCTTGCAGGTCAGAGCCAGTTACCGGTTCGGTCATGGCAATCGCGGTGACGACCTCTCCAGAGGCCATTTTGGGTAGCCATTGCTGTTTTTGATCTTTATTACCAAAATTCAGCAGATAATTGGCAACAATATCCGAATGCAATGAAAATCCGGTTGCTGAATCTCCAGCATACGCCTGTTCCTCAATCAAAATCATGCTATACAGCCGGTCTACGCCAGAGCCGCCATATTCCTCAGGCATGGTAGCGCAGAGCAATCCAAGCTCACCGGCTTTATTCCACAGCTCTCGATCTACATGCTGCTGACTTTCATAACGCTCGGTATGTGGAATGACTTCTTTTTCATAAAATTTACGTACCGTCTCGCGAAAAGCATCATGTTCGGTAGTAAAGAGTTGGCGCGGCAGCATCGAGGCAAGTGGGCGAATGGCTGCAGATTGCATCTTGTTATTCCTTATTTTGATCTGTTTGGTTTAACTTAGGTCATGCCAAGATCAGCAGCAATGAGCGGAATGTTCAAATGACTTAAATCTGCTGATGCTTTTGGTCATTTCTATGAAATCCCTCGAAATTCAGCCAGCGCTTCAGGTAAACTATTCGGGTTTATAACGAGTGGGGGAAATTCGATGACTGATGACATTAGCTTAGAAGAGCGCAAAGTGATTTATCGTGCGCGTCGTGGTCTAAAAGAACTGGATGTATATTTTGATCCCTACGTAAAAAACCATTACCTGAATGCCGAGCCTTTCGAAAAACAGATGTTTGCAGAGCTGGTTGAGCAGGAAGACCCGGATTTGCTGGACTGGTTTATGGAAGTGTCTGAGCCGCCGCGTCCTGAACTAAAAGATTTTATCAAGAAGCTTAAATTTTACGTTCATGGATAATCGTTGCTTCAAGCTGAAAAGCAGTCTGTGTGCATTGGCGTTTCAGTTTTTTATTTTTGCACTGCTGATGTATCTATTGTATCAGTTATTACCGATTGCACTTTGGGCAGTGTGTGCTGTCATAGGCTTGGTGATTTATCAGCTGTTTTACCGCAAGACGCCACAGATTGAGCAGTTTGAATATCTGGATGGACGTGAATGGTCATTGACCACCAAAGCACGACCGACCCGTCGGGTATGTATTAGTCACGTGATTGATCATCAGGCGTATATTGTGGTGTATTTCCAGCATGCCAAGGCGCGACCTTTACTGATCTGGTGTGATCAATTGTCCTTCAAACAATGGAAATACTTAAAATTATTGACTAAATTAATTTAGTTGTAAGACAAACGCATTTTAATTATTTGATTAAAATAATTATAAAACAAATATTTAGATCAACTTTCTATTTTTATTGTTAGACAAAAAACACGGTTAATTCATGACTTAGAGAAATTGTCTGACAATTTATTCCCTGTGTTTTATTTTCAGCCTGTACATTTAACTCACCGACAGCAACTACGGGAAACCCTGATGGAATTTCCAGTGTGGATTTTTCTGATTATAGCGATTGTTTTGGCTCTGGTGATCGGACGATTCGGGATTGGTGCTGAAGGATAAATTTTCATCTTAATCAAGCAGGGTTTTATCATTTTTCTGCTTGTACAGTTAATAAGTAGCATGTGCTGAACCGTCGCAATGCTACTTTTTTTTGCCCAAAATTTGGGATTCTCCTAAATACAGTCAATTGCAGCGCGGCCATTTAATGGCAAGGTGCCTCGTCTAAATTAGAGTAAATACTCTTTTATTCACAAAATGCTTCTGATATCTTTAGCAGAAAGATGGACATAATCACAATTATAGAGGACAGGAAAATGTCAGGCGTCCGTAAAATATGCCAAGGTATGGCGACCATTGCAATAACAACAACAGTTTTGACGGGGTGTTCTCAGGTCATTAAAACCGGTGCCAATGTTGCACTGGGTTTCACCGAAAACCATATTGTCCCGCCGATTTTAGCGATGGATGATGCTGAAATGGTGTGTAATTCAGGGAATTCTTTAACGCCGGCCATTATGGCGACCAAAGAAATGGGGGCGGATCCGACCCGGGTAGCCGTGCTGATGTATTCGGCTGCCGGTATTTGTGCCGAGCAAAAAGCGCTGGAAGCGGAGTTACGCTATTTACGCGCTTCAAAAACCAATCAGGTGGCAGAAGCCCAGGATGCCCGAATCGAGCAGAAGCGCTGGGCGGCACTGGCGGCACAGCGTCAATATACCGGTTATCAACTGTTCCAGAGCCGTTATGAAAAGAAATATCAAAAAGCCCTGGGTGAAGAATGCCCGCGCATGAACAGTGATATCGAGCAAACAGTTTACCTGCTGGGTATGCTCAGTGGTTTGCAGGCCATGACCAATGATATTAACTCGGGTGGTGCAGTGCATGTACCGAAAGATATTGCTGCCGTGGTCGAGCGTGGGATGGTGTGTCTGGATAACGCGAAATTCTGGGGTGCGCCGAATGCCACCCGTGCGGTGATCTGGACTTTGTTGCCAGGCGCAGGGGAAGGCAAGCTTGACCCTTACCAAACATTAAAACAATCTACACAAATTGGTGAGCAAAAAGGTGTACGTTTATCTCATGCCTTGTATGCCGTAGCGGCTCAGGCCAGTGGCGATGATGCCAAAGTTCGGGATGCCTTGAAAACCTTTGCTCAGGCCCGTACGGAGGAAAAACCGGTAAATCCGCAATTCAAGCTGATTGACAGCATGGCCGCGATTATGGTCAGTGGCATATCAGATCGTTACTGGACAGAAAATACTGGTATACGTAGTGGCGATGATGGCATGCAACGTTTCTGGGATGAATCCGACAGTTCTTCCGAGCTCGATGATCTGTTCAGTGCGGATCTGTAATGCAGATACTATGCATGAAGCTTCAGGGATGAAGTCAAATTAGATGGTCAGGGAGGACAACAGGCCGATGCTAGATCAACATTTTCGACGAAAAATTATTTTTCTAGCGGCTTTTGTCTCTCTCTCTGCATGTCTGCAAATTTTTCAGGATCATTTTATCTACTGGCAAGAGAGTCTGCTGGGTGAATTCTGGCGACTCTGGACAGCGCACTGGGTACATGTGAGCTGGATTCATTACTTTCTAAACATTCTTGCCTTTATCTGTTTACCTTTCATTTTTCCACGCGCTACCGTCTGGCATTTCTGTGCCATTTTGCTGATCTTGCCACCGTTGATCAGTTTAAGCTTTTATTTTTTCTTACCCAATATTGAAGCCTATGCTGGCCTGTCGGGCGTGCTGCATGGTGCCTATGTCGCCGTAGCCTGTGTACATTTGCTGTATAAGCGGGAACGCGGCTTTGCGGCGCTGGTATTATTTTTGATTTTTGCCAAACTGGTCTGGGAAAACACCATTGGCAATGTCGGAACGGCGCAGCTGATCGGTAGTCCGGTTTTGGTTGAGGCACATTTACTTGGGGTGATTTGGGGCGTGATTCTGGCGCTGATCTATATTGTGAGCAATTATTTTCGGGATAATTAAAGGGCAGAGATAAATAATTTACTTGGCAGAAAATACAAAAAGAAAATATAAATTGTCATTTTTATTGTGCCAACTTTCATGCAAAGTCAAAACATAAAATAAAGATCCTGACCTTTGAAAAGGAATTTTCGGGGCAGAAGGGAAGATCAGCGTCCTAGAGCAAGCATCAGGCCGCTAAAATAAAAATAGGAATACACATGCAAAATGATGATCAAAACAGATCGGGATTAGGTCTGTTGCGTTATATATGGACAGAGTGGATCTCGACCTTCGTCGTACTAGTTTTACTTTTGCTCACTTTGATTATTGGCACCGGGGAAATGATTCACGGTCAGTTGCTGCGTATGGGCGAGCGTATTTACGGCGATCCGGCAACCGGAATGCAATATTCATTTTTAAGGGCTGAACCGACGCGGCCACAATGTGAACGCAATATCAATGTCGATCAGCGTGTTCAGCAGCATATGAAAGCCGATGCAGCCGATGAATACGCCGACTTCTTCGGGGTGCGTTCGGAAGCAGATGTGCGTGCTGCGGTGTTACAGGCACAGCAGGTCTGTGAAGAATCCTACCTGTTCTATGATAAAGCCATTCAACATGTGGAAGCTCATCCAAGTATTCGGGCTTATCGGACCTTTGAAACCTCTTTCTTTGGCATTTTTAAGTTTGGTACTGAAAACCGGGCTTTGCTTCTGGTCATCATGGTGGTCTTTGCTGCGATCAGTGCCACCCTAAAAACCCATCATATTGGCTTGCGTAGCCCGAGCACGCGTATCGACTTTAAAGTCTATTCAGTCGCCATGCTGGTTGCTAATGCTTTCCTGGCATTTTCATCCTATAGCCAATATCAGTCTGTATTGAACTCGGGCGTGCCGATGGGGGAGATGAAGTACATCTATTGGTTGTGGATGATTCTGTTTAGCACACTCACCTTGATCAGCCTGTATCAGGTGATCAAACAACCAAAACCAACGCGTGAGGGCGGCAGTTTTGGTCTGGCCTTTCTGAGTATACCGCTATATGCCTATATGGCCATTACTACCGGAATAAACTTTACGTTCTTTATGGATTATCCAATGGGACAGGGGATTTACCTCGGTCAATTGGTAGAGTTTTCCAGTATCTTCCTGAATCTGGCCTTGTTTATCTGGGCCGGTATGTTGCTGAAACAGACCCGTGTCGTGGACATGTTCCTGAACATTCTGCGTCCTTGGAATCTGGCACCTGAAACCCTGACCTGGCTAATCTTGCTGGCAGCGGCATTACCGACCGCCTATACTGGAGCATCAGGAATTTTCGTAATTGCCGCAGGTGCGATTATTTATAAGGAAGTCTGGAATGCGGGTGGACGCCGTCAGTTTGCACTGGCCGCCACCGCAATGTCCGGCTCAATGGGCGTAGTCTTACGTCCTTGCTTGCTGATTGTCGTGGTGGCATCACTGAATAAAGAAGTGACCACCGACTTACTGTATCACTACGGGATTTATGTCTTCCTGCTCAGTTCGACTTTATTTCTGGTGATTTCCTTATTCTTTGCAGAAAACAAATTCCGCATTGCCGCGCCAACTGTGGCTGCGCCTCAATCCGGTCGTGCCTTTATTGCGATTATTCCTTATATCGTGATTTTTATTCTGATCTGGTTATTCTATAAATATGCTTTGTCGACTGACCTGAATGAATTTACCGCACCGGTGATGATGCCTGTAATTCTGCTGATGATTGTCTTGTTCGACAAGTTACGCCATGAACCGGCGCCGTTGCCGGCAGTGGGGCATTGGGATGAAACCTTGACCGCAACTTTAAACTCAAGATCGACACCTGAACTGGCAACAGCCGGTGCCGCGGCCAATGCAGAATATCGTGAAGCTGAACATAGCGAACAACCAGGCAAAGAACTGGTGGTTGATCATACTGTGCAGCGTTCAAAAGCGACTGAAATTTTGCGTCATATCGGTTTCTGGAAGTCCATGCATATTTCTACTAGTGAGACCGTGGGACATATTGGTGCCTTGGTCATTCTGATGGCACTTTCAGTGAGTGTGGGTGGCTTGCTGGAACGTATTGAAATTATGGAAGCCTTCCCGACCGATATCAGCAGTACCATTCTGGTAATTTCACTGATTGTCGGCTTGATGATTTTTGTCGGGATGATTATGGATCCATTTGGCGCGGTCATTCTGATTTCCGCGACCGTTGCGCCAGTGGCCTATCAATATGGCATTCATCCGGTACATTTCTGGATGATTACCCTGATTGGTTTTGAGCTGGGTTATGTGACGCCACCGGTTGCGCTGAATCATCTGCTGGCCAGACAGTCGATTGGCGATGCCGAAGTGGCTGAAGCGGATGCAGAAGTTCGCCACCTGTCTTTCTACTACCGTTATGAACGCTGGATTCTGCCAGTGATTGTATTGCTGCCTACGATGCTGATCATTGCCTATGTGCCTTATATCTTTAAGCTGTTCGGCTGGTATCAATAAAAGAAAAGTAATAAAAAAGCACCTTAGGGTGCTTTTTTATTGTATCTAATTTGAATTCTTTGATCAGATCTTCGATGAATTCAGGCGCTTGTGCAGGATCGGACTACACAGCAGAATCGCACAGAAAATCAGCCCCAGCCCGATCAGGCTATATAGATCCGGAACTTCCTGCCAGAACAGAAAGCCCCACATGCCGGCAAAGAAAATCGCCACATAGTTGACTGGCCCAATTTGTCCTGCCGGAGCCAGCTTATAGGCATTGGACATAAACAGTTGGCTGAAATTGGCCAGGATGCCGGCAATAATCAGATAGCTGAGTTCTGTCAGGGTATAAGGTCGCCATAGCCAGAACATCGGAATCACGGAAATCAGGGTGCCAATAAAACAGAAGTAAAACACGATTTTTTCCGGAGAATCGGTTTTGGTCAGCGCCCGAACCGTGACAAACGCCATCGCCGCCAGAAAACTTGCACCCAAACCAATGACCGACATCAGGTTAATTAGACCCGAATCCGGTTTGGCAACACAGAGTACGCCGACGAAACCAATCAGAGCCGCGACTGACATGCTTGTGGTGATTTTTTCCTTGAGAAATAGCCAGGCAATCAAAGGAATAAAAATCGGAGAAGAGTAGGTGAATACCATGGCATTGGAGAGTTTTAAATGCGCGATGGCATAGAAAAAGCCGTACATGGCAGTCAGGCCGACCACTGCGCGCCAGGTGTGCATCCACAGTTTTTCAGTTTTGAAAAAACCAATGCCTTTATTGAAAATGAAGGGCAGGAAGATAAACAGCCCGACAAAATTGCGAAAGAAGACCACGGTGGCGTTATCAACCGTTGCTGAGGCATAACGGATACACACGCCCATGACTGAAAAGAAAAAAGCAGAGCAGGTCAGTAACAGAATGGCTTTAAGCAGATGCGGAGCGGCTGGGGGAGACATGGAAACAACTGAGCTAGAAGATCTGACGATATTCTAGCTGAAATGCTGTCGAGATTTACTGGCTTTGAGCAAATTGTGCTTCAAGTAACTTGATCTGTTCCTCTTTCAGTTGGATCAACTGGTCGGCATCGCTATGCTGCGCATCCAGTGTGGCTTTTTGTTCATTGAGCTGAACTTGGATATCATCTAATTTAGCCACTTCTTCTTTGGCCAAACTGGCATTCTCCGGCACTGGTGCATCTAACAGCTGATCTGATACCAGTGCTTTAGCTTCGATCGCCTCAGCTGCTTTCGCTGCCGCCGTATCTTCTTCAGTTTTCGCCGCAGGTTTTGCTGCCGGAACAGCCGCGATATCTTCCTGATGCATGCGTTCCGCTTCACCGGAAGAGGCATTCAACCACTGATATAGCAATACCAATGCAACGACAGTAACTAAAGCCCCCATAATCCCCATTAAAAGTTTGGGGTTATTTCTTTGTTCTACTGACATAGCTTGAACCTTGATTTTTATTTTACTGAACGAGGTTTAAACTGAATCACGCCAACTTCATCTGGAACAGCTGGTGTTTCTGGTTGGTCAACATGTGTGGGACGATTTTCTTCATAACCACATTCAATACATTCGATCCATTCATCTTCACCAGAGGTCAGCATGACAACGCGATCTAACGCCTGACATTTTGGACATTTTGCGCCTGCAATGAAACGACGTTTAATGGTCATCATACTCACCTTGTGATCAACTTAAAAAGCTAGTTTAAGCGTTTTTAGAGGGGTTCGTCCAACCTTGATGACGCAGCAATGCATCTATTTTTGGCTCGCGTCCGCGGAAATTGATAAATGCGTCAAGTGCTGTGTCTTTTCCGCCAACTGCGAGGATATTTTCCCGAAACTGCTTTCCGGTAGTGGTATTAAAAATACCTTCATCTTCAAAGCGGTCGAAGGCATCACTGGCCAAAACTTCGGCCCATTTATAGGAATAATATCCTGCTGCATAACCACCGGCAAAAATGTGACTGAAGCTGTGCTGGAAACGGTTATAGTCGGTGGTCGGTAGGACCGCATACTTTTCGCGGATCTCATTCAGAGTAGCCTGAACCTGTGTTGCATTTAAAGCCGGATTGGCTCGGTGAATACTCAGGTCAAACAGGGCAAATTCAAGCTGACGCAGGGTTTGCATGCCAGACTGGAAGAAACGTGCATCGAGCAGGGCTTTCAGCAACTCTGCCGGCAAGGATTCTTGAGTTTCAATGTGCTCGCTGAGCAGATCCAGACTTTCCTGATCCCAGGCCCAGAATTCCATAAACTGGCTTGGCAGTTCGACCGCATCCCAAGCCACGCCATGGGTACCTGCTACCGCAATATTGTCCACTTCTGTCAGCATATGATGCAGGCCATGACCAAATTCATGGAACAAGGTGATGACTTCATCATGGGTCAAGAGTGCAGGGCGATTGCCGACGGGTGGAGTAAAGTTACCGACCATATAACAAATCGGTTTTTGCAAGCCATCACTGGTCTGCATACGAGAACGGAAACCGCTCATCCATGCACCGCCACGTTTGCCTTGACGTGCATACAGATCAAAATAGAAACCGCCAATCACCTGACCCTGATCTTCTAGTTCAAAATAACGTGCATCTGGATGCCAGACAGGCGCTTCACGTTCAATGACTTGAATGCCATACAGACGATTCACAATACTGAACAGGCCTTGCAGGATTTTTGGTGCAGGGAAGTAAGGTTTAAGCACTTCCTGTGACAAATTAAATTGCTGCATTTTCAGCTTTTCAGAATAATAGCCACTGTCCCACGGTTGCAGATCACGGATGCCATCTTCAGCAGCAATCGCTTTCAGTTCTGCAATTTCTTTCTCTGCTGGCGCACGGGCATGCTCTGCCAGATCACGCAAGAATTCGTCTACGGCCTCTACACTTGGTGCCATTTTGCTGGCTAAGGACAATTCCGCATAATTATTAAAGCCAAGCAGTTTTGCCATTTCCAGACGCAAACTGAGAATTTCTTCGATCAGTGCAGTATTGTCAAACTCGCTCTGTTCAGCCTGATCTGACGCACGCGTGGTATAAGCTTTATAGAGTTCTTCACGCAGAGGGCGATTTTCTGAATGGGTCATGATCGCCAGATAAGACGGGAAATCCAGCGTAGCCACCGGTTGATCCAGCTCACGTTGCTGACCATATTGTTTTAACAGCTCAATATTATTTGAAGATAGACCCGCTAACTCATCTTCATTCAGCGGTCTGAAATAGGCCTGAGTCGCATCTAGCACATGGTTGGAGAAGTCGGAAGATAATTGGGACAGACGTGCCGAAATTTCCGCATAACGTTTTTTCGCTTCACCCTCTAACGCCACCCCAGATAATTTAAAGTCACGTAAGGCCAGTTTAATGGCGCTTTGCTGCGCTGCCGGCAGTTCACTATAAATCGACGCATCATAAATATGCTGATAGGTCTGATACAGCGCCGTATGTTGACCCAGTTGCGTATAATATTCGCTAAGACCCGGTAAAAGTGCTTGGTAGACATCACGGGTTTCGGCATTGTTCATCACGGCATTTAAATGTGACAAGATGCCCCAAGACTCACTCATATTGTTTTCAAGCGTGTCGACATGTTCCAGAGTAGTCAGCTGCTCCTGTACTGTAGTAGGCGTTTCGGTGAGGTCATTCAGGAACTTTTGCCCTTCAGCGATACAGCTTTCAATTTTTTGTTTTAGCTCAGCCAGCGTAATCTGATCAAATTGTGGAACAGGCAAAGTTGCCTTTTCTAAAGTCATGTCGGTCTGCCGATTTATTTCCTATGTTAAATCTAGATGTAGGGGTTGTAAGCTAGGAAATCAAGCTATCTATACTTTTTTCTCGATCTTTTGATTTAAGGTTGTTAATGATTTATTGATATTTTTTAATTGTTCTAATAATCCTCCATTGGACGCTGGAAGTGATTCTAATTCATTTATATCAATTGTAGAGATGTCAGTGATTTTTGTTTTCCAAAGATTCAAAGGGTGTTTATACAAATATGTAATAGTGAATGTTATAGGGGAATTATCTAATGAATCTTTTAAGCCCCCATATTGCCCCCAATCTTATATATAGCTCTGATTGGGTGGGAATACTTTGACTCCATTTTTAAAAATTCCAGTTTCAAAATATTGTTTTTCAGAATTTAATTTTTCAATTCCAAATGCTGCACGAGGGATCAGTCGATCACTAGATATTTTTACATTATAAGCGATGGACTTTCCAATATTTTTAACATGAAGTTGGATTACGGATTCTTTCCCATAATGAGGGGTAGCAAAAATAATAATTTGTGGTTGCTGATCGGACTTAAAAACTGCATAGGTTACGAGCAGAGCCATAAGAGAAATGATTAATGTTAGAATATTAATAACTTCCAATTTATAATTCCTTTTTATTTCTAGTTAGTATCTTGATTATGAATAAAAAAGAGCGCCGTAGCGCTCTTTTTAAACCATCAAAAATTATTCAGTCTTGGCTTTTGCATTCGACTTTTTCTTTTTGACCTTGGCCTTTTTCTTTACTTTATCTTTAACCTTTGCTTCAGACTTTCCTGCAGATGGTTTAGCAGACTTTTTACTGTAAGAGCTGGGTTTTCCTTTTCCTTTTTTGCGTCGTATGGGTTGTTCTCCATCGGCGCTCAAGTTGGATTTAGATTCACGTTCATTATTGCCAAACACTTCTTCTGTCGCTGCTGGACGTGATACTGGTTTTTTCTCACTCACGCGCGGTGCACGGGCACGAACTGCACGGCCGGCATGACTGAGTTGTTGCACCAGTTCAAAATCGATCTTACGTTCTTCCAGATTGACACCGGCAACCTTGATTTTGACTTCATCACCCAGACCAAAGACCTGACCACGGTTCTGGCCGATCAGATTCTGGCTGCTTTGATCAAAGACAAAGAAGTCATCACCTAGCTGGCTGACATGCACCATACCATCGACATACAGATCTTTTAACGTGACAAACAGGCCAAATTCTGCCGTTGCACTAATAATGCCGACAAATTCTTCGCCCAGATGCTGCTGCATATAATGACATTTCAACCAGGTCGTCACCGAGCGCGACGCTTCATCTGCACGACGTTCTGTGGCAGAGAAATGGTCACCAGCTTCATCTAAAGCACCGCCTGAAAGCGGAGATGGCTTGTTATTTAAATGTGCTTTGATTGCACGATGCAATAACAAATCCGGATAACGGCGAATTGGTGAAGTGAAATGTGTATAGGCTTCATAAGCCAGACCATAATGGCCTGCATTACTCGCACCATAGTAAGCCTGCATCATGGAGCGTAATAACACGGCATGAATACTTGGTGCATCAATCCGTTCTTTGGTCGCTTCAATCACCGCCTGATAATCTTTCTGAGTCGGCTGTTCCGGGAAATTCAAACCCAGCAGCTTGACGAAGTCACGAACTTTCTGGATACGCGAGAACTCAGGTGGCTCATGCACGCGGTACAACATTGGCATTTCATTTTTCAATGCATATTCTGCGGCTGCGACGTTGGCCAACAACATACATTCTTCAATCAGCTTATGTGCATCATTACGGCTACGCGGCAAAATTTCTTTAATTCCGCCTAGTTCGTCGAAAGTCATGTAAGTTTCAACGGTTTCAAATTCCATGGCATGACGTTCAGCACGTAAACCTTTAAGAACTTGATAAAGCTGGAACAGAGTGTTGATCGACTTGCGAACTTCACGGTCTTCGGTAATCGCCTGGCTGTCGCCTTCCAGATACTGTGCGACCTGATCATAGGTCAAACGTGCCTTGGAATGCATGACAGACGGATAGAACTCAAAACCGGTGACTCGGCCAGCACGTGACAGTTTTAAATCACAGACCATACATAGGCGGTCAACGTTCGGATTTAACGAACACAGGCCATTCGACAATGCTTCAGGCAGCATCGGTAAAACGAAGTGCGGGAAGTAGACTGACGTCCCGCGTTCCTGCGCTTCATCATCTAGCGGTTTGCCTGGACGTACATAATGGCTGACATCGGCAATGGCCACGACCACACGATAGCCACCACCCGGACGTTTTTCGGCATAAACCGCATCATCGAAGTCACGTGCATCTTCACCATCAATGGTGACCAAGGCTAAATCACGTAGATCCACACGACCTTCACGGTCTTTGGCCGTTGGCTCTTTAAAGCTTTCGGCTTCTTTAACCACTTCTTCCGGGAATTCATAAGGCAAACCATATTCTAAAATGGTTTGTGGAATGATGATTTCAGTATCGGCCTTGTCCGCCATGGACTGCACAATATGTCCGGTCGCGAATTCTTCACGGGTCGGATAGGTATCAATCGCCACACGAATCGAATCACCCAGATTGACTTGGGCATGTTCAATCAGTTCTTTTTCAAGGGTGATTGGCTGATGCGCATTCGGGTTGGCCGGCTGGATAAAGTATTCACCATCATATTCTGACACTTTACCAATGATCTGTTTGACACGATGCTGCACAACTTCAGTAATATAGCCCCAGGCTTTACCTTTACGGTCTACCGAAGTCTGACGCACTTTAACGCGGTCACCATTAAAGACCAGGCGCAGTTCACGCTCAGCCAATAATAAGTCGTCCTGGCCGGAAATGTTGGCAGTTCCCATCCCCCGGGAATTGATATAAACCGTCGCTTCGGATTCAGGTTGCTCGACGGCAATCTGAAACTTGTAGCCGTCTTTCATCAGTTGCCCGTCACGCACCATCGCAATTAAACGATGGCTTAGGGCATCAATACTTTTTTGATCTGCAATTTCAAAATGTTCGACCAGGTCTGCATGGGACTGGGCATTGTTCTTTTCGATGGTTTCTAAAATGAGCGTGCGGCTAGGGATAGGGTTGTCATAACGTTCGGCTTCAGCTTTTGCTTCAGGATCGACCCAGTTTTTCATCATGTCTTTAAATTTATCTTAGGAGATAGGTTTAGCATAAAACATGTATGCGCAGACTGCACGTAAATGATTGCAATAATCCATTTAAGTTTTCAATTTTCTGTTAATTTTCGATAACTGGAAATTTATGCAGTTTTTTTGCCATCAAAATGCGCGAAAAATCGAGGAATTGCTTAAAAAGTATTTAAACGAGCAAAAATATGCACTTTTTTTTGATGCTGCGCTTGCAGTGCCATGCCGAAATTTGTATTATGGCCGCACGTTACGGTGAGATGGGTGAGTGGCTGAAACCACGTCCCTGCTAAGGACGCATACGGGTAACTGTATCGAGGGTTCGAATCCCTCTCTCACCGCCACGCTTACTTACGTCGCGCGCTCATAGCTCAGCTGGATAGAGCACTTGGCTACGAACTAAGGGGTCGGGAGTTCGAATCTCTCTGAGCGCACCAAGTAAGTTAAGCAGAAAAAACGTATTGCCAACCGAGGCACACAAGTTACGCGCTCATAGCTCAGCTGGATAGAGCACTTGGCTACGAACTAAGGGGTCGGGAGTTCGAATCTCTCTGAGCGCACCAACTTGAACAATTAACCGCACATGTTGCGGTTTTTTTGTGCCTAAAATTTACAGAAACACCAGACATCACGTGCTAAAAATAAGTCTCAGGCGAGTGAATAAAAATAAAGGCAGTCGTGATGAGAAAAATCATTGTCCAGGAATTTTTGACCCTAGATGACGTGATGCAGGCGCCCGGCGGCCCCAAAGAAGATATATCTGGTGGTTTTCAATATGGTGGCTGGGTGGCACCGTATTTTAACGCGGAACCTGATCCGGCATTTGATGCCATCATGCAAACATGGATGCAGCCCTCCGATATTCTTTTGGGGAAAAATACTTTTCAGATTTTTGAATCTTACTGGCCCACACATACTGAAGACTGGCCGGGAATTAATGACGTCAATAAATATGTCCTTTCTACCAGTCTGGAGCATTCCGACTGGCAAAATACCCTTTTTCTGAAAAGCATTGATGAGATCATCAAGCTTAAAGCATCAGGAGAGGGGGATATTCGAGTTTATGGCAGTGCTGCAGTGGTACAGGCGCTTTTCAAATATGAGCTTGTGGATGAACTTTGTCTGCTGACTTTTCCAATTATACTGGGTGTTGGCAAACGCCTGTTTAGTCATGAATCAATACCCGCCGCTTTTCAATTGATAGATCATCTGGTCAGCTCAAATGGTATTGTGTTTACGCATTATCAAAGGGCAGGAGAAGTAAAGACGGGAACAATACGCGAGTGATAAAGCGCACAAGAGTGATGGTCGGTTTATATTTGAATTCTATTCTGGCTGGATACCTGGTTGAGAATACTTAAGGTTGACCCATTATTTGGTGCTGAAATTTTTTGGAAAATGAAGCTTCTTGGTTGAATTAATTAAGTGCTTTTAGCTCTAAATTTGCAGAAGTTTTCAGCAGAAAGTTGTGAATATTGCTGCATCGTTTAATTACTGTACGTTCGGTTGAGATTTTATTAAAAAACACTTAACAACACTGAAAAAACTCGTATAATGCACCCCATCAAGACGTCGCGCTCATAGCTCAGCTGGATAGAGCACTTGGCTACGAACTAAGGGGTCGGGAGTTCGAATCTCTCTGAGCGCACCAATCTTGATAAAAAATCTGAAAAACCGCACATTGATGCGGTTTTTTTGTGTCTGGAATGTGTGTGAATTTTTCATATAAAAAACCAATAACTCTCTGCATCCTTCTTATCTTAATTTTTGCTGAACTTTCAGTGCATAAACGGTATTGCCACCTACCGCAGGTAAAACATCGTGATAGGGTATGCTGCGCATGGCTCTTAATAAGAACGGCGCCTGATCGTGAATCTTCATGCTGCTGGTAATTTGAAATAAGGTACCCTGTGACTGCGGCAATAAGCGCATGCCACCTTTCACAAACTTTAAGTCACCGCCATTGGCATTGAACTGGTTTTGCAAGGAATCAGGCTGGTAAAAACGCATTTTGAAGTTAAATGGAATCTGAATCACCCCTAAACCCACCGAAACCTTATAGTTGGCATCTATATTCTGGGTATTGACCGGATTCAGTTCGACCTTCTTGATTTGCCGGGGGAAAAGTTGCTGCGTCGCTTCAGCAGCCAACCGTGGCCGCAATTTTTTGACCGGATGCGCAAAATATTGATAGGTGCTGCTAAATCTTAAATTTTCTGAGACTTTTCCTTCTTTAATCTGATAGTTCGGCAAAATGAAACTGACCGGTTGACCAGACTTTTGGCTGATCTGGGCAATTTTTTGTAGCTGTTGAGGGTTGAATCTAAGTTGCGGAATCGGAGTTGCTAGTGCTGCTGTATGCTCGATTTTAAAGCGTTGTTGTAGTGCTTCCAGCAGAAATGCATTGGTACTCGGCGGAATGCCGAGTTTGGCTTCAGGTAGCGCATTCAGGATTTTACTGAATAAAAAGCCTTTGGGCTGGTTCAGGTCGCCCCATTGGGTGACAGTCACCAGCGTTCTATGCGAACCCAGTGCAAACCACTCCAGTTTTCCTGCACCATAGAGAATTGGCGCATCAATAATTAAGGTGCTGATGCTGTTTTCACCCAGATGATGCTGCATCACTACGGTTTCTTTAAAGTTCAAGACTGGAATCGGGGTCGGGATATGAACCTGATATTTAACCTGCTGAATCGAACCCTGCTGCTCCAGCACTTTGGCCGACTTTAAGGTCGGAAACAGACCGACATAATTCGGATAATGTTGCAGCAATTTTTCAACCTGAGCTTCAGCCACAGGCAATACTACAGCCGCACTATAAAACTGTGTCTTGCTGGCTGCATTACTGTTTAAGGTGGGAAGCTGAGTTTTACTGGTTGGATGCGCATAAATCAGAATCCGCTCGCCGGTTAATTCTGCCAGTTGCTGGGCATTGCCCTGATAAGCACTCAGACTGCTCGGCAGTTCGGCATTCCAGGCAATGATTTTGGCCAGTGCTGGAGCAGAAGCTGCCAAACAAACACCGATGAGCATGCATTGCTTTAATCCTTTCATTCAACATCCTGTTGCGTATTTTTTGTTTTAATTGCTGTTTATTTAAAACCAAATGCACGTATTTCCAAAGCAAAGTTATGTAATTGATGCGACAGGCCATAAGCGCTATGGATATTTTGGTATAGTATTGGGCAAGATTTTATTTTTGATGTGATGCTATGACTGAGTCAGCACCGACTTTATCGACCCGTTATTTTCTGACTTTAGAAGAATCTCAGGATGGTTTTGCCCTGGCGACTTTTGGCAAAAAGCAGATTTCACGTTTTCTGACCCCTTTGGTCAGTATCGGGATCATCATCTGGGGTTTCTCGATGGGCTTTGATGGCGTTGGACGTTATTACGTGGCTTTGGGTGCATTCTTCCTGATCCTGCAAGGCATCATGCGTTACTGGTTCCTGCCGATGATGTTTAAACGCCAGTTTGTTAAATATCAGTTTGGTAAAAGCGAACAGGGTATTGATTTGTATCAGGACTATGCGGAAATTTTTAATAATGATCGTAGCAAGCTGGTGCCATATAGCGAAGTGCAGAATTTTGCTGTTGGTAAACTCACTTATATGATGGAATTAAAAAACCGTACCGTGGTTATTGTGCCGAAGCGTGCATTTAAGGACGGCACTGAACAGAGTATGTTCGAGCATACATTTAAAAAATAATTCAGATATCTATAAAAGGAAAAGGGAAGTTTTGATCATGAGCACACGTCCATCCAAAATCGTTTGTGTGGGTCGCAGTTATGCCGATCATGCCAAAGAACTCGGCAATGCGATCCCTGATCGTCCGGTATTGTTCATCAAGCCACCGAGTGCCTTAAGTTCGCTCGAAGCAGGCATTGAGTGGAATCCGGAATGGGGCAATTGCCATTATGAATGTGAACTGAGTTTGCGTATTGACCGGACTTTAAGCAAAGAAAGCGATCCTATGAAAGCACTTGAAGCTGTGGGTGCGGTGACTTTAGGTCTGGACTTAACTTTGCGTGATTTACAGGATGATCTCAAGAAAAAAGGCCAGCCTTGGGAACGTGCCAAAGCCTTTGATGGCTCTTGTCTGTTGTCGGATTGGGTACCTGTCGCCGATGTAGTCACTGACTGGAAAGATGTGCATTACACACTGCAAGTCAATGATGAGCTGCGTCAAAAAGGTGATACCGCTTTATTGATTTTTGATATTGCGACCTTGCTGGCTGACATCAGTCAGGTCTTTACTTTGGAAGAAGGGGATGTGGTGATGACCGGTACCCCGGCAGGTGTTGCAGCATTGCATTCAGGCGATCAACTGAAAATGACCCTCAAAGGGCAGTCTCAGGATTATGTCTGGACGACTTTTGTGAAATAACCAAGATTTTGAATCAAAGGAGCCTATTGGCCATTGCTGTCCCACAATTTTTCACAAGAGGAAGCTCATTTGAGCTTCCTCTTGTTTTATGGGTATTTTATCGGGTGAAAATAAAGCTTTTAAAGTTCTTCTTTCAAACAAATTCACTTGAATTATTCTGAGTAAACGTTGAACTGTCCAACCTGTTTTCCCTAAATGTTGAGCGAAACTCACCAATAAATAGGCGATCATCGCAATCCAGATTTGTGTCTGAATTGCGTTCCTGCTGCGGCCTAGAAACGCTTTTAATTTGAGATTCTGCTTAATCGCCTTAAAGAACAGCTCAACTTTCCAACGATCTTTATAAATCGCCGCAATGGTGGAGGCGGCTAAATGAAAGTTATTGCTGAGAAAGCTAAAGTGCTTGCCACTTTGCTGATCTCTATATTCAATTCTTCTTAACACTGGGGCTTTTCTTTTTAGGGCATGTGCGCTATTCAGCTGAATGGTTTCATCTTTTAGAATACCTTTGGATTCAAGCACTGGATGTTGCCGGATCACCTGATACACAGATTTAGGCCTAAAACGTGTGACAAATCCAATGTTTTGAGCAGTCAGATTTGCATACCATTGGTAATCGACATAGCCTTTATCAAAAACTACAATGCTGCCAGCAGGAAACTGGAATTTGCGGCCTTGTACCATGTCATTTTCTTTGCCATTTTCAACTGCAACAAACTCAGGAATATCATTGCTGTGATTCAATCCTATGCTGAGTTTCATGCTGGCTTTTGAGTCATGAACTTTGGCCCATTCACATAAGGAAAGCGACAGGTCAATATGACTGGCATCCAAGGAATACAAGGGATTCTTAAAGCGAAATTTATGAGCTACTTTCGAGTGTTCATAGTATTTAAGCAACTTGTAAAATAGCTGTTGATACAAGGCAGCAGGCTGCTGCTCATTGATTCGTGCCAGCGTGCTTCGGGGAATAGACTTTGCTCCGAGATGACTTAGCTTTTCCTGTTGGCACTCCAAATTGGATTGAATATCTCTCAGACTTTGCCTACAAGAGAATTGAGACATCAATATGGCAATAAACTGATCCCACCGGGAAGCCGCTCTAAATTTCTGTCCAACATGGTGTACTTTAGCAAGTTGTTCAAAATCCTGTCGCACAACAGGTTTAATTAGCTCATGAAATACGGTATTCTGATGTGACAAAACCTGAATCCTGGTCGTTAAAGTGTTTGTTTGCACTCATATTTTAACTGTTAGGACTCAGGTTTTTTTATTTAAAGCAAACTATGGGACAGCAGTGGCCTATTGGCTCCTTTTTCATAGGCATAATTTTAATCATTAACAGTATAACGTTTGCGAAATTGATCTGGGGTGCTTCCCATCCAGCGTTTAAACATGTTGATAAATGCCGAGGCATTGGCATAGCCCAGATCAAAGGCGATGCTTTCAACGCTATGACCTGCATTTAATAAAGACATGGCCTGCATCACTTTCAGGCGTTGCCGCCATTCATGCAGTGACATTCCCAGTTCTTTCTGGCTATATCGCGCTAGCGTCCGCTCGGTTAAATTGACGCGTTCGGCCAGTTGCCGCAGCGAGCTCTGATCTGCCGGATGCTGATGTAAATAATCTAAAATCTGTTTCAGCAGTACATGTTCTGAATGCGGTAGATAACTGCTGACCAGTTGGGCTTGCTGGAGCTGATCGAGCAGTACCTGTAGCAGACGTTGATATTCAGCTGAATCCTCGAATGCTGGATGGTCTTGCTGATGTAGTTGTTTCAGGTGGGTAAATAAAGCAGTGACCAAGGGGGCGCTGAGCAGGATGCCCGGTTGAGTGGGCAGTTGGCTACAAAGTGATTCATGCACATACAGAGTGCCATGAGAAACTGCGGTACGGTTCAGACCACGATGCTCTAAATTCGGTGGGAGCCAGATGCCGTGAGGTGAAGGCGTCACATAATTTATATGATTAATATTCACTTCCATCACGCCATGAAAAGCATAGACAAATTCTCCCCAGGCATGGCCATGTAGCGGATAAACAGATTGCGCGGGATCCTCCCTGAAGCTGATCCACAGAGGTGCTTTAATCAGATCATGGGTCGGAAGTTGCTTGAGCGAAGCTGAATCTGCTTGGATTTTTTTATGCATCACCGAAATTGCCTGAATAACACCATCATTTGTCTGTTTTGAAGTATATCTTTTATTTCTGACACTTTTATAGTGTACCTTCCAAATGAGCAACAGGACCGTATGTGAGCCAGCGTCAGGCATTAGATGCCAAAGCATCTGCCATCATGTTTGTATTGTGTATGTTGTGGGGTTTACAACAGGTGGTACTGAAGTGGGCCGCGAATGATATTTCAGCCCTGATGCAAATTGCCTTGCGTTCAGCCTTGTCTGCGCTGATGGTTTATCCCTTGATTCAGCAAAGCGTACGCCGTCAACTGTGGAATGCACGCTATTTACCTGCAGGATTGCTGGTCGGTGTGTTGTTTGCAACCGAATTCTATCTGATTGGTGAGGCACTGCGTTATACCTCAGCCTCGCATACGATTGTTTTACTCTATACCGCACCGATTTTTGTGGCTTTGGGTTTGCACTGGAAATTGCCGGCAGAGCGTTTGTCTGCTGTGCAATGGGGCGGAATATTTCTCGCCTTTAGCGGAATTGTAGTCAGTTTTCTGTTACGTCCACAAACGGGGTCAGGTCTACAGACTGATGCCTTGTGGGGAGATTTTCTGGCCTTGCTTGGCGGCGTATTCTGGGCAGCCACCACAGTCAGTGTACGTCTGAGCCGGCTGGCTGAAGCACCTGCAACCCAGACTTTGTTCTATCAATTATTGATGGGTGGAATCCTGTTATTGCCTCTGGCTGTTCTGACTGGGCAAGCAGCTATTCAATGGACGGTGTTGTCTATTTCCAGTCTGATTTTTCATACCGTACTGATTTCCTTTGCCAGTTATCTGATCTGGTTCTGGATGCTGAAACATTATCTGGCATCACGGTTGGGGGTATTTTCCTTTTTGACCCCTGTATTCGGCATGCTGTTCGGGGTGCTGATTCTGGATGAACATATCGAAATCAATTTTATTATCGGCACCTGTATGGTGATGTTGGGCGTGATTCTGGTGAGTTTGCAGGGATGGCTGAAAAAACCGAATATTAATAAAACTATTCAAGAGCAAGTATGAAAAACTGGTCTGTAAATTTAGCGACCTGGATTGGCCTGTCTTCCATTCTGATCTGGGCCAGTCTAGTCGCTGTAGTGAAACTGATTACTGAATCCACCAGTGCAGTGCAGGGGATTGCTTTAATTTATAGTTTTAGCAGTCTGGCGATTTTGGCATTCACGGGTTTCCCAAAAATCAAGCAAATGTCCAAGCGCTATCTGTTCGGTTGTGGCGCTTTATTTGTGGCTTATGAGATTCTATTTCTGGTTGCCGTGGCATGGTCGGATAATCGTGAACAAGTGATGCTGATTGCCATGATCAATTATCTGTGGCCACCCTTGATGATTGTTTTTTCGATTTTTGCCCGGCAGTTGCAGGCCCGCCTCTGGATGATTCCCGGCTTTCTGCTCGCCGTAATAGGACTGATGCTGGTGGTCAATCCAGAAATCACTAATCTGCCGAAGTTTATGCAGGTTTTAGCTGAAAATCCTTAGGCCTATGGCTTTGCCTTTCTCGGCGCTTTGTTATGGCCTTGCTATTGCGTTCTGACCAGAACCTACGGCCGCGGACAGAATGGCGTACCGATTTTCTTTTTGGTCGCTGTAATTAGCTTATGGTTCTTACATTTAGGATTAAACGAACCTTTTATCATGCCCACATTCAAGCTATGGCTGGGAATTGCAGTGGTGGGTAGTCTGATTGGCATCGCCTATAGTAACTGGAATCAGAGTATGCAATTCGGCAATATCAAGGTGCTGATTTTAGCCACCTATTTTATGCCGATTCTTTCTTCGGTCATGTCAATGCTGATTCTGGATGTCAGACCCGAACTCAGTTTTTGGATCGGGACGGGTTTGGTGACTGCAGGCGCTATAGTCTGCTGGAAATCTACCGCTATCAGTTAAAAAAAATCCTCTCAAGCGAGAGGATTTTTTTATTTATGTCGGAACAGTTCGGATAATGGGAAATTGAGTTTTTCTTCCAGATATTGATCAGTTTCCTGTAATCTAGGTGAGAAATTTTGCATCCAGATGTCATCAGTCTGGGCATTGGTGAGATGGTTTTTGCGTGGCAGTGGATAAGGCAATTGCAGATAAAAATTCCAGAAGCTGACCTGATCCAGATCGCGAACCAGCACATATTCATTCTCATCGGTGCGTTTGATCAAATTCTGCTTTTCAAACATGGCGACATAGCTCGGCCAGCGTCCAATTTCATCCCGGCCTAAGACCTCAAGTGCTTGGGCTTCACTGATGCTTTCACCAGTTTTCTGCTTTTTATAAAATAATTCTAACAGATCCAGCAGCATGACGATGGGATGGCGTTTATTGTCCTGCCCAGATTCAAACGCCGTCAGGGCATAGCTGATTTCAACCCCCAATAACACAATAATCCACGACAGATAAATCCAGAGCAGGAAAATCGGTACGGCGGCGAATGCGCCATAGACAATTTCATAACTGGTGAAGTTTGACATGATATAGCCGAACAGGTTTTTCAACAGCTCAAACACCACGGCACTAAACAGACCGGCAATAAAGGCAGATTTAAGCGGTACACTACGATTCGGGATGGTCCAGTTCAAAATGAAAAATCCGAGTACAGTCAAAGAAAATGAAATCGCCCAGAGAACAAAGGCACCATCCAGCTCATAACCGGCAAAGTTATTGCTGAGAATGCTCATGGATGCCACGGTCGAGGAAATCACAAACGCACTGCCGAGTAAAATCGGCCCCAGCGAAATAATGGTCCAGTAACGCATAAAGCCCATAATTCCGCCCCGTGTTTCAGTCACGCGCCAAATGCGGTTAAACACCGTTTCGATACTGCTGAGCATCAATACTGTGGTCACAAATAAGAACAGAATACCAATGATGGTGAGATTGCTGGATTTATCGGTAAAGGCATTCAGGGCTTTATCAAAGGCAATGGTGGTTTTGGGTAAAAAATTACTATAAATCAGCTGCTGTAATTGCTGCCGCGCAGGTTCTAGGGCTTTAATGGAAGAAATAATCACCAGAAAAACCGTCAGCATCGGCACTACGGCGAACAGGGTGGTATAGGTCAGGGAACCTGCCTGTTCGCGACAGCGGTCTGTTTCAAAGCGTCGAAGTACAAATAAAACAAATTGAAACCAGTGTTTTTCATAGAAAGGTAATTTCTTTAAATACTTAACAATCATCTGCATCCAATCTCAATTTTTTTAATCATCATGAATTTTCATCATCAGCTTAACCAAAAAACTTGCAAAGTATCGTATAGTTTTATTTTTTTAAGTAATGACTAAGAACCATGATGCAACCTTATGTCCTTGTTTTATATTACAGCAAATATGGCTCAACCAAAGAAATGGCGCATTTAATTGCCAATGGAATTGAAGCGACAGGCGTGCCAGTAAAAATCAGGACAGTTCCAAATATATCCAGCATGGTAAAAGTCGCTGAACCGAGTATTCCGGCAGAAGGGGATATTTACTGTACTCTGGACGATCTGGCGCAGTGTGCCGGCCTGGCGCTCGGTTCACCGACCCGTTTTGGTAACATGGCTTCTGAAATGAAATATTTTTGGGATCAGACTACGAGTCTGTGGCTGAATGGAGCGCTACACGGTAAACCGGCTTGCGTGTTTACGGCATCAGGTTCCATGCATGGTGGACAGGAAAGTACTTTGCTGACCATGCTGCCGCCGTTGTTCCATCATGGCATGATGATCATGGGGCTTAGTAACGCAACACCTGCACTCTCGAATACCAAAACTGGTGGCACACCTTATGGTGCTAGTCATGTCAGCGGCCCACGGCATGATCAGGGCTTGAGTCCGGATGAAAAAATTCTGTGTGAAGTACAAGGCAAGCGTTTAGGTGAAGTGGTACTGAAACTCAATCGAGTCTGAAAAACACTCACAGGAAATGAAGGATGAACTTCATTTCCTGAATTTTATTAGGCTTCTTTTTGATCTTTTTGATCTTTTTGATCTTTTTGATCTTTTTGATCTTTTTGATCTTTTTGATCTTTTTGACTAAATCTGTATTTGCATTTCAGACATTGATAATCCTGAAACAGATTACGGTCGACAGAAACCCCGGCTTTTTTCCCCAGAAAATTACCGACCACACCGCCGGTAATTCCGACACTGATTGCACCGACAAAAGTGCCTACGGTTCCGCCGACAATCACACCTAAAGGTCCGGCTACTGTACCAATTGCAGCGCCAATCGATGCACCCGAAGCAGCGCCACCTACAGTCCCTGCAGTTGCACCCGCTGAACTCATGAGAATGCCGCCAATTTTCTTTAAATTCTGTTCATGATCGCGCTGTTCGATATCAGCTGAGCCACATTTAGGACATTGCATAGATTGTTCCATCAAGGATTGAGATGTGCTTGTTTTAGGTTTATCGGAAATAGGATTTTTGCCCTGATCAGCACTTATTCATAACATACAACAACACACTAGATAAGTTTTGAATTCGCAAATCAGAAACATTGCATACTCACTTGATTCTAGTTGAGTTCACGCTAAAACATTGTATTTCAGCTGTAAATATATGCCTTCTTGGTTGATTAACGCAATTTTTAACCTGCCATTGAGGAAATGGCAAATCTCAAGATCATCAGAAATGTTCTTTTCTTATCATTCTAAATATTATGCTCTTAGCTCTTAGAAAGACTATTTCTGGAGTTAAGATGAAAAAGGAAGGGACGTCGAAAAATATGCAAACGAGTTCTTATCAGGGCTATTAAAATTTTTCTGCCAAAATACACCTGAATATTGGCGTTTCTTTATAAGTCACCTTCATTGTAATTGATTAATTATATTTTAAATAAATCTTGACATTTATCCTTGTTAAATAGAAGTTCTAATAAAATAAAAATTTACGACTTTTAAAATATAAAAAGTATAATAATTCTAATCTTTATTAGATAAATTTTTTATTATTGCTAATATGAAAAATATATTATTTTAATCAAGTTTTTTATATGAATTTTATATTCAAAAAAATTTTATATAATGATTTCTTACAAATCACAAATAATAAACAAATTTTTATTTATTAATTAAAAACAATAATTTATATTTTTAATTAAAACAAAAAAATATGTGAATAGGGATATTTTCTACATTTTATAATTTTATGTGATTTAATATTTTTCAGATAAATTTAATCTTACTTAAACGAAAAATTAAATAAATATCTTAAATCAGAGGATATTAAGATTATGAGAATATTAGTTATCAATCTGGGTTTATTATGTTTGTGTTTTCTAAGTAACGCTTATGCCACCTCTGATGAGTGGACTCAGCGTTGGAAATCATCCAGTGCCCGTTCCAATGAGAATCTAGTTCAAGCCAATCTGATCGAACTTAAGGAGTCAGACTATTATTCTGGATTAGGTAAAACCACCGTTCATAGCACTTCGACCACCTCCATCGGGACGGTAAATACCCCGACCAACAATATCAATGTAGAGGGCGCAGACAACAATATTGATATTACGAGTGAATTGCTGAATGAAGCACCAGTCAATTCAAATACCAATCAAAATCCTCAGCGCTGTCTTAATTTAAGTAACAGACCAGGAGAATCACAATGCTGAATTTCTCCTCGACCAGAAGACATATATCTTTCTTAAGTGTCACCGTCCTTTTCAGTTCTTTTTTAACAGGCTGCACAGGCTTGGCACCTTCAAACAAGAAGCCAGTTAGCCTGGTACAAGGCCCCCCAATTACCGATATTTTTACCCCTTTTGATATGGCTTTATCCTGCTTAAAAGGACAATTACGTAATGATGTGAGTTTCTCCGTAGGGGCAATTCTGGATCAAACTGGTAAGGATGTAGTTACCAATGGTGGTAGCGGAAAAATGGTGACCCAAGGTGCGGGAGATATGGTGCAATCTGCCTTGTTTCAGGCGGGGGTAAGCTTAATGAACCGGCGTGATCCCCGGATTATCGAAAGCGAAGCCAAGTGGGGCATTCGTGATCCAAGACAAATCCAGGCCTCTGATTATTATGTGACAGGCAGTATTAACAGTCTGGATTTTATTCCGGGTGGTGGTTTTGATATGCAGATCGCCGGTGTTGGCCCGAATTATAGTCAAACCCGGATTATGGTCGGTCTGGATTTATCTCTGACAGATACCCGCAGCAGTAAAGTCGTGGGCAATGTTTCATTGCAGAAACAAATCGCTGCACAGGATTATGGCTTAAGTGCAGGCAGATTCGCTGGTCGTACACTCTTAAACATTCAGATTGGAAAAGGAGAACGCGAGGCAACTAACTTTGCCTTGCGACAAATGTTGAATCTGGCCACTTTTGAATTGCTGAGTCAGGTTGTCCCACCCGCCGTATTTGAAAGCTGTCGTGCACAGATACCGCCAGAGTTCGGTCAATTGAACTTAACCCGAAGTTCTGTGGCACTGCATAAGTACAAGAAAAGCCAGCAACAAAATAGTACAGCTTCAAGTAGCGCTGTTCAGGAATCAGCATCACGCCAGGCAGACTCATCCAATGAAAAAAATAAGTCAACCAACTCCCCGAGCAAAGATACAAAACCGCCTAAACAGAAAGAGTCCGAGGTGATTCAAAACCCTGAAGCAGAGCCTGAAATGAGTAAACAGGACTTGATTAAATATATCAGCAAGAAGCAGCGTTCACCTTCTTCAAATGAAACAAATGAAGAAAAAGATACTCAAGAAGAAGCTGACAACGAGTCAGAAGATGAAAAAACTACAACGCTATGGGAGGTCAATCCTGATGTGGTCGAAAATTATTGGTCTAGCACGCAGCGTGATTAAAAATATTTAAAAATGGGCTCGCTCCCATTATAAGAAGGAGTACTTAGCGAGAGGTACTTCAAAACAAAAGTAGGAAGAACAACGATGAAAAACACGATCAAAACAATCGCTTTATCCGTCGCCTTTCTGTCTGGTACAGGTATGGCATACGCCCAAGGAGATGAAACACCTACTGACGTCACCGTAGATACAGGTTTAATAGCTACCCTGGATTCTATTTCTCAGCAGGTTGAAAATGGTTCTGCTTTGAATCTTGCAGTGAATACAGGTGATGTTGATGCAAGTGTCGATTTAGAAGCAATTGCAGAAGCTACAAGAGAAGCACCAGACGCCATTAGTTCAATTGAAGGTACAATTGAAACTACTGCGATTGGTGCCGCGAATACAGGTAGTATCAGTATTGAGCAGGGTAGCTACAATAAGGTGGTATCAGACATATCAGATGCAACGGATAACTACGACTACAGTGAAGTAACGAGTGCAACTAATAATTCTGAAACTCTAGAGGAGCTATCAGAGGTTGCGGATAGTTCAGATATCTCGGAAGTTGTGAGTTCGACACTAAGTACTGACTATAGTGAGGAAATCAATGAAACTTTAAGCAATTATAGTGTAGCGAATATTGCCTATAATGCGGGTGCTATTGATGCATCTGTCAGTGCTATTTCAGAAGGAACTCAAACTGCTATTAACAACAGCATCACAACTACCGCTATCGGTGCTGTGAATAGCGGTAGTATCACTGTGACTGTTAAATAAACTCTTTTTTCGAGGTGAACATAGGTCTAACTATTGGCAGATAGTTAGGCCTCTTTATTTTATAATAACATCCACATAAATTGTTGTTTATTCATCGGATAACAAGAGTGCTTATTCAATGAATCTCTATTTCAGAAACTGAATAGCCTGGAGCTTAAGATTAAGCTATTTACCCAGATTAAAATTTGTAATGAAAATAATAATTTAGGTTGATTTGAAACCGATCTCTGGATATTTTTAATTTACATCCTCAAAAAAGCGCAATAAAAAAAGAGCGCATCAGCGCTCTTTTAAAATTCATTGGCGAGCTTAGTCGCGAACAAATTCAACTGTGCCATTTGTCAAAGACTTTACGCGTGCCAGTGATTCCACACGGTAGCCTTTTTCAAGCAGCAGGTCACGACCTGGCTGGAATGATTTTTCAATCACAATACCAATACCGACTACTTCTGCATTTGCCTGGTGGATCAGGTCTGCAAGACCTAAAGCCGCTTGACCATTAGCCAGAAAATCATCGATGACTAAAACCTTATCGGTTGAGCTGATGTGTTTATTTGAAATCGCGATTGTGCTTTCAGTCTGTTTGGTAAATGAAAAGACTTTAGAACGATATAAATCATCTTTCAGGGTGAGAGACTGGTATTTACGTGCAAAGATCACAGGTACGCCAAGCTCTAAGCCAGCCATTACGGCAGGTGCGATACCTGATGCTTCAATCGTAATAATTTTGGTAATACCAGCATCCTTAAACAGACGCGCAAATTCTTGACCAATCAGTTGCATCATGACTGGATCTATCTGATGGTTTAAGAAAGAATCTACTTTCAAAACTTCTTCAGAGAGGACGATGCCTTCAGCCAAGATTTTCTGTTCTAGTGCATGCACGGGAGAATCCTCAAGAGCAGGTGCTTTTTCAAGCAAAAGCGTATTGTAAAAAGCACCCGGAAAAAATCAAGTGAAATTCGCCAAAAACTTAGTTGCTTGCACCTTTATAGTCAGTTAACAGCAAACCATAGGAGGTTTTCTTGTCGACATGCGAAACTTTGACTGGAAGATAGTCAAGTTTTGGCGCCAGCCAGAAGATGGTCTCACGGCCTGGCTTGCTATGCTTCATCACCACTTTAATGGTATTGAAAGAACCATATTTGGTATTCACCGTCTCTGAACCCTGCTTGATAAACTTACGGCCTTCGACTTCTTTAGCATCAGCGATATAGTAATTTCCTTTCAGACCTGAATTTTTTAAGTCTTCACGGATCTGCAATTCCGCATTCAACTCATCCAGAACATCTGCTCTCCAGGCAAAAGAACGTTTTTCATCATCTTTCTTGGTACTGATGCTTTTGCTGGAAGGATTGAAATTAATACTCATGGTATTGTTATGCACCAGCACTTTACTGCTGCGACTGAAACTGCTTGAGCCGATCTTGCCATTATTAAAAGTAAAGCGGCTGGTTTCGGTTGCAGAGGCAATACCTCCGGCTTTTGCAGCAAAGACATAAGTCCAGTTATTGCCTGATTTGCTTAAAGTCCGCGTTGCAGACCCCATATTCTTGCCATTATAGCTAAATTGATAACTGGCCTGGAAAGGAGTCATGGCAAAAGCCTGGCTAGAAATACCAGTGAACAGTATCGCGCTGCTCAGACCCGTGGTCATCACTAAAGTTTTGAATACAGTCTTCGCCATCAGTTATTTTCCTATATTGGTTCAACGGGCAAAACATATCACTTATTGCACCCTTTATTATTTGGGCAAAATATGGAAATTGAAGGGATATTTCTGTCAAAAATGTATATTTCATGTAGTTTTATAGAACTTTTGTTCAAAACTACGTTCGGCATGATTTAAGAAGGATCTTTCTGTTTGATGGGGGTGACCCGGTTATCATCCATTTCGTCTTCATCCCAGTTCTCTTCCTGATCTTGGGAAAGTTTTCTAAACAGGGCTGCAAGATTGACGTTGCCAATCACCACCAGTTCGGCTTCACGAAGTACTGCGTGATTGACATGGACTTTGCCCAAGGTATCAATGACAGATCGGCTTTTACCTAACCAGCGATTTAAATCCAGATAGAGCAAGTCATCGATGACTTTAATTACACCCAGTTTTTCCAGAATCATTCCCAAAGGATCTTTATTCAAGATACGTTGATAGAAGAACAAGCCGAAACGCACGCCCAGTTTATACAGCATATTTGGATATTTGGCTTCAATCAGCTGAGTATCACTAATTTGCTCGAACACGATCAACTGGGTGGTTTTATTCAGTTCCATCTGTACCAGTTTCAAATCAACCGATAAAGTGACAATCAGGCCTTTATAATCCAGTGTTGCGTAGAGACGCAGCCAGTCTTCATGTAAATCTGCATGTAAGTCTTTTAGTGCATCGACATTGTCTGTGACAAAGCGCTGAAAGGTTGCATTCAGGAAAACTTGGGATAAGGGAAATTCACGCTCATCTTCAATAAATCCTTCCGCCCTCTGATACACTTGGCGGATTCGGTTGGAAATATTGGAAATTAGCGTTTGCATACTGAAGCGTCCTGGCAACTTTATTTTTGACTCGGGATGTATCTTGTCGAATTGTATGAAAAATACAAGCGTTCATGCTTGAAGTTTAGCAAAATAAATAGCACCATTTTTATAGTTTTAGTTATGTAACGTTGAAGATTTGATGGATTTGGCATTTTAAAAAGATAAATGACGAATCCGTTTATTTTTAATCTTTCAAATACTTTTTTGGGGAGCTGAACTCAGTATTGAGTTTGGGCGAATGTGAAAAAACGATGATACTCATGCCTCTGGTCAGAACTTGGTGGAAAGATCCAGTGTTTAGCAGTGCGGTGCTTGCCGCAGGCATTATGCATTTGATCGTGCTGACCCTGGAATTTGGTATGCCGCAAGATCGGGATACCAGTACCAAAGAAATCGCAGTCAGTTTGCGCCAGACTGATGAAAAAATTGAGCATGCTGATTTTCTGGCCCAAACGGACCAGCAGGGTTCCGGCCAGTTTAGAGAAGCTCATCGCATGTCGAGTGATATGCCATCGCCGTTAATGGAACAACATGCAGGCGAAGAACTGCAAGAAAGTCTGGATATGCTGCAACAGCAACAGGAACTCAGTTTTGAAGAAAAAGTCCTGATGACCACCTTGAGCTGGCAAAAGCAGGCAGAAGAAAATCAGCGTAAAAAAATGCAGGAGCAATTACAGAGCCAATTTCAGGCCAAAGCGGCCATGGTCGCCAGTCTGGAAGCGCAATATTTACAGCGTCAACAAAATTTCAGTCGTCAGCAAAAAATTAAGACTGTAGATGGTATTCAGTCCAAGCAGGATGTTTCGGCCGCCTATCTGGAAAAGTTCCGTGAAAAAGTGGAATTTTATGGTAACCGCTACTATCCGGAAGCAGCCAAGCAGCAGAATCTGGCAGGGGAAGTGCGGCTGATGGTGATCCTCAATCAGAATGGCGGGATTCGTGCCATTCGACTGATTGACAGTTCAGGACATGCCATGCTGGATGAAGCAGCTAAATCTTCCGTGCGTAAGGCAGCCCCATTTGGTGCTTTCGACAGTAAAATGAAAGAAATTTCCGAACTGCGAGTGATTCGTACCTGGCGTTTTGACCCGGCAGAAGCGGAGTTTGAAGTGCGTTAAAGTTGATATTTACCAAGACCTCTCCCTAACCTACTCCTAATAAGGAGAGGGAACTATATCTATAATGTTTAACAATCATAGGATTCTAATGAATGTTCTCCCTCCCTCTGGGAGGGAGTTAGAGGGAGGGCAACTTTCATTAAAAAAAAGCGAGCCTTGGCCCGCTTTTTTTAATATTCAAATTTTAGTTCTGTTCCAGATAAGGGTTTTCAAAACCCAGCTTGGCTAAAATCTCAATTTCAATGCTTTCCATTTCTTCGGCATCTTCATCCGAGGTTTCATGATCATAGCCCATCAGGTGCAAGGTGCCATGAACCAGCATATGGGTAAAGTGAGTCAAAGGCGCTTTGCCTTGTTCACTCGCTTCACGTAATACCACTGGAATACAAATCACCAGATCACCAATGGGAAATGCATCCAGAAACTGTGCCATTTCATCTGGAAGTTCACTTGGGAAAGACAGTACATTGGTCGGTTTGTCCTTGTCTCGATATTCCAGATTAAGCTTATAACTTTCGTCATTGTCGACACAGGCAATTCCGATTTCGCAATTACTCTGAGTGCCGATATGACGTAAAGTGGTTTCTACAACCTTTTTAATATAGGCACGTTTCAGTACCAGTTCAGGCGACTGAAAGTCCTGTTGTAAGGAAAGACTAAGTTTCAACACAAATCCTTAAGTTTAAAGCTTAATGCTGTGCATCTGCCGCAGCATCATTTTCAGCGATCAAGGCTTCCTGACGTGCTTTTCGTTCGGCACGTGCTTCAGCACTTAAACGCTGCTGTTCACTGTCCCAGCCTTCGTAGGCTTCAACAATTTTCTGTACCAGCTGATGACGTACCACATCACGCGAATGGAAACGGGTGATATGAATTTCAGGAATTTTATCAATCACACGCAAGGCATGTGACAGACCGGATTGCTGACCACGCGGTAAATCTACCTGAGTTACGTCGCCGGTAATCACGGCACGTGAACCAAAACCTAGGCGGGTCAGGAACATCTTCATCTGTTCAGGGGTGGTATTCTGCGCTTCATCCAGAATCACGAAAGAATGATTCAAGGTACGGCCACGCATATAAGCAAGCGGAGCCACTTCAATCACCTGACGTTCGATCAGTTTGGCCACTTTTTCAAAGCCGAGCATTTCATACAGCGCGTCATACAAGGGACGTAAGTACGGATCGATTTTCTGGGTTAAATCCCCCGGCAAGAAACCAAGTTTTTCACCGGCTTCAACCGCAGGACGAACCAGCAAGATCCGCTGAATTTCATTACGCTCCAGCATGTCCACGGCAGCCGCAACGGCGAGGTAGGTTTTACCTGTACCCGCAGGGCCAATACCAAAAGAAATATCACTTTGCAGAATGCGCTGTACATAACGTTTCTGGTTGGCACCACGCGGATTGATCCGGCCCTTACGAGTTTGCAGCCAGACATTGTCCAGCCCCGTATGTTCCTGATCGTCCAGATCTTGCTGAAGTTCACGGTCAGTCTGGCTGCCCTGAATCATCAGATGTAAAGTATCTGCACTAATCTGCTGACTATGTTCAGATTCTTCATGAAGACGTTGCAAGAGCATTTCGGCTCTCTCAACGGCATCGATTCCACCATCAATAATAAAACTTTCTCCACGATGGGAGATTTTGACGTCTAAACGTTGTTCAATTTGCTTCAAATGGCCGTTATAGGCACCTAACATGGCTTGTATACGGTCCATCGAAATTCCAGGAAAAGCTACTGTACGTCGAATCGCTGCAGTCAAGAGTGTTCCTTATGAAGTGTGCGTTATATGCTCTACATTACGCCACGTCAGGCTCAAGATTCAAGAGCTCACCGTAAACTAAATTCAAAGTTTTAATTTCGGTAATTTCAATCTCGGCAAAGCGGCCTACCCAGGCAGGGTCACCAATAAAGTTGACATAACGGGTATTGTCCGCCGTACCGACCAGAATATTCGGATCTTTATCAGAAACTTTTTCGATCAGTACACGCTGGATGGTCCCGAGCATGGCATCCGTCTTGTCAATGCTTGAACGCTTAATCCATTGCTGAACTTTGGCCAGACGTTCTTTTTTGACATCTTCAGAAATCGTATCTTCCAGTTCTGCCGCAGGCGTACCCGGGCGTTTTGAATAGATAAAACTATAAGAATGGTCAAAATCCAGATCCTGAATAAACTGATAAGTCTCTTCAAAGTTTTCATCTGTTTCACCCGGGAAACCAATGATAAAGTCTGAAGATAGGTGCATGTCAGGGCGAACTGCACGTAACTTTTTAATCTTTTCGATATAGACATCGATGGTGTGGTTACGCTTCATCGCTTGCAACACATCATTGGAACCGCTTTGTACCGGCAGATGCAGGTGTGAAACCATTTGTGGCAGGTCACGATAGCATTGTATCAGGTCGTCATTAAATTCCAGTGGATGCGAGGTGGTATAACGAATACGGCCAATGCCCGGAATATCTGCAACCAAACGTAACAGATCGGCAAAGGTACAGATATTGCCTTCAAAAGTTTCACCACGATAACCGTTTACGTTCTGACCCAAAAGTGAAATTTCACGCACGCCTTTTTCTGCCAGACCCGCAATTTCAGCGAGCACATCATCCAGTGGACGAGATACTTCTTCACCACGCGTATACGGCACCACACAAAAAGAACAGTATTTAGAACAGCCTTCCATGATCGAGACAAAAGCTTTATAACCTTCAACACGCGGTTCAGGTAAAAAGTCGAATTTCTCGATGTCCGGGAAGGAAATATCCACCAGTTTGATTTTTTCTTTTTTCGGCTTTTCGATCTGCTCAAAATGCTGATCCAGCATTTGCGGCAAACGGTGCAGGGTTTGCGGGCCAAAGATCATGTCGACATAATTGGCACGTTTCTGGATGTTATCGCCTTCCTGAGAAGCCACACAACCACCAACACCAATAATCAGGTCAGGATTTTTATCTTTAAGCTTACGCCAGCGACCCAGCTCGGAGAAGACTTTTTCCTGTGCCTTTTCACGGATCGAGCAGGTATTCATCAGCAGAATATCGGCATCTTTAGGATCGGTGGTCAGCACATAGCCATGAGAATCGCCTAACAGGTCTGCCATACGGTGACTGTCGTACTCATTCATCTGACACCCTTGCGTTTCGATGTACAGTTTTTTGACTGAAGCATCGCTAATTGGGGTGTGCGCTGGCTGGGTAACAGTGTTTTCTGAGGCAGCTGGGGCACCATTCGGAATGAAGGTTTGAACCGTCATGTAGGCTCCTACAAGGTAATACGTTGAAAGAGTGAACGAACAGCCTGATTGATGCATCAAACAGGTGAATAAAAATTCAATTCACGGACTGAAATCTTGGAAAGGCGCATATTTTAGCAGGAAAGTCGCTTAAACTTATAGCCCAAATTAACTGTGGAAAAATATTGATTTATGGGCAAAAATTGTCTGTAGATTAATATTGCTTAATCATAAGGTTACATAACTGAACAATAGAGTTGGTTATAATCTTCAAACTAGCTCTTATGATATGCAACATGGGCAAAGCACAAAATCGATGATAGAAGGCAAAGGGATGTTGAAACACACTAAAACTATGTATAAATACTATAAATTAATTACTTTAAGTGTGGCATGTATCTGTTCAGCGAGTACACAGGCAGCAGAAGAACAATTTAATGATGCCTTGCGTGCAGCCAATGCAGGCAATATTGAACTGTTACAGCAATATCGTCTGTCTATGCAGAATGATGCCTTGGGCTATTATCCGGAATACTGGATTTTAAACCAGAATCTTGCCATGCAGCCTGTCAGCCAAATTATCAGCTTTGCCCAGCGTTACCCTCAATCTGCTATGGCTGAAAAGCTGGCAGCGGACTATGTCGAAGAAAAAGTAAAAATGGCAGACTTTAGCACTGCCCAACCGGTATTGCCTTATGTAACCAATGCCGATCCTGCCGAAGCCTGTGCAGTGGCACAAGTGCGTGCCAAAGCTGGCGATCAACTGGTCTATGCCGAGTTTAAAGAAGTCTGGTTAACTACCAATAGCCAACCCGAATCTTGTACTGGTTTAGGCCGGATGATGCTATCCAGTCCACTCATGACCTCAGAAGACCGTCAGCAGCGACTCTGGGGGCAACTTCGTGCCGGACAGTCAGGACAGGCGATTGCGACAGCGCAAGGCATTGGTTTAAATCTGTCTCTGGCACAACTGAATTCGATTCAGGCCAACCCCACTAATTATTTGTGGTCTGCGCCTAAAAGTACTGCGGCAGAGCATGCCTATCTGATTTATGCGCTGGGACGTCTGGCCGATAGCGATTTGGACTCAGCTTTGTCCATTGTCAAAAGGACTGCCGAAGGTACACCCGTACAGGTACAACGCGCCTTATATCGTGCTGTCGGTTATATCGGTGGCACCACAGTCATGAAAAACAACTTCAACCGTGAAGTATTGAATGCGCTGGATGCCAGCTATGGCCTGCCATTTAGCCCGGAAGAAGCCGAGATTTATGCGCGTCAGGCAATTCGTTTTAGTGCCTGGGAAAGCCTGATCCGTGCGATTGACAGCATGAGCGTCAACCAGAAGCAGGAAGATCGCTGGCAATACTGGCTGGCTCGTGCCAGTGAACAACGTGCTGACCGTGCTTCCAAACAGGCAGCAGAAAGTATTTATCGCAAACTGGCGACCGGTGATGATTATCACAACTTGCTGGCACGCGACAAGTTGGGACAGCTAACTGCAAGTACACCAAATCCAGTGCAGCCATCCAATCAGGCTATGCAGCGCTTGAATCAGGACATTCATTTTCGTCGTGCTTTCACGCTACGCAATATCAGTGCACCGGATAACTACATTAACCGTGAATGGAACTGGGCAGTGCGTCAGGCTTATCTGAAGAAGGATGATGACCTGTTACTGGCTGCGGCAAAGCGTGCTATGGACATGGGCTGGCATGATCGGGCCATTTATGCTGCCGATCGTACCGCGAACAAGCATAACTACAATTATCGTTTTCCAATGCCACATCAGAATTACGTGGTCAGTCATAGCCGCAATGCCGGCATAGATCCGGCCTGGGCCTACGGTTTGATGCGTCAGGAAAGCCGTTTCAATACTGTGGCACGTTCACATGTCGGTGCGGGTGGGCTGATGCAGATTATGCCAGACACGGCCAAGTTGGTGGCACGTCAAATGGGTGAAGCTTATAACCCGGCGGCACTCACCGATATGAATACTAATATTCGCTACGGAACATTTTATTTATCTACGATTCAGCGTCAGCTTAGTGATAGTCCGGTTCTGGCAACGGCAGGCTATAATGCCGGTCCAAACCGTGCCCGCCGCTGGCAGCCAGAATTTCAGGGGATTGCCGCAGATCAATATACTGAAAGTATTCCTTTACTTGAAACCCGAGATTATGTGAAACATGTCATGACCAATGCCACGCATTACGGTATCTTGTTAGGACAGGGGGCACAGTCAGTGGGTAAACGCATGCAACTGATACCATTACGTAATACACAATAAAATTAAAATTATTGGGGATGGTGATTTATTCATGAAAATAATGAAGGATCGTCGAGTCTGGGCGGGATCGTTTGCGCTTGTGGTTTTGGCCAGCAGTCCGGCTGCGTTTGCTGCGCCGACAGACTATGTCATGGATGTACAAATGGTCCCGGCCTTATGTAGCTTGTACCCTGAATATGCCAAGAAACGAAAATGTCTGGAAGGTTATTCGCTGAATATCTCCGGCTTATATCCTCAGACCACATCACAAAATTGTACGACCAATAGCTCTGCGAAACTGTCACCACTGCAGTCCAAGGTGGTGGCCAGAATCATGCCGGATGACAATACCCGGACAATTTTATGGCGTAATATCGGTGGCTGCGTGCCGATGAATGCCAGTCAGTATTTCCGGACGATTATCAATTATGCAGATCGTCTCAAAGTGCCTGCGGAACTGACGGAACAGGAAAATATCACGATTTCTGTCGATACATTGCGAGCCAAATTCCTGAAAATTAATCCGCAATTACCGGGCAATGCCTTGCGATTCAACTGCCAGCAGACTCAGTCAGCTAGCGTGCTTACCTCGATCAAGGTCTGTTATCGCCCCAATGGCAATTACAAATCCTGTCCTGCCAACATTATTAATACATGCCCAAAAACTGTCACAATAAAAGGAACATACTGAGCTTTTTTGCCGATTTAATTTATATTTCCTATCAGACTTTAGGTGAAATCCGTCCTCTTTTATATGCATCTGGCAAAGGATTGGAGTACAATCTTTCGCGTTTACGATTATTAGATTAAATACTAACTATTTAATCGCATTGAATATCCTCAATTGGAGATAATTAGATGAAGCAAGCAGTTCGTGTTGCCGTTACTGGCGCTGCAGGTCAAATTGGTTACAGCCTATTATTCCGTATCGCAAGCGGCGAAATGCTAGGTAAAGATCAACCAGTGATTTTGCAATTGCTCGAAGTTCCTTTTGAGAAAGCTCAACAAGCGCTTAAAGGCGTAATGATGGAGCTTCAAGATTGTGCATTCCCATTACTAGAAGACATGATCGGTACTGATGATCCTAAAGTTGCATTTAAAGATGCTGACTATGCGTTATTAGTTGGTTCACGTCCACGTGGTCCAGGTATGGAACGTGCTGACCTGCTTAAAGTGAACGGTGAAATCTTCATCGGTCAAGGTCAAGCATTGAACGAAGTTGCAAGCCGTGACGTTAAAGTTCTAGTTGTTGGTAACCCTGCAAACACGAATGCTTACATCGCAATGAAATCTGCTCCAGATCTTCCAGCGAAAAACTTCACTGCAATGTTACGTCTTGACCACAACCGTGCTGCATCTCAAATTGCTGCTAAAACTGGTAAAGCGGTTAAAGACATCAAAAATCTTACAGTTTGGGGTAACCACTCTCCAACCATGTATGCCGACTACCGTTTTGCAACAATTAACGGCGAAAGCGTTAAAGACATGATCAACGACCAAGAATGGAATGCAAATACATTCCTTCCGACTGTTGGTAAACGTGGTGCTGCGATCATCGAAGCACGTGGTTTGTCTTCTGCTGCTTCTGCTGCTAACGCTGCAATCGACCATATGCGCGATTGGGCTCTTGGTACAAACGGCGAATGGGTAACGATGGGTATTCCTTCTGATGGTTCTTACGGTATTCCTGAAGGCGTAATGTTCGGTTTCCCTGTAACGACTGAAAACGGTGAATACAAAATCGTTCAAGGTCTTGAAATCGACGAATTCAGCCGTGAACGTATCAACGTTACGTTGAACGAACTTGAAGAAGAGCGCGCAGCAATTGCTGATATGCTTAAATAATTTGATCTTCTTAGATTAAGTTGAAGAAAAGCACTCCATTTGGGGTGCTTTTTTTATGTCACTCACTTTAATCAACAAAAAATAACAAGCTGTGAAGGAGAGACAACTGAGTTTTCGCTATGAGCGATCTAAGGTAGAGACAAGATTATAGATAAAAAAGATGGAGGTTCAGATGTTAGAACAACGCGCCACCTTCGAACTTTTCTTTGAACAATTGGGTCTGGATTCGAGTCCGGAAGCGATTGATGAGTTTATTAATACGCATCAAATCGGTATGGATGTGCCCCTGCATAAAGCTCCTTTTTGGAGTAAATCACAGCATGACTTTCTGATCAGTCACTGGAAGAAAGATGATGACTGGGCCATTTTTGTTGATGTATTGAATGAACAATTACATATTGAGGCAGAGGGTTCAGGTTCCTGTGACATACCCGGCCATAAATCAACCTAAGAATTCGAATCTCAACACGCTCATAATTTAACACTACGATGGAGTCTATTTATGCTTACGGAACAACAGTTAACTTTAGAATTATTATTTGAACAATTGGGTTTGCCTTCTGATGAAGCCTCAATTAATCAATTTACCCATACCCATCAATTGCCATCTGAAGTCGCATTGCCAGATGCCGAATTCTGGAGTGAGGGACAAAGTGCCTTCCTGCGTGAACATTGGCACCAAGATGATGAATGGATTGTCATTATTGACAAGTTAAATCAGCTTTTACATGTGGAAAGCGACAAACAAAGCGTTTAAATGCATTCATACAAAAAGAAACAACAAACCTAGTCAAAGGACTAGGTTTTTTTTGTCTTATCTTATAAGTTAGATCTATAAATAATTACAATTTATCTGATATAAGGAGGGCGCGATGCTCGCAAAGAACCAACCATCCTTAGAGCTCTTGTTTTCTCAGCTCGGTCTCGCCAATAGTCCTGCGGCTATTGAATTGTATGTACGCACCCATCAACTGCCAGCAGGGCTGTCCTTGCATGATGCGCCATTCTGGAATAAAGCCCAGCGTTCTTTATTGATTAGCCATTTGGTACAAGATGATGATTGGGCAATTTGGGTCGATGAACTGAATCAGCAACTGCACATGGACGCCTATAGACGTCAACCTGCCTGATTATTTTTCCTGAGCCTTTCTAATATTTAGAATAAGACGATATAACTTGCATTAAAAAACGCCTCATCTGAGGCGTTTTTGTTCTTTGGCTTAATGCATTTTGCTTTTTAATATTTTGTTAAACCATTCGTGCTGACGATAATCATTAAAAGCATGATGCTGCTGTAATAATTCCAGCTCAAACTCGGCAGTCGTAGTGTATTTACCTAACCAGTGACGCGTCAGGGCTGGCTCATTTTTACTGGCACTGGCATAGGCCAGGAAGAAATAAATATCACCATGCTCATAACTGGCCATTGGCTTTAAAATTTGCTGGGTAATCAGGGCGAAATGGTGCTCTTTGGTCAATTCAAAAAACATCATATAAGCCTTGGCCAGATGCAAAGATAGGTTGATATACATGCGCAGCGGCATTTCTTCAAATTCTACCCGGCCTTGTTCCAGCAACACTACGGCTTCTTGCAGGAAATGTCGCTGTTCCTGACGCAGTTCACTTAAAGTCACCAGCTGTAAACGAAGATCAGCACGTTCAAGCGTTAATTCTGGCGTATTGCCTTTTAAGTACAATTGGTCAGTTTCACCCAGACGTTGAATAATCTGTTTGGTTGTTAATCGCATCAACGCAATCCTCATTTCTCAATAATGGCTATATGAGGCTAAAAATTAAAATTTAAAGCGGCAGGTCGTCTTAGAGTAGTGATGTATCACTTCTTAGCCAGGCGGTAATGGATAGGCGTTGCTGGTTAGAGATTAAAACCTCATGTAATAAATCGCTCTGGAACAGCGCCATTCGGTTCGGTTTTGGCTGGATAATATGCCACTGACCATGTTTATCCTGCAGGCGCAGTTCACCGCCCCAGTCCGCCTGCCATTGTCCATGTAAATAATACACACTGGAAATCATCCGGCCATTTTTATCTTGAGGATTGTCGCGGTGCAGGGTATAGAACTCACCCGCGTGATAGCAAGCGAAATGTGCTTCGACATCTTTGATGCCTAAATAAAACGCGCGGTTTAAAATTTGGGAAAATTGTTGAAGTGTTTGGATGTGTAGGTGGGAAATTTGAAATTCAGGTTGTAACCAAAGAATATGATCACTACGGATGTTGTTAACTACACCATTTTGAATGGCTGCATTACGAAATTCGTTTAAGTGGCTTAAGCATTCTTGACTCACTGCATGTTGATATTCGCTAGAGTAAGCATCGTCAACAATACTAAAGCCATGTTGATCTAAATCATCTAAGATTTGATCAACATTCCAATCCCCTGGGATGATAACTGCTTCCATTTTTTCAATTCTCGATAGTGTGATAAAAAAAGGTCCGCTATTTTAGTGCAATAATCGTTTCTGAACGAAATAGTTTTTCATGTTAAAATAGCAATTGATCTTAGGAATAATTGAAACATGAATTACCGTCACTCTTACCACGCAGGCAACTTTGCCGATGTCATGAAGCACGTTTTATTGCTTCAGTTGTTGACTCGACTGAATGCAAAAGACAAACCTTATCGCTATGTAGATACACATGGTGGTGCAGGTAAATATGATTTGTCGACTGCCGAAGCGCAAAAATCAGGTGAGTTTTTAAACGGTATTCATCGTCTGGTTAAGCTTGATGATTCGATCAAGCGTAATGCACCTGAAGGCGTACAACAATACTTAAAAATTGTTGAAAACATGCGTGAAAACTTTGGTAAGGGTGCTTATCCGGGTTCACCGTGGTTTGCGCTAGAAGGCATGCGCGAGATTGATAAAGCGACCATTTTTGAAATGCAGCGTGATGTATTCCAGCAACTTCGTCATAATATTTTTGACAAGCGTGCCGGTTTGCATGAACGTGATGCATACGAAGGTCTTTTAGCAGTCATTCCGCCGAAAGAAAAACGTGGTCTGGTGATGATCGATCCGCCGTATGAACTGGAGCGTAAAGATTTCCCACAGTTGGTTGAGCTGCTGGTTGCTGCGTATAAGAAATGGCCGACAGGTGTCTTCGCCGTTTGGTATCCAATTAAAGACCGTGCCATGATTGAACGCTTCGAGAAGAAAATGTTCAAGACTGGTATCCGCCGTCAACTGGTTTGTGAAGTCTGTGTATGGCCGGATGATACCCCAGTAGGCCTGAACGGTTGTGGTTTGCTGGTGATTAACCCACCTTGGAAATTCTCTGAAGATGCTGATGAAGCACTACAGTGGTTATTCCCGCATCTTCGCATGAGTGAAAACGGTGGTCACGCTGCAGTTCGTTGGTTAGTGGGCGAATAATTTTTTCAAAGATCAGGTCATAGCTAGGATCGACAAGAATGACAAATATAAGCAAACCGGAACGTGACTCTTCAACTGAAGTGCCTTTCGATGGCATCACCTTTGAGGTAGAAGAAGAGGAGCATACCCAGGAAGGGCAAAAAGTTAAGCGTCGAGGCATCTATCTATGGCCGAACCTGATTACAACGGCAGCGTTGTTGTCAGGTTTCTACTCGATTATTGCCAGTATGAATGGTGATTTTCAGCAAGCTATTTATGCGATTTTTATTGCGGCATTACTGGATGGACTGGATGGGCGTGTGGCACGTGCTATTGGTGCACAAAGTCCGTTCGGTGAACAATTTGACTCGCTTTCTGATATGCTGGCTTTTGGTGTAGCTCCCGCTATTTTGATGTATAGCTGGGGCTTAAGCGATTTGGGCCGTATTGGTCTGGCGGCTTGTTTTGTTTATACCGCATGTGCTGCGTTCCGTCTGGCACGCTTCAATGTACAGATTGGTGTGGTCGACAAACGTTATTTTATTGGTGTCGCAAGTCCTCTGGCTGCCATCATGATTGTGTCACTGGTCTGGGTCGGTCTGGATTTTCCAGAAATCTTTGATATTCGTGAACCTTCTCTTCAGGTCATTAATGCAGTGGTCATCATTGCGGTAGGCTTGTTGATGATTTCCAATATCAAATACTATTCATTTAAAACTGTAGAACGTAAACGGGTTCCATTTTTTGTCTTACCAATCGCCGTATTCGTCTTTGCAGCGATGACTTATAATATTCCTGTCGGCATTCTGGTCATTTCTATTCTCTATGCCTTGTCTGGTTTTGTAACCACCTTTATGGCAAAAAGATCGAGTACATTATAAAAAGATAAGGAGTCTGAGATGCGGTTTCTTCAAGATTTTTTAGATCGTTCGAAACAGCTGAATCAGACTCCTACTGTTTCGCGCCATCCCGCCTATCATGGCCCCACCTCAAAATATAAAATTATTCATCAGGGTTTGATGATCCCCGGGCTTCCGGCACCCCTCTATTATTTAAACTTTCTGAGTATTATCGGGCAACCCAATGCACCCATGCTGGCAAACCCGAGTGCAATCGAAACCACAGCCTTAGACACCGCCACCGTGATTTGCAGTTCGAGCCCACATATGGTGGGACAATTGCATCACTATTCGGTCAAGAAGGACTGTCATTTTAGATCAGGTCTGTTTCAGTTTCTGGATCGTGAGCAATTGAGCGGAAGTTTTCCAAATTTTCGTTTGCAGCGTTCTGACTCGGAACTCAGTTTTGATTTAAATATTCAAACCACTCAACTGATTTCTCATTTTACCCAAATGCGGTTTTCCTTGGCAGATCACTGGTCTTTGCTATGTCATTGTCAGGGAACGGTGAACTATAAAGCGCAGCAATATACGATTGATGGTCTTGGAAGCTTTGAATACGCGCGGAGTTTTAACTTTCCTTATCTACCTTTGGCCTTCCTGACTTATCAAATTATTAATCTCAGTGAAAACAGGCAACTGTTGTTGGCGCAGATTCGGGATGGTTTTAATCGTATTGTTCAGTCGCGGATCTATCTGCGTGATTTAAAAAACATGCGGACCCAAATGTTCGATCGAAAAGTTTATTTTAAAGTTCATCGTGTTTATCCGTGTGTCACGACACCCAATCGGCAAAGTATGTATTTGCCGCGCGAATTTGAATGGTGTTATGAAAATGCAGACGGTACTTGTATCTGGGTACAAGGTCAAAGTCGTGGAGATTTTAAATTTGGCCTGGCAGCGGGCTATGTAGGAAGTTTTAGTTATCAAGTGAAAATAAATGAAGAAACTGAAAATGGGGAAGGGGGTTATTGTGAATACATAGATTGCCGGCCTTTACGCTTTCAAGAACAGAATAAAACTGAAAAAAGATTAAGTCATTTATCCAATTCAGTCCCTTTAATGCTCAAGAAATGAAGAAAAGCGCGATTTTTGTAGAATAAATAAACAATCGTGATGATTTTGCTGAATTATTTAAAAATAGGGGTTGTATTGGGTTGGGAATCCTGTAGAATGCACATCCATCGGCGGTGATGAAGATTAAAACTTCTGATAAAACAGTGACTTAGTTAAGTTTGATTGAGTTGGGTTTTAGAAAGAAAGTTTAAAAATAGTTTTCATTGCTAGTTGACACTAAGAATATCTAGTGTAATATAGCCGACCTAGCTTGCTGGTGACGAATCAGCAAGAAGATCATTAAGAGATTATGAAGAACAACTTGTGTGGATTTTTACTGGTTGATCGATCGAAATTATTTTCATTGATTGATGGTAGAAATTACTCGAAGTTTATTTGAGAAATATTTGTCAGAAAATTGATGAGCCAAGATTGGCACCCTTTAAGGTGCTACATAGTATTAAACTGAAGAGTTTGATCATGGCTCAGATTGAACGCTGGCGGCAGGCTTAACACATGCAAGTCGAGCGGGGAAATGTAGCTTGCTACATTACCTAGCGGCGGACGGGTGAGTAATGCTTAGGAATCTGCCTATTAGTGGGGGACAACATCTCGAAAGGGATGCTAATACCGCATACGTCCTACGGGAGAAAGCAGGGGACCTTCGGGCCTTGCGCTAATAGATGAGCCTAAGTCGGATTAGCTAGTTGGTGGGGTAAAGGCCTACCAAGGCGACGATCTGTAGCGGGTCTGAGAGGATGATCCGCCACACTGGGACTGAGACACGGCCCAGACTCCTACGGGAGGCAGCAGTGGGGAATATTGGACAATGGGGGGAACCCTGATCCAGCCATGCCGCGTGTGTGAAGAAGGCCTTTTGGTTGTAAAGCACTTTAAGCGAGGAGGAGGCTACCGAGATTAATACTCTTGGATAGTGGACGTTACTCGCAGAATAAGCACCGGCTAACTCTGTGCCAGCAGCCGCGGTAATACAGAGGGTGCAAGCGTTAATCGGATTTACTGGGCGTAAAGCGCGCGTAGGTGGCCAATTAAGTCAAATGTGAAATCCCCGAGCTTAACTTGGGAATTGCATTCGATACTGGTTGGCTAGAGTATGGGAGAGGATGGTAGAATTCCAGGTGTAGCGGTGAAATGCGTAGAGATCTGGAGGAATACCGATGGCGAAGGCAGCCATCTGGCCTAATACTGACACTGAGGTGCGAAAGCATGGGGAGCAAACAGGATTAGATACCCTGGTAGTCCATGCCGTAAACGATGTCTACTAGCCGTTGGGGCCTTTGAGGCTTTAGTGGCGCAGCTAACGCGATAAGTAGACCGCCTGGGGAGTACGGTCGCAAGACTAAAACTCAAATGAATTGACGGGGGCCCGCACAAGCGGTGGAGCATGTGGTTTAATTCGATGCAACGCGAAGAACCTTACCTGGTCTTGACATAGTAAGAACTTTCCAGAGATGGATTGGTGCCTTCGGGAACTTACATACAGGTGCTGCATGGCTGTCGTCAGCTCGTGTCGTGAGATGTTGGGTTAAGTCCCGCAACGAGCGCAACCCTTTTCCTTATTTGCCAGCGGGTTAAGCCGGGAACTTTAAGGATACTGCCAGTGACAAACTGGAGGAAGGCGGGGACGACGTCAAGTCATCATGGCCCTTACGACCAGGGCTACACACGTGCTACAATGGTCGGTACAAAGGGTTGCTACCACGCGAGTGGATGCTAATCTCAAAAAGCCGATCGTAGTCCGGATTGGAGTCTGCAACTCGACTCCATGAAGTCGGAATCGCTAGTAATCGCGGATCAGAATGCCGCGGTGAATACGTTCCCGGGCCTTGTACACACCGCCCGTCACACCATGGGAGTTTGTTGCACCAGAAGTAGGTAGTCTAACCTTAGGGGGGACGCTTACCACGGTGTGGCAGATGACTGGGGTGAAGTCGTAACAAGGTAGCCGTAGGGGAACCTGCGGCTGGATCACCTCCTTAACGAAAGATTGACGATTGGTAAGAATCCACAACAAGTTGTTCTTCATACGATGTATCTGAGGGTCTGTAGCTCAGTTGGTTAGAGCACACGCTTGATAAGCGTGGGGTCACAAGTTCAAGTCTTGTCAGACCCACCAAATCTGACTAACGAAGCATGAAAGTGCTGAAGCAAACAGAACAGAACGATACATTGACTTATTGATAAGCTGGGGACTTAGCTTAGTTGGTAGAGCGCCTGCTTTGCACGCAGGAGGTCAGGAGTTCGACTCTCCTAGTCTCCACCAAATTTCAAGATCATAAAAGCACTGCTTTTACTTGAAATTTAAGCAAGAAGCTACGCTTCGCGCAGTATGTAAGCATACAGTGATGAAGTTGTTTAGTTCCTAAGCGATCAGGTGTTTAGATCCTAGAGATTAACAAGTACAAGCGTTATGATACGCGCACTTGATAATCTCTGTGATTTATCACAGTTTCCTGACCTGACGAAGGCTGGAAAAATCATTAACAGAATATATTTGAGTTGAAATAATTTGTTCAAACTCGTTTTTAAGATCAACACTAACAGTGATTTATTACTGTGATGTGAAGATTAAAGAAATGAGTTCTAGCGAAATTAACTGAATCAAGCGTTTTGGTATATGAATCTAATTGAAGCTGTACAGTAGTTGAATCTACGAAACGCCAACTGTATGAGAGTGTTGAAAGACACAATCTGTTGCTTATCCCACTTGTAAGGATAAACGACTGTTTGGGGTTGTATAGTCAAGTAATTAAGTGCATGTGGTGGATGCCTTGGCAGTCAGAGGCGAAGAAAGACGTGATAGCCTGCGAAAAGCTCCGGGGAGGCGGCAAATATCCTGTGATCCGGAGATGTCTGAATGGGGAAACCCACTTACCATAAGGTAGGTATTGCAACATGAATACATAGTGTTGCAAGGCGAACGAGGGGAAGTGAAACATCTCAGTACCCTTAGGAAAAGAAATCAATTGAGATTCCCTCAGTAGCGGCGAGCGAAAGGGGAAGAGCCCATTAAGTCATATAAGTTCTAGTGGAACGCTCTGGGAAGTGCGACCGTAGACGGTGATAGTCCTGTACACGAAAGGGCTTATATGATGATGTCGAGTAGGGCGAGGCACGTGAAACCTTGTCTGAATATGGGGGGACCATCCTCCAAGGCTAAATACTCCTGACTGACCGATAGTGAACCAGTACCGTGAGGGAAAGGCGAAAAGAACCCCTGTGAGGGGAGTGAAATAGATCCTGAAACCGCATGCATACAAGCAGTGGGAGCCGACTTGTTCGGTGACTGCGTACCTTTTGTATAATGGGTCAGCGACTTATATTCAGTAGCAAGGTTAACCGCATAGGGGAGCCGTAGGGAAACCGAGTCTTAATAGGGCGTTTAGTTGCTGGGTATAGACCCGAAACCAGGTGATCTATCCATGAGCAGGTTGAAGGTTGGGTAACACTAACTGGAGGACCGAACCCACTGTCGTTGAAAAGCCAGGGGATGACTTGTGGATAGGGGTGAAAGGCTAATCAAACTTGGTGATAGCTGGTTCTCCCCGAAAGCTATTTAGGTAGCGCCTCGGACGAATACCATTGGGGGTAGAGCACTGTTTCGGCTAGGGGGTCATCCCGACTTACCAAACCGATGCAAACTCCGAATACCAATGAGTACTATCCGGGAGACAGACTGCGGGTGCTAACGTCCGTAGTCAAGAGGAAAACAATCCAGACCGCCAGCTAAGGCCCCAAAATTATAGTTAAGTGGGAAACGATGTGGGAAGGCATAGACAGCTAGGAGGTTGGCTTAGAAGCAGCCACCCTTTAAAGAAAGCGTAATAGCTCACTAGTCGAGTCGGCCTGCGCGGAAGATGTAACGGGGCTAAAACTATATGCCGAAGCTGCGGATGCATAATTTATTATGCGTGGTAGGGGAGCGTTCTGTAAGCCGATGAAGGTGGATTGAGAAGTCTGCTGGAGGTATCAGAAGTGCGAATGCTGACGTGAGTAACGACAATGCGAGTGAAAAACTCGCACGCTGAAAGACCAAGGGTTCCAGTCCAACGTTAATCGGGGCTGGGTGAGTCGACCCCTAAGGCGAGGCCGAGAGGCGTAGTCGATGGGAAATTGGTTAATATTCCAATACTTCTGTGTAATGCGATGAGAGGACGGAGAAGGTTAAGTCAGCCTGGCGTTGGTTGTCCAGGTGGAAGGTTGTAGGCATGTATCTTAGGCAAATCCGGGGTACTCTATGCTGAGAACTGATAGCAAGCTGTACTTGTACAGTGAAGTGGCTGATACCATGCTTCCAGGAAAAGTCTCTAAGCTTCAGTTACACAGGAATCGTACCCGAAACCGACACAGGTGGTCAGGTCGAGTAGACCAAAGCGCTTGAGAGAACTCTGCTGAAGGAACTAGGCAAAATGGTACCGTAACTTCGGGAGAAGGTACGCTGTTGTCTGTGATAGGACTTGCTCCTTGAGCGGCCGACAGCCTCAGAAACCAGGCCCCTGCAACTGTTTATTAAAAACATAGCACTCTGCAAACACGAAAGTGGACGTATAGGGTGTGATGCCTGCCCGGTGCTGGAAGGTTAATTGATGGGGTTAGCGTAAGCGAAGCTCTTGATCGAAGCCCCAGTAAACGGCGGCCGTAACTATAACGGTCCTAAGGTAGCGAAATTCCTTGTCGGGTAAGTTCCGACCTGCACGAATGGCATAATGATGGGGGCGCTGTCTCCAGCAGAGACTCAGTGAAATCGAATTCGCCGTGAAGATGCGGTGTACCCGCGGCTAGACGGAAAGACCCCGTGAACCTTTACTGCAGCTTGACATTGAACTTTGATCTTACTTGTGTAGGATAGGTGGGAGGCTTTGAAGTCGCGACGCTAGTTGCGATGGAGCCGTCCTTGAAATACCACCCTGGTAATATTGAGGTTCTAACTCTGTCCCGTTATCCGGGACGAGGACCATGTCTGGTGGGTAGTTTGACTGGGGCGGTCTCCTCCTAAAGAGTAACGGAGGAGTACGAAGGTGCGCTCAGCGTGGTCGGAAATCACGCGTAGAGTATAAAGGCAAAAGCGCGCTTAACTGCGAGACCCACAAGTCGAGCAGGTACGAAAGTAGGTCTTAGTGATCCGGTGGTTCTGTATGGAAGGGCCATCGCTCAACGGATAAAAGGTACTCTGGGGATAACAGGCTGATACCGCCCAAGAGTTCATATCGACGGCGGTGTTTGGCACCTCGATGTCGGCTCATCTCATCCTGGGGCTGAAGCAGGTCCCAAGGGTATGGCTGTTCGCCATTTAAAGAGGTACGCGAGCTGGGTTTAGAACGTCGTGAGACAGTTCGGTCCCTATCTACCGTGGGCGTTGGAAATTTGAGAGGATCTGCTCCTAGTACGAGAGGACCAGAGTGGACGAACCTCTGGTGTACCGGTTGTCACGCCAGTGGCATCGCCGGGTAGCTATGTTCGGAAGGGATAACCGCTGAAAGCATCTAAGCGGGAAGCCTACCTCAAGATAAGATTTCCCCGAGACTTTATGTCTCCTAAAGAGCCGTTGAAGACTACGACGTTGATAGGTTGGATGTGGAAGCATAGTGATATGTGAAGCTGACCAATACTAATTGCTCGTGAGGCTTGACTATACAACACCCAAACAGTTGTTGTATAAAAGCTCGATTGATTCGATATTAAACAAAGTGACTTGATTTAGTTACGCTAAACGAACAAACTATCCAACTCAGATAAATCTGTTAATGAATTCTATTTGGTAGAAAGCAAGGCATCTCAATAAGACCTAGCAAGTATCCATAAACAGTTGTGCTGGCGACCATAGCAAGAGTGAACCACCTGATCCCTTCCCGAACTCAGAAGTGAAACCTCTTAGCGCTGATGGTAGTGTGGGATTACCCATGTGAGAGTAAGTCATCGCCAGCTCATTATTCCAAAATCCCCCTCCGCATTAGCAGAGGGGGATTTTTTTATGGGCGGAATAATTGTCTTATATATGTCATATATAAATTTAACATCAACATTGCTCAATATTAGACTAGAGCAAGAACCAATTTTAAAGCGTAATAGGTTTATAGTTCCTTTATAGCAATGCATCCAATTGACGTCGAGCATGTTTAAATGCAGTTCTGAGTCCTTCTTCCAAAGTTGGATGATAAAAAGGTTTCTTTAAGATCTGATAAATATCCTGGTCAGCATCAATCATCCAGGCCAGTGAATGGGCCAGATGTTCTGCTTGGGAGCAAAAGAGTTCTGCACCAAGTAATTTACCTGATTTTTTAGCAATATAAACTTCTATTCCACCTGAGTTTTCTGCCAAAACCAGTGCACGCCCTTGATTTTCATAAGAGACGAATCCCCGAATAAATTCGATGTGTTGATCTTCCAGCTGTTTAAAACTTTTTCCGACAATCGCCATTTCAGGATGACAAAATACAATCGCCAATGGGATTAAGGCAGGAATAGGCTTTACATCCGGATAATTTAAACAGTTATAAACTGCCTGTTTACCCGCATGCGCGGCTTCATGTTGAATCGGCGCATCAGGTGCGGCATCACCGACTATAAATATAGGTAGGTTTGCAAGTTGTTTGGTTTCTTTATCGATAGGAAGGTTTTTGATGTCCTTGAATGTTGAATTGAGTTGATCTAGACCTAAACGATCTATATTGCTTTGCCGACCTGTGGCGCCTAAGATATAGTCAACTTCAATACTTTCAGTCTGATCATTTTCTGTAAAATTAATCTTTATTTTATCAGCTTGTATTCCAACTTCATCTGGCAAGTTCTTAAACTTGATATTGAGTTCTTTACTGAGTTGCTCCTGTGCCAGTTTCTGTAAGACTGGACTGGTTAAGGCACCTACTTTTTGACTACGCGCAAACATTGTAGTTTGTACACCCAGTCGTTGCATGGCTTGAGCTAATTCAATTGCAATGATGCCACTCCCGATTACCGCTAAAGACTCAGGTAATTGAGAAAATTCAAATATTTCATTAGAAGTGATGTATTTTTCTTTTAATTGTTGCTTTAAAGCTTTATCAACATTAGGGCGTGAGCCTACAGCAACAATAAAACTTTTGGCCCGATAGGATTGTCCATTGACTTCGATCGTTTGGGGATCAATAAATTTGGCTTTTCCGGAAATTTTATGTGAGCTGTCCCATTGATCGACACCTTTCAAGGTTGCACGAATAAAACGTTCTCTAAGGACATGCACACGTTGCATAACATCTGAAGTATCAATGACAGCGTTATGCTTTAAAGCAAGTTCTTCAGCAGTTTGAATGTCATGCATGCGATTTGCAGAAGAGATCAGCAGTTTACTAGGCATACAACCTACCCGGGCACAGGTAGTGTCCCAGGGGCCATCATTGATAATTAAAATATTCTGGGTGTATTTGATGGCTTCGTTATAAGCACTGATTCCTGCAGTGCCTGCACCGATAATGATGAGGTCGTACATTAATTGCTCTTATTGAAATCAATTTATGAATATAAGCTAGCATACAAAACATTTAGCTTACCTTTATTTACATAAATGCTTAACTATGATTACATATCGCATAATGAATAAAGATTGATAACAAACTCTATAATAGAGGGTCTTGGGGATTTAAATGATTAGTAAACAATTAGGTATTAAATTATCTACTCTTACTTTAGCACTAATGTTAGCAGGCTGTGGCGGTAGTGATGGATATTATAATAATGGGGGGGCGGGTTCTGGCGGAAATTCTAGTAATCCTGCTGAAGTTCAAGCGCTTAATGTCACTGACTTTTCACTTAAAGACTCGAATGGTGAAGAAACAGAAACTATTTCAGCGCTTGGTGCTGTAGCCACAGTTAAAGTAAGTGATGGAAGTGGTAAACCTGTCAGTGGTGCAGTGGTTGCATTTTCTGGTGAAAATATGACTTTTAGTACAACGAATAGTTCAGTGCTGACAAATGCTGATGGCGAAGCAAGTATTGGCGTTACACCAACCAATGCGAATGTTACAGGCCCATATAAGATTTCTGCAACAGCTTCATTTAATAATCAAAGTGCTACTCAGTCAAAAAATATAAGTTTTGTTAAAACAGACATCCTTATTGATCAATTTAAAGCTGCAAGCACAACATTAGTTTCAGGTGGGTCTACACTCCTTACACTTTTGGTTCAAGATGCTAATGGCAACTATCAAAACAATCAGGAAGTAACATTCTCAGCAAGTTGCGGTAGTTTTGCTCACTCAAGTGTAATTTCTACAAGCGAAGGCAATATTTCTAATACATATTATGCTTATGATGCATCTGGTAACTTATGTAGTGGTAAACAAGAGATTACAGTTACGCCAAGTAACTCACCAGCCAGTGCACAAAAAGTTCCTGTGAATGTAGAAGCTGCAACAGCAACCTCTGTCGTATATACATCTAAAGCGATTTCAATCCCTGTTTTAGGTAGTGGATCATCATCAAGTAGCCAAGTCGAATTCACTGTTTATTCAAATGAAAAAGCTCTCCCTAACCAAGAGGTAACTCTAAGTTTAGTACAATCTCCGCAAGGAACAAGTTTTGTCAGCTTAAATAATAAAGCAAATAGAATTGTCAAAACTGATAGCAATGGTAAAGTACTTGTGAATATTTATCCTGGCAATATTCCTGGACCTGTCGAAATCAGTGCAATGTTATCATCAGGATTCACAGCGCTGTCAAAAGATGTAACGATTACCACAGGGCGTGCTACACAAAATAGTTTTAGTCTGTCTTTGAGTAAAAACTCACTGCAAAATGATATGGATGGTGACAAGGCGACGCTTGTTGCAAGACTTGCTGATCGTAATAGCAATGATGTTCCTGATGGAACAGTTGTTAACTTCGTAGCTGAAGGGGGTAAAGTTGGGGGAGCGTGTTCAACTTTAAATGGCCAATGTTCTGTAGAAATCAGCACACAGAATCCACGTTCAGCAGATGGTCGCGTCACCATACTTGCTTATGTTGAAGGTGATAAGAGCTACATAGATAAAAATGGCGATAACACTTACACAGCAGGTGTTGATACATTAATGAAGAATATTGGCAGTTTCTTCCGTGATGATAACGAAAGCCTTACATATAACAATGAAATAGGCGAGTTTAAGTACGATAGAATAATGACTGGAACAAGTGTGCCGTGTGCGGCATCTACCTTTAGGGAGCCGAATATTGAGGGAACTTGTGATAATCAACTCCCAGCAATTTTGCGTCAACAAGTTATTGTTTACTTTGCTGATAGCACTCCGACTATTCAAGGTCTAAGAGCAAGCAACAGTTCATTAAGCTTTAATCTTTATGGTAAGAATGCATTGACGACACCGATGCCTTCTGGCACATCTGTCACTGTTGCAGCAGAAGATGCTACAGAAAATAATAAATCATGTTCTGCAGAGTTAGCAACAGGAAGTAATTCAGTTGCAAATATTGTTGTTTCAAGCTATTACGAATATAAATTAAAAGACTGTGCCAAAGGGGACAGCTTTAAAGTGACAACTACAGCACCTAATGGCAAAGTATCGAATTTCTACGTTAATTATTCATAATCTCTGATGCAATAAAAACAGCGCTTCGGCGCTGTTTTTTTGATGGGAACTAAAATTTAAAAAATTAAATCGAAGTTCCCACATTCACACCTACAGTTGGCTTTAGATTCATCGAGCTACAGCCTGTAAAAGCCAAACTACAACATAAAATGATCAATAACTTATTCATGAATCAATCCTTGAGATTTAGCCTGATTAAACAAAGCAGCCGAACGTGTGCCGCTTCGGCAAACCATTAAAATTGGTTTAGGCAGCTCATTATAATATCGAGCAAATTCTTCAATATTGGCCTGAGAAAGCTGGCTACTCACCACAGGCTGATAAATCACACTCACTTGAGATTTCTCCGCAATGGAGCGTAATTGACTCACCGTGACATTATTACCAGTTTCCTGATCAGGACGATTTACAATTACAGATTTGAAACCTTGCTGAATCAATTGCTGAAACTTGCTTGGTGTCATTTGCCCCGCGACACTCACCGTAGAGGTCAGCGCACGGCTAAGATCATTTGCAGCAAAAACAGGTGTAATACAGCTAAAATAGGTTGCCAATACTACACCTTTCCAAAACAACTTAGTCATCCAGCAGGTCCATCTGTTTTGCCAGTTGATATAAGTTATTCGAGCGGTTTCCGGTGCGGCAGAACATCAAGATCGGTTTTGGCAACTCATTATAATGATTGGCAAAAGTGCGTACATCAAGCTCAGTAATCTGACCGGCTACTACTGGCTGGAATACATAATCCAGACCGGCATTACGTGCAGCTTCCTCGATTTGTGCACTGGTTGGCTGCTCGGAACCACCTTCCATGTCCGGACGGTTGTTGATAATCGATTTAAAACCTTTCTCAACCACTTGAGTTACGTGTTCAGGACCAATTTGACCAGCAAAACCTACATTTTCGCTCATGACGCCACTCCATCATTTCATTTATATCGATATGCTTTATGATAGCATTAAGCTGAAAACATGCTGAACCTGTTCTGAAATTTTTATAAATGATGATAACCATAAGATAACGCAATGGAGCGCGTATGCAGGCTTATACAGTTGAACCACTGTATGTCAAAAGCGGTCAGGAAGTGATTGCTGCAGATTTTTATCGGCCTAAAAATATAGAAAAACCGGCCGTAATCCTGATGGCTCATGGTCTGGCTGCCTTACGTCAATTTAAACTGGTGCAATATGCCCAGCGTTTTGCCAGTGCCGGCTATGCGGTGGTTTTATTTGACTATCGCTATTGGGGCGGCAGCACTGGGCGTCCACGTGAACTGGTGTCGATCAATGCCCAGCTCGATGACTGGCGAACCATGATCAGACATATTCAGGAACGCAAATCGATTGACAGTAAACGGATCGTGCTCTGGGGTACGGCCTTAAGTGGTGGGCATGTATTGACACTTGCAGCAGAGCTGAAAAATATTCAGGCGGCGATGGTACAGGTGCCTTTTGTCGATGGGGCTGAAAGTGCCCAACTATATCCTTTACAGCAACTCCCCAAGGCGCTTAAAGTTTCCAGTCAGGATTATATGGGGGCCAAGGTTGGTATGGCACCAAAAACCTTACCTGTAGTTGATCCGCATGAGCTATGTTTTATGCCGACACAGGACAGTTATGAAGGTTATCTGTCGATTGTCAATCCGGATTATTACTGGAGTGGTCATATTCCTGCACGGGCATTCTTTAAACTGATGCGCTATCGGCCGATTCAGGAAGTAAGAAAGATTAACATTCCAGTCCTGTTTATTGCGGCAAAACAGGATAGTCTGATTCCCATTGAATCCAGTCGGGAAACTGCAACTAATATTGCACCATTTGTACAATATCATGAGTGGAATATGCGACATTTTGATATTTATCATGGCGAATGGTTTGAAAAAGCAGTTTCGACCCAATTAGAATTCTTACATCAACATATTGGAGTGCGCTAGATGATTATTGTATGTCCGGAATGTCTGGCCAAAAACCGTGTCCCTGAAGATAAACTCACTGCCAACCCTGCTTGTGGTCAATGTCATCAAGCCCTGATTCCACTGGTACCAATTGAGCTGAATGAGCAGAATTTCAGCCAGTTTGTCACGCATAGTGACTTGCCAATCCTGATTGATCTCTGGGCAGAATGGTGTGGTCCCTGTAAAATGATGGCACCGCATTTTGCGACTGTCGCCCAGCAATATCCAAATGTGGTTTTTGCAAAAATTGATACAGAAGCCAATCCTCGCTTAAGTTCGGCATTTAATGTTCGCAGTATTCCGACGCTGGTGTTGATGAATAAAAGCAACGAAATTGCTAGAATAAGCGGTGCATTACGGTCAAGCGAGCTGCAAAAATGGCTTGATCAGCAGTTAAATACCCAACCCTAATTCAAATGCCTGGAGTGAAAGTGTCAGATTCTCAAGTAAGACCAGAGGGGATTCTTTCCCTACAGACGATCGCAATGCCTGCAGATACCAACTGGAGTGGTGATGTCTTTGGTGGCTGGATCGTTTCACAAATGGACTTGGCAGGCGCGATTCACGCAGAGCGATTTTCAAAGGGACGTTGTGCCACGATTTCAATTAACCAGATGACGTTTCTGGTCCCGGTGAAAGTCGGGGACGTGATTAGTTGTTATACCAAAATTTTAAAAGTTGGCAAGACCTCTATCCAGATGGAAATCGAGGTTTGGGACAGTCATGATGATTCACGCCCACCAATTCGGGTAACTGAAGGGGTGTTTACCTTTGTTGCGGTAGATGTCAAAGGTAACAAACGTCTGATTCCAGAAGAAGCAAAACAGAAGCTTTTAGAATCCCAAACAGCACAATGATGACTTGAAATAAAAAATCCCAGATTAATGATCTGGGATTTTTTTTGTCTGTATTGATATCAGGTCTGCTTCAATTGCTTTTTGGCAATCCAGGCCCAGAGCATCTCGCATTGAATCGGTGCTTCACCTGATTCATCACTTACCATAACATGAACCAGTGTTTCACCTTTGTCTGAACTTTGCATAAGCCGTTGCTGTTCAGTAGTCAAGGTAGCAACTGCCGTCAGGGCACCTTTGGTCGGACGTTTAAAGTCTACTTTTAGACTCTTAATCAAAACCACTGCGCTATCCGGTACATTCATTGCGGTTACAAATCCTGTTGCTGTTTCTGCCAGCAGGGCCATTGCACATGCATGGATTTGTCCGATATGGTTCTGCATGGCTTTATGATTGGCCATACTTACTACCACTTTGGACGCACTCATTTCCTCATAACGAATCTTGGCAGAGCCGACCATCGGGACCACCCGGCCAAAAGTTTTACTTAACAAAGCAGTACGAATGCCTTGCGGTAATCGTGCAGTGGCTTTGACTAATCTGGCTAATCGGTTGTTCTTTGCCATAATTCCTTCTTCAAGACACAGGATGGTCTTAATCTTTAAAGTTATTGAACTGTAAAGGCAAACCAAATTGCTGTTCTTTCAAGAATGCCATTACTTGCTGCAAGGTATCGCGTTTTTTATCAGTCACACGAATCTTGTCGCCCTGAATAGAAGATTGCGCCTTAATCCCACTTTCTTTAATGGCTTTATTAATTTTTTTTGCGGTATCTGAGTCAAGACCATCTTTAAGCTTGATGACCTGAATCACATTTTTGCCAGAAGCCGTCATTTTTTGTGGATCAAGCGCCTGAATATCGACTTTGCGTTTAAAGAAATGACTTTCCAGCATGCTATAGACTTGTTCACACTGGAAATCGCTTTCAGTCGAGATTTTGATTTCCTTGTTTTTTTCATTCAGTTCAATAGAAACGTCCTGACCACGGAAATCAAAGCGGGTCGCAATTTCTTTTTGGGTGTTTTGAACTGCATGATTTACTTCAAAAATTTCTAATTCAGAAACAATATCGAAAGAAGGCATAGTTTAGACCTTTACAAAGGGAAAGAATATCTGAGATGCTAGGGATGTTTTCTTCATTTGCCAAGTGTTGTTTTACATCAAAGGAGTGCGCAATGATCCGTAAGCAAGAAATTACAACATTTGAGTTCCCAGAAAATGCAATTATCTGGGATGTACGCGATTCAAGTGCTTTTGCTGAAGCACACGTGAAAGGGGCGGTGAATCAGCCCATTAACGATCTTTCAGCAGAAAGCCTAACTCAGGTGTCAGCGGATCAACCCATTTACATCTTGTGTGGTGGGGGCAGTAAAGCTCCACGTGCTGCGGAAAAACTAGAGGGTTTTGACAGCTCACGTGAATATGTCATTCTGATGGGTGGTACTCGTGCTGCCCGTGATGCAGGCTTACCGCTTGAACAGGGTGTATAAGCATTCTGTCAAAAAAAAGCGCCGCAAGGCGCTTTTTTAATGGGTGAGATTTAATGCCTCCCAACCTCCCTTTTCTAAAGGGAGGAGCTACATCTATTCTATTTATTCATAAAAGTAGAGAAAAGTCCCCCCTTTTTTAAAGGGGGATTTAGGGGGATTCATTCAAAATAGTAATTAAATTTGTAGCTTAAAATACGGTTTCTTCATTTTCACTTTCTTTTGAAAACGGGTCACACTGAGTTTTTTTACTAAACTGGATGGCACCGGACAGGCTTCGCAGAGAATCTGGGCTACCAGAATTTCACTACAGAGCGGCGCAAACAGAAAGCCTTTAGAACCGAGACCAGCAAAGCTATAAACTTCCTCATCCGCTTTCATTTTACCCAGTAGGGGAAAATAATCCTGACTTTGCGCGCGTACCGATGCACGACCTTGCCAGGTATCGGTAGAAGCTAATGACTGTGCATATTCTGGGAATACACTGTGGATCAATTCGTAGTTGTGTACATGGTCTTCTGCTAACACCTCGATATCATCTCGACCTGGATAGAAAGAAGCACCCAAGATCAGATGTTCAGCATCCAGCTGCATACAATAGCCACCGTAGCTATAGGCTGTATTTTGGCTTAAAGGTTGAGTTTTATTGTTGAGCCAACTGACCTGTCCACGAATCGGTTTCAGAGCCGGATAATCTGCAAAGAATTGTGTTGTATCTCGCGCAGTACAGACAATCACATGATCAAATTCACCTAGATCCTGTTCATCTGAAAATAGCTGAGGTTTTATAGTAGCTTCAATATGGCTAATTTTGGCCTGTTGATATCGGATATTTACATTCTGTAGAATTTCATCACGCAATTGAGGCGGTGAAACCACACCAGCTTCTAACAGTTTTAAACTTGGAAATTCGGTTTGAACCTCTTGATCTTCTGTATCTTTTACAGTAAGAATTTTTTCAGGATATTCATCTGCCAATCCTAAAAGCTGTTCAGGATTTTTTAAGGCGAACTGATTCACCTGAATCGGGCGGAAAGCTTTAAATTTTTGATAATGATTTAAGGCATGTTGCCAGGCCAAGGTCATCAGATGTTCAGCACTTTGCTCAACTGGACAGAGTTTGGGATTGAGCAAAGCCAGTGGATTGCCAGAACCTCCGGAGAGGGGCGCTGACTGGTCGTAGATCGTGACTTGATGACCGCGTTGAGCGAATGCCCATGCGCTACTTAAACCACCGATTCCAGCGCCAATCACAGCGATTTGACGAGGTCTGATATTGGTCTTTGTATCTCGCTCAGTTTTTTTTTGAGTTGTTTCCTGCGCTGAAGATGGGTTGCTTTCCTCAGCCGGATTCCAGATCGCTTTCAGCATTTCACGCTTATGCTTAAAACCACGTGGGCGGGAAATTGAAATCCCATGATTTTTTAAGCCACGTTTTAAGACGCCAGCAACACTGAAAGAGGCGAAAGTGGTACCGATCTCGGATAAACGTACAATATTATTTAAAACATTTTCTTCCCACATGTCTGGATTGCAGGAAGGCGCAAAACCATCCAGGAACCAAGCGTTCACCGGCGCAGTTTTTTCAATTACCGGGAAAACATCATGTGCATCACCCAGCCATAGATCCAGACTGAATCGCTCTTCAGGAAAACTGAGACGATGACAGCCGGCAATTGGCATCGGATATTGAGAGATGAGTTGATGAGCTAAAGGCTTGAGTTCTGGCCAGGCATTTAAGGCTCGAATCAGATCGGTTTTAGAAAGAGGGAATTTTTCAACTGAAATCGCATGCAGATGACTGTGATTGTCCGGACGCACCTGTTGCCAGAGCTGCCACAGGGCCAGAATATTTAAACCAGTACCAAAACCCGTTTCACCGACACAGAAATATTCAAAAGGTTTTAAATCTGCCAGACGCGTACTGAGATCATTGCCATTTAAAAAGACATGCCGGGTTTCCAGCAAGCCATTGTCTTTGGAAAAATACACATCACCAAATTGCTTGGATACAGGCACATCAATACCATCCACCAATTGCCAATCCAGATCAGCAGTTTGAATTGCGTGTGACAAAACGGGTACAACCTTAAAGATATCGGGAAGGGCTATAGCTTACCATTGACGGCGACGTTTGGTATAAACATAGCTCGCGATCAGGAAGCCGAGCAATACCCCCACAGCCAGGGTTGCAGCGCCGTAGAGGAACATCTGGGCACTGCGTTCGCTTTGCAGTACCTGTACCTGAACCCCTAGATTGTCATTCTTGAGCTGCAATTCCTGATTTTGCGATAGTGCTTCCAGATTGGCTTTTTCCAGTTGCTGCAAACGGGTGGCCTGATCTTTGACTAAGGCTTTTACCTTGGCATCTTGCTGGGCTTTGAGCTTGGCGATTTCTTCTGCGGTTAACGGTTTATTTTCAGCAGGTGTCACCGATTGGGCAGAAGACGCTACGGCAGGAATAATGGCAGGTTTCGGCGTAGACTGGGTTTGGACAGTCACTGCTGTCCCTTGAGGTTGTGCTGTCTGATTTCCCTGAGTCACAGGAGCAGGCGCAACTTCGACTGCCCATACTGGAGAAATCATAAAACATAGGCCAATGATACTGGCAGTAACAACACGCATGAACCTTATCCTTGAGGGAATGCTTTATTGAATGGTTTGACATCGATGTGTTCGTACACCCCTTCTTTTAAGAAAGGTTCATCCTGTAGCCATGTATCCAGCGCTTCACGACTGTCAAAATCGACAATAATGGTACTGCCATAAAAACCGGCCTGTGGATTGGCTGGATCTTTAGGCATGGCACCTGCAACAATCAGGCGACCTTCAGCATTTAACTGTTCCAGACGTGCAAGATGTTGTGGACGAATCGCGAGGCGTTTTTCAACTGTACCTTCCCGATCGGTACAGCTAACGACGAATAATGGCATGATGACTCTCAATCGTTTGTAGTTGGACTTATTCAGCGGTCTTAAAGTATTTGCGCAATACAATAAACTGAATAATGATAAAGGAAAACATCACGATCATGTCACCGAATGCGGTAAATTCGCCCCAATATTTTCCATCCATCCACAAATAGGCGAAAAAGGTATGCAGAAATGACATCAGTACGAACATGGCAACCCAAGCATAGTTCAGCTTGAACCAGCCTTTTTCGCTTAGATTGAATACTGGACCAAATAACCGCTGGATCAGAGGCTTTTTATCCTTGCTAAACCAAGGGGATAAGAAAAAGACACCTGCAAAGACCAGATTCAATAACACGGCTTTCAGACGAATATAGAAATCATCGCTGAGGATCAGAGTGATGCCACCAAAAATCACCGTCATAAACAAGACAATCCATTGCTGCTTGTCCAGACGGAATTTTTGTATGACAAATAACGCACCATAGACGACCAACATGGAAATAATCAGACCTGTGGTTGCAACAAGAATATTATTATTGTCGACACCCCCCGCAGAACCGATCAATTGCAGCAATTGATGGTCAGTGTCTTTTGGATCTACAGTTTTATATAAATAAAAGAAAATAATGAGTGGCACAAAGTCTAAAAGTGCTTTCATGTTAGAGTATCTAAATCTGATCAAATAAATGTCATAGTATAGAGATGCACGGCGTAGATTTACATACACATAGTAATATTTCTGATGGAACTTTCAGTCCTCAGCAATTGGTCGAAGCGGCTGTGGAAAAACTTGTCCATACTTTGGCCCTGACGGATCATGACACCATGGACGGTTTGGTATTGGCGGAAGAAGCTGCCAAAAATCATGAGATTAAGATCATTTCCGGGGTGGAAATATCCAGCCAATGGTCACGTCCTGCCACCAAGAAAAACTATGGCGTGCATATCGTCGCGCTAAATATGCAAAATCCTGAGCCTTTACAAAAAGCCCTCAATCAGCAAAAGAAAATCCGGGCTGAACGTTCTAAACAGATTTGTGATCTGCTGGTTCCTTTAATTGGTGAAGATATTTATGCTGATGTACTGGTCAAAGTCGACCATATCCCTGATCGGGTGACACGGACCCATATTGCCAAAACGCTGGTAGAAAAGGGGATTGTGACGCGTCCGCAACAGGCTTTTGATAAATACATCAAGGAAGGTAAGAAAGCCTATGTCAAATTTGATGGCTTGAGTCTGGAAGATACCATTCAGGTAATTCATGAAAGTGGCGGCTTCGCCGTGCTGGCACATCCGACCAAATATGATTTATCTGCGACCAATATTCGCTACCTGATCGAGATCTTTGCCAAGTTCGGTGGAGATGCCGTCGAGCTGCCACCGGCGATTGAACCAAGTTTCACCCGGCAGATGGTGGATCGAATGATTACTGAATATGATCTTAAAGTTTCGATTGGCAGTGATTTTCATGGCGATCACATGCCCTGGATTAAACTGGGCAATGTCCCGAGTCTTAAACCGGGGCAGGTCGGGATTTGGGAGAGTTTTGTTTAGTCATTCCTTTACCTCGATCTTTTTCATTTGAGAGAAGATTTTCCCTTCGCTACTAATAACAAAGGGCGAGGAGAGAATTATAAATTAAAGCAAATTATGATCTTGAGCCTGAATCGGTGGTGGCGTCGGTTTACCTAAAGTCCCTAACAGTTCAATTTCAATCGTACGTACCATCGAGTCCAGCGGCAAGTCATTACTCTGAGTACCAAAAGGCTCTTCAATTTCCGAACTTAGAGCATCTAATCCTAAAAAGGTATAAGCCAAAATTCCAACCAGTAAAGGCGTAAACAGACCAAGCGTTGAACCTAAACTAAAAGGTAAAATAAAACAGAAAAAATAGACGGTACGATTGAGCAAGACCGAATAGGCAAAAGGCAAAGGCGTTGTTGCAATCCGGTCACAACCAGTCTGGACAATACTTAGTTCTGCTACATGATTATTCATCTGCATATAGATGATGTCGGAGATTTCACCTTCTTTGAGCGCCTGCATTAACTCCCATTGAATCAGGCTTAAGGTATATTGCGGCGCATTGGCCTGCTGATAGAGCTGGGTCACAGCCTGCTGGCTCATGCCGCTGGTTTCCACAAGTTCCGTCGGATTGGCTGTCTGATGGCGTAGCCGGTCACGGAGGACATTGGCAAAGACAATCACATGCTGAATTACACGTTCACGGCGACCTTGAGACAGCATCCGGCAATCACGGTCAAAATGACGTGAATTGGCAATCAAAATGCCCCAAAGTTTGCGCGCTTCCCACCAGCGGTCATAACAGGCCGAGTTCTTAAATCCGAGAAAGATCGACAGTACCACTCCAATCAGGGTAAAGCCGACCAGGGGTAATTCTGGAAAATGAAAATAACCAATATGTGACAAGCCACCGATGATGGCTGACATCAGCATCACTACGCCTAAAGGTGGCAAAACTTTAGGTAAAATCGTCCCCCGCCAAGAAAACAGCAGTTTAAAAACAGTCGGCTGGTCACGTACGATCATTTATTGGAATCATCACAATTTTTTTCATGATCTTGTGGAGTTGTGCCTGCTTTGTCAAGTGCTATTCAATACTGCATTTCCGGTTTGATGAGTTGCTGCTCAGCAAAGGAAAAGCTGCCCTCCAAAGCAATGATGCAATGGTCGATTAAATGGATATCTACCAGCTGGCAAGCCTGTTGAATCTGGCGGGTCAATGCCAGGTCAGCCTTGGATGGAGAGGGCCGACCCAGCGGATGATTATGTGCAATGACAATTGAGGTTGCCTGCTGGCTAATGGCATAACGTAGCAATTGATTAATAGAAATATCACATGCATTGATGGAGCCATAAAACAGTTTTTTAAAGGCAATTTTTCTTAAACTGGCATCCAGACACAGCACGGCAAACACTTCCTGAGTTTCACCGAGCAGTTCAAAACGTAAGTAATCTCTCAACCGCTTGGAATTGGTAAGTTCCAGTGCATCCTGTTTCAGGTGCTCGGCTATGTAACGCCGTCCCAGTTCCTTGACGGCCATCAGTTGGGTATATTTACTGATGCCCATGCCATGAAACTGGCTGACTTCCTGTAAAGGTGCATCGAGCAACGCAGTCAAATGACCAAAATGTTGAATCAGCAATCGCGCCAGATCAACTGCCGAATGTTGCTGGGAACCCGAACGCAGAAAGATGGCTAGTAGCTCGGCATCGGACAGACTTTCTGCACCATATTGAATTAAGCGTTCTCGCGGCCGTTCTTGTTCCGGCCAGTTTTTAATAGAAAATTGCATAGTTATTAGACTTATTTATTATGAATTATCAGTTTTCCCGCAAGCCGATCTCTTGGGAATGCGATTATTTAATGCTATTGTGAGCCCCACTGCAACAGCAAGGTAATCTGTTCGTGAGCTTTGATCTAAGTGTAATTCCTCATAAAAATATCATTTTGGCCGTCACTGGCGGTATTGCTGCCTATAAAAGTGCAATTTTGGTCCGCCGTCTGAAAGATGCCGGATTTGATGTGCGGGTCGTCATGACTCACGGTGCACAGGCTTTTATTACACCTTTAACCTTTCAAGCCTTATCGGGCAATCCCGTACATACTGAATTGCTGGATACTGAAGCAGAAGCCGGCATGGGTCATATTGAGCTGGCACGCTGGGCGGATCTGGTGCTGGTAGCACCGGCCAGCTGTGACACCTTGGCAAAGTTTGCCGCAGGTTTGGCTGATGATCTCTTAAGTACTCTCTATCTGGCAACAAAAGCGCCGGTCTGGGTGGCACCCGCCATGAACCAGCAAATGTGGGCGGCGAAAGCAACGCAGCGTAATCTTGCGACACTGATCGAAGACGGTGTGCATGTGATCATGCCGGACGCAGGATCACAGGCTTGTGGTGATGTAGGTTTGGGCCGGATGCCTGAGCCGGAAGATTTAGCGCATCAGGTAACCGAATATTTCCATAAAGCCCAACGTGCGATTGCGGAAAAATTTGGCCTGCTTGCTGGTAAACAAGTCACGATTACCGCAGGCCCGACCCGCGAAGCGATTGATCCAGTGCGTTATATTTCCAATCACAGTACCGGAAAAATGGGCTTTGCATTGGCTGCCGCCTGTTATGCAGCAGGGGCAAATGTCACCTTGATTGCAGGGCCGGTCAGTCTGGATACCCCAAATGGCGTAAAACGTAAGAATGTTTCTTCTGCCGTACAAATGCTGAATGAAAGCATGCAGATGCTGGAAAATGGTTGCGATATCTTTATTGCGACAGCTGCAGTAGCCGATTACCGTGTGGCAGAAGTAGCCGAGCATAAAATCAAGAAAGCTGGTGATGAACTGAATGTAGCCTTGGTGAAAAATCCAGATATTGTCGCGACCATTGCCCAGCAGGAAAAACGTCCATTTATGGTCGGATTTGCTGCAGAAACCCGCAATATTGAAGAATATGCTGCTGGAAAGCTGGTCGCGAAAAAGCTGGATATGATTGCCTGCAATGATGTTTCACGTGCAGATATTGGTTTTGCTTCGGATGAAAATGCCATGACAGTATTCTTTGCCGAGCATTATCAGCTAGACAAACGTGATCTGGAAAAAGCCTCCAAGCAGGAGATTGCCCAGCAGTTGATCGAAGCTATTCATGATGCCCTGTATCGTGATCCATCCAGTGATGATGATTTTTAAAATGATCTGTATCGAAAAAACCCTGAATCCATCAGGGTTTTTTTATAGCTGATTTTTTATCATTAATTCAAAAAAACTATAGAAACCATAAATATTTAGTCTTAATCGAAGCGCTGTTTGTTTATTGTTTTTGCAAAAAAGCATAAAATGGGTCACAGAATAAGCAAAGATAAAAATACTGTATATATCGGCTATAAGCAGGAAGTGGAAAGAAAAAAGAGGGGGCGCTATGAAAAAAATCATGATGTTATGGATGGTCGCCTGTCTGGCTGGATGCAGTTATTTTGTCTCGATGGATGAACTGGCCAGAAATATTCAAACGCAGATGCAACGTGAATTTAATTCCAATCGAGATTATCAACACTATCGTTTTACCGTGAAAAAGGTCAAAATTGTCCAGCGTCAGGGGAATGAGTTTCAGGCCATTTCTCATCTGAATTATCAGGGTGAGGAATATCCCATTCATGTAAAAGTCTTTAAGGTAGATGGCGGGTATAGTTGGTCGATTGAAGATGATGCCTTTGCTTTTATTGATGAAATTGAAATTGAAAAATATCGTCAGCAACTGGATCGAGAATTACAGCAACTGGCCTCAGCCTTGGATGATCTGGAACCTGTAGATGAACCAAACCAGAATGTCTCCGGCTCTCTAATCACACCAGTGGCTGAACCTGCATTACAAGATGTTTCTTATCAGGAAGAGCCGATTCCGGTCGGTAATATCACGGCGTATACGCAATAACTCATGCGCAATCGCTATAAAAAAGCACCGATGATCGGTGCTTTTTGTGTTTAGGATTCAACTTGTTGATGTTCACGTACATAATCTTCGGTACGCTGCATGGCTTCCTGAATATTAAAGAGTGCAGTTTCTACATCTTTCAAGGTTTTAGCATTACCACCGCTTAAAGCCTGACGCCATTTGCGTGCACCCGGCAAGTTCTGGAACAGTCCCAGAATATGACGGGTAATAATGGATAAAGGTGCACCTTCGGCCATGCGCTGCGCAATATAAGGCAGCATCTGTTGCATAATGTCAAAACGGTCTGGTGCATCCAGATTCCACAGTTGGCCCAGTTCAGCCAGTAAGTAAGGATTATGATAGGCTTCGCGGCCAATCATCACACCATCCACATATTTGAGATGTTCCAGGGTTTCGGCATAGGTTTTAATCCCACCGTTGATCTCAATGAGCAGATCAGGACGATCCTGTTTTAAACGGTAGACATCTTCATAACGTAGGGGTGGCACATCGCGGTTTTCTTTAGGTGATAGACCTTTTAATAAGGCAATCCGTGCATGCACGATAAAGTTATTACAGCCGGTTTTGGCCACGGTGTCGACAAAATGCAGCATCTCTTCATAAGATTGCATATCATCAATTCCGATCCGGTGTTTTACGGTCACTGGAATCTCCACCGCGTGACGCATTTCAGCAATACATTCTGCGACTAGATCAGGCTCCGCCATCAGACAGGCACCAATTTTATTATTCTGTACCCGGTCACTTGGGCAACCTACATTTAAATTGACTTCGTTATAGCCCCAGTCCTGTGCCATCTTGGTACAAGTGGCGAGATCTTTTGGATTCGAGCCGCCGAGTTGCAACACGATTGGCTGTTCTTCTGTATTAAAGTCCAAATGACGTTTGGCATCACCGTAAATGATTGCACCTGTGGTGACCATTTCAGTGTACATAATCACATTCGGGTTAAACAGACGTGCAAAGAAACGATAATCTTTGGTGGTCCAATCCATCATCGGCGCAACACTGATTCGAGGATTCTGTGTGTTGCTTGGTTTTGATAAAATACTCATTGAAAATCAACCTATTGAATCAGTGTTGTGTTGAATTTATTTGCATCTATTTCATCTTTTTTTGCTCTTTTTAAAATTTGATTTACGCCATAAATACGCCATAATAAGTAAAAATATCATAAGGCGTAAAAATGGGTACAATCACGCAGCGTAAGTTAGTCAATGGATCAATACGCTATCGTGCTGAAATTCGAATCAATCGAAAAGATTTACCAATATATAAAGAAAGTAAAACATTTGGATCGAAGAAAGTTGCAGCAATTTGGTTAGCAAAAAGGGAAGCTGAAATAGAAGAAAATCCTGAAATTTTGTTTGGTCAAGAAGATGTAATAGATCTAACTCTTTCTAACGCTATTTCGAAATATTTGGCGGAAGTGGGAGCTGAGTATGGACGAACTAAAACATATTCACTCAAACTTATTCAGAAGTTTCCAATCGCGCGGCATGTTATCACAAAAATTAAATCGACTCATATTGCGGAACACGTAGCTCTACGCAAAAAAGGCATTGAAGATCTAAGACTCGCTCCTGTTGCATCTAGTACACTCCAGCATGAGCTTTTACATATTAGAGGGGTGCTATCTCATGCAGCGGTAATGTGGGATATAGATATTGATCTAAATTCTTTCGATAAGGCAACAGCACAATTAAGAAAGACACGCCAAATTTCATCAAGTCAAAAAAGAGATAGGCTTCCAACGAATGAAGAGTTGGCGGCATTGACGAAGTATTTTGTCAATAAATGGAATAATCCTGCTTACAGTTATCCAATGCATTTGATTATTTGGTTTGCAATTTACTCATGTAGACGTGAGGCGGAAATAACTCGAATGGAATTAAGTGATTTTGACATTCATAACAACTCATGGAAAATACGTGATTTGAAAAACCCAACAGGCTCTAAAGGGAATCATAAGGAGTTTAATGTATTACCTCAGTGTAAAAAAATTATTGAGCTTTTATCGGAGCAGGAAGTTAGAGCTAGAATGTTGAAAAGAGGCTATGGCGATGAATATCTGATACCTCTTAGTCCAAAAACAATAGGTGGTGAATTTAGAAAAGCTTGTAAGTTGCTTGGAATAGATGATTTAAAATTCCATGATTTGAGACATGAAGGGTGTACCCGTTTAGCTGAGCAAGGTTTCACTATCCCCCAGATACAGCAAATTAGTTTGCACGATTCATGGGGGAGTTTGGAAAGGTATGTATCAGTTAAACGAAGAAAACAGACCCTTAATTTTGAGAATTCGTTAGAGCTGACTTCGTAAAAATTTCATACTCTTTAGCTTGTTCGTTGTAACGTTTGTCTAAAACAAAAGCTAAGTCAAAAATATCAACTAAGTATGGTGATTTTTGACTTTCATCTATCTTGTAGCAAATAAATGGAAATTCCTTTTTTCTCGCTTTTTCTAATATTTTTGCTTTACTTAGATGGGGGTAATACATGGCTGCCACTTGTTCAAGAGTGGGAGTCATGGTTTTAAATTGCATGAATAAATAATCTGATAAATTCATTTGTACTTTGTTCATTTGGTTACTCTTTTAAAAGTTAATTCTTGAATCTTTAGTCATACAACTAAGGTATAGCTAACAAAATTCACTGAAATAATTGTAAATGAGATGAAATGGGTAATAATTCTGAAATAAGGGGAACTTTTTTAAGAATACACACTTATGCCAAAACTTAACGATTTTCAAAACAGCACAGTCAGACTATTAGATTATTTATATTTTCATGATGTGGCAGCCATGCAGAGCTTCTCAGAAGAGAAGTCAAGTATATATAGTCAGTTATTAGCAGCTATTGATTTATTGGCTTATCGAAGGTCTGAAGGCGCGTTGATAGGGGAACATTACAAACATTTGTTATTAATAGGAGTAGATTTTGAGTTAACTTTTGGAAAGGGTGAATTAATTAAAGATGATATCTATTTTAAAATGCAAGAAAAATATCGTGCCTACCTAATTCAACAAATAGAGTTATTGGGTTTTCAAATAGAACATTATAAGCAAGATTTAAATGAAGTATTAATCCAAATTCCAATCCAGTCAATTACTAGTGCTGCTGCATTTAAAATTGTAAGTCAAGTTCTATATTTTGAGTACGATAATATAACTATAGGGGTACTTAGTAAATTTCTAGATTTTAATTTTTTAACATTAGCTAAATATCAAAAAAAGAATAAAGTCATCAATGAGAGTTTTTTAAATAAACTTTTCTATAGGGCGATGTTATTTCTAGAGTTTGACGTTTTTAAAAATAACTTAATTGCAGAGTATTATTCCGAAGATCAAATTGTTAACTTAAATGATTTGGAAGATTATGAAAAAGTAGCAGCTGCCATTAAGGCTAGGGGGAAGGCCAAGTCATTAAAGGGGATTGAATATGATGGATTTTATAAGCTAAAGACTAAGAATGATCTGAAGAAGTTTCTAATAAATATTGAAGAGCGATTAGGACATAATCCTATTTTCTCAGATAGTTCGGCTAATTGGATTGCCTTAATCGGTGCATGGCATTTGATACTTAAGAAAGGTAATAATCTCGATAAACCATTGTTCAAAGAGTCCCCTCAATATGTTGTGGACTCGGATATCTCATGTGCCAAGCTCGCAAGAAAAAAATTAGCTGAATTTGGTTTCTCTGTGTCTGAAAAAACTATATTTGACTGCTATGATCGTGTCTATGAAATTTACAGGCTTATACGTATAACTATAGAGTGCTTGGTGGAAGAAAAAATGTATGGAATGAACGAAAGAGTTTTTATTCATGATTTTTACTATAATCCGAATTCTAATGCATTCTTCAAGAAGCAGTTACAAGCAGCTAAGGCTAAACTTTAAAATATTAGAGCATGCTTATTTATACAGGTTGAATGAACAAACACTGTTTGAGAGCGCTATTCAGTCCAGTTGTGAACGAATTAAATTTGTTTAATCCCGATCCCATTGAACGGCAGCTTGCTCATGTGTCACAGAACAGAATTCGCTCGGCATATAACCGAGCGCAATATTAACCAAGGGGGTCAGTTTTTAAATGCCGTTAGGGGGTCATTTTTACACTACCGATAACAATGCTATTTATCGAATTAGAAATCTTTAAAAATAGGCTATTGGCATCAAATGCAAAAATGTCGCAGCTGGTAGATTTGAATAATTTAAGTGACCATGAAAAAGTCATTGCAGTTATTAAGTCTAACGCCAAGTTGGAAGCTTTGGAAAAGTAGATTATCAGCGTATCTATACTATTGATCGGCTCTGTTGCATAAATATGTAAGCATCTGATTTAAATAAATTTAATTTTGGATCAAAAAATAATCAAAACTTTTTAAATCATATAGTTATGAAATCTTTGTGCAACAAAGCCGGTCTGCACGCACAAACCCAATCTTAGTTATACAATGGACTAGATTGGGTGTGACTGGTGGAGAGATTATTTTTACAAATATAGGTTTTCTCCATCGACTGAACAGCATTCTTTGGCATAGGTTTCATTGATGAGTCTTTCGATCATTTGCTCTTCTGACACACCATTCTTGAAAGCTAATGTAAGCAACGCTTCTCTAGCTCTTTTAGTTAATGCGTAATAGTGAGGTTTTTTCACCTTTTTCTCCTCACGGTGCTTTTTTTGATACCACGCGTTAGATAATTTTTTTCTTAAAGCATAGTGAATATTTTCATCTTCATAATAGATAATATCAAATATTGAGTTAATTAAAGTCTCATACTCAGATACATGGGATGCATCTCTTCTGTATCTTCTAAATTCTGAGTTTTCATTAATATACTTTTTAGCCCATACAAGAAAATCAGAGCATGGTGATTTAAAGTGATTGTTGAATTTTGTGTATATTTTGTCAAATCGATAATATATATTTTCAATTGATCTAGAATCTTCATAATAAATAGGGATTGTATAAGCCAGATAAAGAAGCTGGAAGTATAGGTTTTTTATATCTAAAATTAAGCGATCTCCTTCTTTTTCATGCAAGACTTTGCATGCAAATTGTAAGAATCTTTGATTATCTTTAATTTTATTAAAGTCAAAAGAATGTATTTTGATTCTAGATTGAAAATCCTTTAAATCACGTAAAAAATAATAGATATTATCATCACTACTATTATTCATTTCATCAATTATAAATTTACTTATGTTCCTGAGTTTATCTAGGCTGTTCAGTTTTGCGATGTCTTTTTCTATAGCATCGTTGCTCTCCCGTATTCTGCGATAGTTATCAATATTTGGGCGATGATAGACATATAGTGCCCAGATAAGATCTTCATCTCGAAGTTGTGTCAGGAATGATTTAAGATTGTCTAGTTCAGAATTGCGCATTTTGTATCCTGTTTTTAAAAAGCTTACGTCATACTTTAGGTAATAAAAACAATACTTTCTACTAAGTTTTTCACTCTATTTCCCCTTGTTTTGCACTATATTTTTAAAAGCTTTCTACTAAGGGATAAGGGGGGTATAAATAAACAATGTTTAGGCAATATAAGTTTTTAATTTAATTTTTTTATAACTAAAATTAGGTACTAAAACGATATAGTCTAAAATTCATTTTATTCCTTAATTCTAGCTTTTTTGAGACTAGAGCCTGCATGAATTTAAGCGTAGAGCAGGGAGGAAAAGTTTTTCATGTGGAGAATGGGTACTGTACTACAGGAGGAATTTGGACTCCCTAACTCTTTGGTTATTAATCTAATCGTTTATTAGGTAACACTTTATTGTGAAGTAAACGTATATATATACTGAATTCCCTATCTCTTATGTAACTATCACACACATAGGTTTAAACATGAGAGTTTCAATTAATCAGGAAAAACTTACACTTGAGATTGAGAAATTTTTAAAACGTTTAAAAAGAGAACGAACAAAATGGTATGGATTCTATTCGCAGCTTACTAATCTGTTATTAGGCTTTAATGATATTTATGATCCCGATGATGAATACACAGGTTATCTTAAATTCTTTGTAATTCTGAGATATGACTTGCAGAGAATAGACTCTGATTATTTTGATCTTATGGATGAGCTAAAGATAATTGGGTATAGAGAGATGAGAGCGTGGTTTTTAGATTTATCTGAGGATTTTGAAAAAGATTATAAGATGATCGAAAAACAGAAAGATGAAAATAAAATTGAAGTGCAGGAATATTGTGAGTCAATAATTGGTAAATATAGCCGAATATTAGTTGCTCGGGTGGACTTGGGTTATTTACAAGAACATTCTAGTCGCATCAGAGTTGAAGATATTTATAATGATTTGGATATACTGCTTAATCGTATCCAAAATAAAGATGGCATATTTAAACATGTGATCGGATATATATGGGGAGTGGAGCAAGGCGGTAAAAGTAAAGGTTTTCACTGTCACTTAGCAATCATTTATGATAATGCCTATCGTGATGGAAGCGCAGCATATTGGGGGGATGAAATAATCGCGCTATGGAAGGATATTACTAGAGGTTATGGTCAAGGATATAATTGCTGGAACCGTGAACGTGTAGCCAAACTTAGAAGAGAGGATAAGCTGGGGATCGGTGTGATTTATCGTCGTGATTCAACCCAAGTGACAAATTTCATTGAGGCAATGCAATACATTGCGGATCATCACAAACGTACTCTTCAATACTTACGTGTAAAGCCCAAAGGACGAAGAGTATTTGGTAAGGGTCAGTTAAGAGCGCAGTATGATAGACGATAAATGAAAATAATCTCAGATATACATTATCTAGATGAAAACGAGTTTTTTAACTTTGCAAGGCTTGCCCATCGGTGAGCTTTTGTCATTTCTAGAGGTATATATTATGAGTTTAAATTGTCCTTATTGTTTTTCGGATCAGGTTATTCAAGTGATTAATCAGCAGGTGAGTGGATCTGATTCTACAGGTCTAGCAGCATCTGCTTCGTTCGCAACCATCGGTGCATCTATTTCAAAGGGTTTGCCATTGCCTGTATCCCCATTCATTGGTGGTATCGCTGGTGCAGTCATTGGTGGCTTATTTAGCAGCGTGTTTGATGAGCCTAAAAAGCCGATCACGATGACCTATTACCATTGCAACCACTGTCAGCAGAACTTCCGCTAATAACTCAGGAGATAAGAACGATGGCACATCAAATCGAACAAATCGCCTATGTTGGCGAAACCCCTTGGCATGGTCTGGGTAATCAGCTGAGTCCGAATCAACCACTCGAAGTTTGGGCACAGCAAGCTGGGATGGACTGGCGGATTGAATCCTCGAACGTCAGCTATATGGCACAGAATGAACGTGGTCAGAGCATCATCATGCCTTTTGAAGAGCAGCGAGTGTTGTATCGCTCAGATACCCATGCACCTTTATCTGTAGTCAGTCAGCGTTATCAGGAAGTTCAGCCTAAAGAGATTCTGGAGTTCTACCGGGATCTGACTGAGCAGTCTGGCTTTGAGTTAGAAACCGCAGGGGTTTTGAAAGGTGGGAAGAAGTTCTGGGCTTTGGCACGTACCGGGCAAAGTACCGCGTTAAAGTCTAAGGATGTCAGTAATGGTTATATCTTGCTGGCTACTGCATGTGATGGCACGTTGGCAACGACAGCACAATTCACCAGTATCCGAGTGGTCTGTAACAACACGTTAGCCATTGCTCTACGTGGGCAGAGCAGTAGTGCTGGTGTAGTGAAAGTTCCACATAGTACCAAGTTTGACGCAGAGAAAGTGAAGCAGCAATTAGGTATTTCAGTGCGTGCATGGGATGAGCACATGTATGAGATGAAACAGCTCACGCAGCGTAAGGTGAGTCAGCAGGAAGCTAAGGCTTACTTTGATGCGGTGTTCAATAACAGCACCATGTCAATTTCCGATCCTGAAGAAAACATCATTCAGTTCTATCGTAATGTCGCACAGCAAGCTCAAGAGAAAAAGCCTGAACCCAATGGTCGTGCCATGAATAAAGCTTTGGACATGTTCAATGGGCAAGGACGTGGTGCTGAATTGTCATCAGCTAAAGATACGGCTTATGGTTTACTGTGTTCGATTACAGAATTTGTGGATCATGAACGACGTGCCATGAGTACAGATCACCGTCTTGATTCAGCTTGGTTCGGTGCAGGTGTTGGTCTTAAACAAAGAGGATTGGAACAGGCTTTATCTTTGATAGCCTAAGCTCATGTAATCCATCCAACCTTAACCCCGCAAGTCTCAACAATCGCTGAGTACAGCACACACGTAACTCTCTCTATTTACTACTCACAATCAATAATCTGAATCAGCATGCATATCGCCATACCCGACCTCGTGTCGGGTATGGCTTTTTTATGCGCTTCTTTTTTACAAAAACTGAAATTTATAAGGATAGAACCATGAATCAAATCGCACCGATTTCAAATCAGACTGTACAGGCAGGTGTTCAAACTGCATTAAATCCATTAACTACACCTAAACGAGCTAGTTCTGCAAAACGCTTAGTCAACACCAAAGATATGGCGTATCAAGATTGGCTTGAAGTTCGTAAACAAGGCATTGGCAGCAGTGATGCAGCAACAGCATGTGGCTTAAATCCCTACATGTCCATGTTAGAGCTTTGGCTGATCAAAACAGGTCGTCAGACTCAATCCATTGAAGATGAAAGTTCAGGTATAGCACCTCTGTATTGGGGCAAACAGCTGGAACCTTTGGTGGCTGAGTATTACAGCATGCACACCAATAACAAAGTTCGTCGAGTCAATGCTGTATTACAGCACCCTGATCCTGATAAGCATTTCATGTTAGCAAACTTGGATTACTCTGTTGTTGGAAGCGACGAAGTTCAGATTCTTGAATGCAAAACAGCAGGTGAGCATGGAGCAAAATTGTGGCGTGATGGTGTGCCTTTATATGTGCTTTGTCAGGTACAACATCAACTGGCGGTGACTGGTAAACAGGCAGCGCATGTTTGTGTCTTGATCTGTGGGCATGAAACCAAGATCTTCAAAGTGACACGGTCTGAATCCGTGATTGAACATATTGTTCAAGCAGAACGATTATTTTGGGAATGTGTTGAAAATGACGTTCCACCAGCAGTGGATGCCAGTGAATCGGCAGCCAAAGCTTTACAGCAGCTCTATCCTGAACATACCCCGCTCAGTTGTGTTGATCTAACGGAGGTCGAACTTGCCAATGAACTGTTTGATCAACTGATAAAGGAAAAACAGCAGATTGAACAACACCAAAGCCAGTTTGATCTACTCAAACACCGTGTTCAGGCACTGATGCAGGAACATGAACGTGCCGTATTTCAGCAAGGTTCAGTGACATGGAAAAAGAGCAAGGACAGTATTAGCCTAGATACCAAGTCCTTACTTCAGCACCAACCTGAACTCATCCAACAATACCCATTGCAGAAAGCAGGCAGTCGTCGTTTCAACATTTATCACGATTAGCTCAAAGCTTAGAGTTAATCACTCAGCAAGAAAAAACCTGAAATCCCGTGCAGTCCTGCATGGGATTTTTATACCGATTTCATTTTTAGCAAACAGTGCAACACATCTAAACATCAACATCTATACGAGAGGAATTTCAACATGATTAAAGGTCTAGCAATCACACCACCCATCTTGGGCCGGATCAGTATTGGTCGTGTAGTCGAAAAGAATGGCAAGCGTCTGCCTGAGAAAGACGATCAGTTCACCATTACCAGTCAAATACAAGGCAAGGATGGTTGGGTCAAACACCCCTTGGATGAGCAATTGCGTAGTCAAGCACCGAATCAAAAGCTGCGTAGCATTCCTGTGCGTATGATCTTCAATGATCCTGAATTGAACTTACGTGCCGAGTACAGCTTGTTTGACCGACAGACAGGTCGCCCGATTTGTGTGGGGAATGGTCAGACCTGTCAACGTATGACATCACAAGGTGTAGAGCAACATCCTTGCCCATCCCCCGACTTATGCCCACTTGGACAAGGCGGGCACTGTAAGCCTTATGGACGCCTGCATGTCAATTTAGATGAGTCGGATGAATTTGGTACATTCATTTTTAGAACAACAGGCTTTAACAGCATACGTACGTTGGCTGCACGATTGAGCTACTACCATGCAGCATCAAATGGGTTGCTTTCATGCTTGCCACTGCAGCTGACCTTGCGAGGAAAGAGTACAACGCAAAGTTATCGTCAACCTGTGTACTACGTGGATTTAACGCTCAGGGATGGCATTCATTTACAAGAGGCGATTCAAACAGCGAAGGAAATTGACCAGAAAAGTAAGTTGTGTGGTTTTAATCAGGCTGCTTTAGATCAAATGGCACGGCAGGGTTATGGTAATGCACGATTTGAGGTGAATGCTGAGGAGGGACTAGATTTGGTTGAAGAGTTTTATAATGATAAGGGTTTTGAGTCTGAATCGGTACAAACTGAAATCAAAAATAAATCTAAATCAGAGCTTAAGTCCCATCAGGGAGAGGGTGTTGTACAAGAGATTCAGAAAAGCTTGAAGCAGAATGTAAGGATTGTAAATTAAAAAATTTAAAGAGAACAGCGAGTTCTCTTTAATTTATTTTTTTTGAATTAAAAAACAAATAAGATGATTGAATCTAATACCAAGCGATACCAAGCAAAAACTTTTAAAGTATGTTTTTCTACAAATTTAACCATGGCTTTTACCACAAGCAAAGCTGCGATGAATGCGGTTACAAAGCCTACGGAAATATTCAATAAATTTTCTGAAGTTAAAACATCAACGTTGCGAAATATGTCTAAGTAACGGCACCAATAATGGTTGCACCAGACCGTGAAGTCCCCGGAATCATCGCAAGACATTGAACCAAACCAATAACAATGGCCTGTTTGAATCCAATATTGGTTGCCTCAATGGTTTGGACTTTAAAATTTTTAGCTTCTACAGCAAAAATTAACAGTGCACCAATAATCAGTGCAGATGCCACAACCGAAGGACTGAATAAAACTTGTTTAATAAAATCAACAGCTATAACTCCGATCACTACTGCAGGAATAAATGAAATGAAGACATTTATCGCAAAACGTCTCGCATGGTAATCACCTGATATAAAACCATGTAGTAGATTAATAATTTTTTTACGGTAGAGCCAACAAACGGCTAAGATTGTGCCCAGTTGAATGACAACTTCAAAGACACAGCCTGAGCCTGAATGAAAATCAATTAAATGGCCAAATAAAATTAAATGACCAGTACTGGAAATGGGTAAAAACTCCGTTAAACCTTCTATAAAACCTAAAAATAAGGCTTTAAGTACTGAAATTATATCCATAAATAAAGTGAGTCACAGAATAATAATAGCCATCACTTTTAAGATATTTTTCTGCATTTATAAGTGCATTGAGCTAAATTTTTACGCTTTCTTTACGCGGCATCCAAAGTTATGAATAGAGACTTTACGGTCTTATTTTTCATACTGGATTTTGGAATATCCCAATGCTTAGGATGAAAAACATGAGTGCGGTCATTCACGCGCATCAGCAGGTACAGCATCAAAAAAATTGCGTTGTACTAAATAATCAAAATAAACGTTATTTCAATATCTGCATGCAGATTTCAGCTCTGAAACATAGGAGTGAAATGCCATGTTAGAGTTTGCTTTGCTTTTAGCCATCGTCTTTGTTCTGGCTTATCCCTTGGGTAAATACCTCGCAGCAATTATGCACAACCGCGATATGAAAATTGATCCTCTATTCAATTGGATTGAAAAGCCCATTTACGCGGTTTTAGGAATCAATCCCAAACGGGGGATGAATGTCAAAACTTATTCATTAAATTTTGTCATGAGCTGTGCAGTGATCGGTTTGGTGACTTGGACTCTATTTATGGTTCAAGCCAGCCTGCCGTTGAACCCAAACCATGCACCGAATATGTCATGGGATTTGGCGCTGCATACCATGATTTCGTTTCTGACCAATACCAACCAGCAGCACTATTCAGGACAGGCGCAACTGTCTTATTTATCGCAAATGGTCGGCATTGTCGGCTTGCAGATCTTCACGCCGATGATGGGCCTGGCGATGGTGGTGGCTACAGTTCGAGCACTGTTCTACAAACAATCCAATGCACTTTCTGAAACCGATCAACAGACCAGCTTTAAGCATAAAGTGCAACAAATTAATGTCGGCAACTATTGGGCCGATGTGATTCGTCCGACGTTCCGCTTTCTGATTCCTTTATGCATGGTTTGGTCATTATTGCTCACTAGCCAAGGCGTACCATCGACTTTTCAAGGCGGCCCAGAAGTTCAAGTCATCGACCAAAGCAGCGAATTAACAACGCAAAAAATACCTTTAGGCCCTGTTGCGCCCATGGTAGCAATTAAGCAATTGGGCAGTAATGGTGGTGGCTGGTATGGTCCGAACAGCAGTGTACCTTTGGAAAATCCTACACCATTGTCAAACTTTCTGGAAATGCTTGCGATTTTACTGATCCCTGTTTCGGTGATTTTCATGCTGGGCTTTTTCACCAAACGCGCCAAATTCGCGGGCTTTGTCTTTGCTTCGATGCTGCTGATGTCGAGCATTTCTGCGACTAGTGCCATCTGGTCAGAAAGTATTTCATCGACGTCGACATTGCTTTCCGCCATGGAAGGTAAGGAAGTGCGTTTTGGCGAGGCATCGTCTGCCTTGTGGTCAGCAGTCACCACCCAAGTCAATAACGGCTCAGTGGATATGATGCACGATTCATCTGCACCGCTCACAGGCATGGTGCAATTGTCCAATATGCTGATCAATGCCATTTGGGGCGGAATAGGCTGCGGTTTGCAGCAATTCATAATTTATCTGTTTTTAGCGGTCTTTATTGCAGGCTTAATGACCGGCCGAACCCCAGAATTGTTTGGCCGCAAAATTGAAGCCGGTGAAATCAAGCTGCTCGCTGTTGTGATTTTGATCCAACCCATCGTCATTCTTGGTTTAACCGCAATAACTGTATTTTTCCCTGAATTGACGGGCAACAGTAATCCGCAATACCACGGCATTTCTCAAGTTCTGTACGAATATGTGTCTGCATTTGCCAACAATGGCTCAGGCTTTGAAGGGCTATCAGACAATACCGTGTGGTGGAATGTCACATGCGGTATTGCTTTATTGCTCGGCCGTTTCCCGACATTAATTATTCCTTTAATCATCGCTACACGTTTAGCTGCCAAACGCCAAGCACCTGAAAGCAGCGGCAGTTTAAAAGTCGAAACGCCAACATTCGCACTGACTTTAATCGCCATTGTGGTGATGTTGACTTTATTGCAATTTATGCCAGTCCTGGTCTTGGGGCCAATTGCTGATCATCTGTTATTGGTTCAAGGTTAAGGGTGAGTACAATGAATCATTCAAAACAAACTGTTCAAACACAGCAAAACACTATCGCTTCAACCTTATTTCAAGCTGAATCATGGAAAAATGCCTTTATTAAACTGCTACCGCAGCATGTGATTAAAAATCCGGTGATGGCCATCGTTTGGCTTGGGACGCTGATTACACTGGTTAGTACAATTTTGGGGCAAGCCAGTCTGGTTTTTGGCTTATTGGTGACATTGATTTTATTTGTAACTGTTCTCTTTGCCAATTATGCTGAAGCCCTTGCCGAAGCTAAAGGCCGCGGACAGGCGTCATCCCTGCGTCAAGCGCGTCAAAATTTGACGGCGCGCCGGATCCATTCTAAAGATGATATGGATGGGGTGCAGATTTCAGCGGCTGAATTGAAAATGCATGACTTGATTGAAGTGCGTGCAGGGGAATTCATTCCCGTAGATGGTGAGATCATTCAAGGCTTTGCTACGATCAATGAAGCTGCTGTAACAGGTGAATCTGCGCCGGTACTGCGTGAAGCGGGTACGGATAAATCAGGGGTGATTGGGGGAACCAAAGTCTTAACCGACCGGATCATCGTGCAAGTGACCGCAGAGGCGGGAAATAGCTTTCTCGACCGAATGATTGCTTTAGTCGAAGGCTCAAACCGTCAAAAAACACCGAATGAAATTGCCTTAGGTATTTTACTGACCGTGATGACTGTGACTTTTATCATCGTCGTGGTCAGCCTGCCGTTGATTGGACATTTCCTGCATATTGAAATCAGCCCGATTTTATTGGTGGCGCTATTGGTCTGCTTGATTCCAACCACCATCGGCGGCTTATTGCCAGCTATTGGAATTGCAGGGATGAACAGAGCGCTCAAAGCCAATGTGATTGCCAAATCAGGCAAGGCGGTTGAAGTTGCAGGCGATATAGATGTTTTACTACTCGATAAAACCGGAACTATTACTTACGGTGACCGTCAGGCGACTGCTTTTTATCCCTTAACAGGAGTGACGGAGTCTGAACTTCGCCAAGCGGCGGTACTGACTTCTTTGGCCGATCCAACGCCAGAAGGTAAATCGGTGGTTGCTTTGGCCAAAGAGCAAGGTGAAAGAGTGGCCGAGCCTGAACAGGCTGAGTTTATCGCTTTTAATGCGTCCACACGCATTTCAGGCCTTAACTTGGCGGATGGTCATCAAGTGCGTAAAGGCGCTATGGATGCCATTCTTAAATTCGCTTCGCAAAACCTTGAAAATCATGCCGAACTGAAAGCGCGCGTAGAACAAATAGCTTCAAAAGGGGCAACGCCGCTGGTCGTGGCTAAAGATCAGAATTTGTTGGGTGTCATTGAACTATCAGACGTGATTAAGCAAGGCATTAAAGAAAAATTTGCGCGCTTACGTGAAATGGGCATTAAAACTGTGATGGTGACCGGAGATAATCCGCTCACAGCAGCGGCCATCGCAGCAGAGGCTGGTGTGGATGATTATATCGCTGAAGCGAAACCAGAAGATAAACTCACATGCATTCGAACCGAGCAAAACAAAGGACATTTGGTAGCGATGGTCGGTGACGGTACTAATGATGCACCGGCGTTGGCCCAAGCAGATATTGGCTTAGCCATGAACTCGGGAACGCAAGCAGCCAAAGAAGCAGGCAATATGGTGGATTTAGATTCTGATCCAACCAAATTGCTATCTGTGGTTGAAATAGGCAAACAGCAACTGATTACTCGCGGTGCATTAACCACCTTTTCCTTGGCGAATGATGTATCAAAGTATTTTGCAATTTTGCCGGCATTATTCGTCGCGGCAATTCCGCAAATGCATGTGTTAAATGTCATGCAACTAGGCAGTTCTGAAAGTGCCATCCTGTCTGCGCTGATCTTTAATGCGATCATTATTCCTCTGCTGATTCCAATTGCACTGCGCGGTGTGAAATTCAAACCTTCGACATCTACCCAATTATTGCGCCGCAACATGCTGATTTATGGTGTGGGCGGGGTGCTGCTACCGTTTATTGCCATTAAAGCGATTGATCTGCTGATCAGTCCAATCTTGGCCCTATAAATTTTTTGAGGATGACAAAGTGAATATGCAAAATCATCAATTGGCAGACTCATCATGGGGTGAGAAACTGCGCGCTTCGTTTGGAATGACCATCATTGCTCTAGGCTTATGCGGCTTTGTATATAGTGCTGCTGCAACCAGCTTAGGACAAATGCTCTTTCCAAAACAAGCCAACGGCAGCTTGATTGTCGAAAATAATCAAGTGATCGGTTCACACTTAGTGGCACAGCCTTTTGCCCAAGTTCAATATTTCCATCCGCGTCCATCTGCCGCAAATTATGATCCTATGGCGATGGCTGGAAGCAACATGGCGAGAACCAATCCGGAACTGCAGAAAGTCATAGACGAGCGGCTGAATCAAATCGCAGCGAAGGAACAGATTGAAAAATCTAAAATTCCTACGGATCTGGTCACCGCTTCAGGCAGCGGCATCGACCCTGAAATTAGTGTGCAATCCGCCATGATTCAAGTGAAGCGGATTGCCCATGCACGGCATATGTCTGAACAGGATGTCGAAAAACTAATTCAGTCGCATACGGTTCAGCCGACTTTTGGGATTTTAGGACAGGCACGTGTCAATGTGCTTGGATTAAATTTGGCTTTGGATCGGAGCGGGAAGTGATATGAATGGCTTGATGATTAAAATATAATGATTGAAAGCTATTGAATAATCTGAATTAAGTTATATACGATTGTTGGGCGAGGGGATGTTCTATACCTCCGCCCAACGGTGGCATCCATATTGCCCAGCAATAGCCAAGCTGACTTTAGACGCATTTAAATGAATTTAAAAACATCTTTTAAAGCAATAAATAAAGATTACTTCTATGACTGATCCACGAACCAATAAAGCCGATGTTTTGCTGCAACATACACAGCGTTATCAGTCTGGGCGGCTGACGATTTTTTTAGGCGCAGCTCCGGGCGTGGGAAAGACCTTTGCCATGCTGGTTCGTGCGCATGAACTGGCGCTGCAGGGTATTAATATCGTCATTGGCTATGTAGAAACGCATGGCCGTAGAGAAACTGAAAATTTAATTTCTGGTTTAGATATAATTCCGCGCAAGGTTATTGAATATCAAGGGCAGCATCTGGAGGAAATGAATCTAGATGCCGTTTTGGAAAAAAAGCCCAGTATTGTTTTGGTGGATGAATTTGCCCACACTAATATGCCCGGCAGCCGTCATGAAAAACGCTGGCAAGACATCAATGAATTATTAGATGCTGGTATTGATGTTTTTACCACCATGAACATTCAGCATTTGGAAAGTTTGAATGATGTGGTATATCAAATCACTGGGATTCGTGTCACTGAAACCGTGCCAGACCGGGTGTTCGAACGGATTAGAGATATCCGCTTAATTGATTTGCCTGTGAATGAGCTGTTGGAGCGCTTAAACCAAGGGAAGGTTTATGTGCCTGAGCAGGCGGAACAGGCCTTACAGCGATTTTTCAACAGCTCCAACTTAACGGCACTGCGTGAACTGGCAATGCAAACCGTTGCCAATTATGTTGATAATGATGTACGCGAAAATTTCGCCATTCAAGGGCTTGCTCAAATCCCCTTAAAAAATCATGTCTTAATTATGATTGATGGCAAAGGGCATTCTGAAGCTTTAGTTCGGACTGGATGCCGTATTGCCGAGCATCGTGCGGCAAAATGGACGGTTGTTGCTTTTTCTCATGATACGCAAATCATGAATAAACAGGAAAACTCGCAAAGCCGTGAAATTGAACGGGCTTTAAACTTAACGCGTCAAATGGGCGGAATGACAGAAGTCCTTCACGGCCAGCAACATGCTAAAACTTTATTTGATTATGTGATGGACCGCGGCATTTCAACCTTGGTTTTAGCACAAGCGGCTCCGCAAAAGTTTTCGCTGAATTTAAGGCTCAATTTGATTGATCAATTACTGCAATACCGGCCCAGTTTTGAACTCAGTATTGTGCCGATTATTGCAGAGAATAAGCATCTGTCCTTTTTCACTCAAAGGGCATTCTTGTCGCTGAGAGAAATACAGTACGTACTAGCCACCACGGTCATCAGCATTGTGATTGCAAGCTTAGGGGAAAAGTATTTAGGGATTGAAGATCTTTCGGTGATTTTTATCACCGCTGTGGTTTTTGTGGCATCAAAAACACGGATGCTGGCTGCAGCTTTTTCAGCCATCCTATTCTTTCTAGCTTATAATTTTTTCTTTATTTCCCCGCAATTTACATTTCAGATTTCTGCACATCAGGGGATTGTCACCGTGATTGCATTTTTGGGCGCGGCTTTAATTTCGAGCCGATTAGCGTCACGTTTGAAAGAGCAGGTGACTGCACTCAAAACGGCGAACAGTTATAACAGCATTATGCAGGATTTAGGGCAGAAGCTGTCCACAGCATTAGATTTGGCACAAATCAAGGAGATTGCTGAACATAGCCTGAGTAAAAATCTCAATGCAGATGTCTGGCTGTATTTCCCAGATACTGCAGCAACTCAAGCATCATCCACTATCATGAGTAATAAAGAAAAAATTTCAGCCGATTGGACATTCAAAAACCATCAACCGTCCGGTCGCTTTACCCAAACCTTGACGGAAAATGAGTGGTGGTTTTTGCCCTTATTGGCTTCCAAGCAATGCTTAGGCGTGGTGGGGTTGAAACTTAAAGATGTGCAAGCAGTAATCAATACGGAGCAAAAACAGCTCGCTGAACTCATGGTAGAGTATCTTGCGCAGGCGATTTTCCGCACCCAGCTGACCAAGGCTTTGGAAATAGCCAATGTGAATTCTGAAACGGAAAAATTGCGCTCGGCATTATTATCATCCGTATCACACGATTTACGCTCGCCTTTGGCGTCGATGATTGGAGCAGCGGATACTTTGAGCACTTACCGCCATTCCATGAATGAAAATGATCAGGACAGCTTGCTGGAAGCGATTCATTTAGAGGGGGAACGTTTAGACCGCTATATTCAAAACCTACTGGATATGACCCGTTTAGGCCATGAAGGCTTAAGCTTGAAGCGGGACTGGATTGGAGTTGATGAACTGATCGGTTCAGCAGTGCGTCGTTTAAACCGTTATATGCCAGATGCATTGGTTGAAGTGCATGCGCCTCAAGAATCTTTGAGTTTATTTGTACATGCCGCCTTGATTGAACAGGCCATTTTTAATGTGCTGGAAAATGCCGCAAAATTTTCACCAGAGAATAAAGCTGTGATGATTGAGGTGCAGCAGGTGAATGAAAATGAGATCGAAATTGCCATAACTGATAAGGGGCAGGGTATCCCAGAAGGTGAGCGGGAACGCATTTTTGACATGTTTTATACCATGCAGCGCGGTGACCGCGGGCAATATGGTACAGGCTTGGGCTTGACGATTGTGAAAGCGATTGTGGGTGCGCATATGGGGAAAATCATGGCATCATCAGGCAAGAACAATCAAGGAACATGTATCCGCATACAGCTTCCTATTCAGCAAATTACTTAAAGCATCTAGCAGCTTTTAGGTGGGAAAATGCCAGAACAGAATGAATCAGCCAGCTCCATGACCAATGTCTTGATTATTGATGATGAAAATCAGATTCGAAAATTCTTGGATATAGCACTCAGAGCGCAAGGCTATAAAACCCTTTTGGCTGAAAATGGCCAAAAGGGTTTGGAACTCCTAGCTTTGCAAGGCGCAGATTTAGTGATCCTCGATTTGGGTTTGCCAGATTTGGATGGTTATGAGGTTTTGTCTGAGCTTCGCACATGGTCGCACGTTCCAGTGATAGTGCTGTCTGTGCGGGCAAATGAAGAAGAAAAAGTGAAGCTTCTGGATGCTGGCGCAAATGATTATGTGACCAAGCCGTTTAGTGTTCAGGAGCTGATGGCGCGCATTCGTGTACTGCTTAGGCAGCATCAGCATAGTACTGTTGATACGGCAATTTTTGATGATGGCGTATTAAAAATCGATTTTTCCAAACGGCAGGTTTTTTTAAATCAACAATTGCTCTCCTTAACACGCAAAGAATATCAGCTGCTGAATTTATTGGCGAAAAATAAAGGCCAATTGATTACCCAGCCGCAAATACTGAAAGAGCTGTGGGGGCCAACGCACCAAGAAGATACGCATTATTTAAGGATTCTGGTTGCTAAATTAAGAGTGAAGTTAAATGATAATGCTGTGCAGCCTAAATATATTATTACTGAACCGGGAGTGGGTTTGCGATTTTTGAAGATTTATTAATATTAAATATGCCATTTATTTTACATGAGTAATTAGACCTCTTTCATAAATCATTTTTTGCTCAGTTCCAAGTTGTAGATTCCAGCGATTAAATTGAATCTCAAACTAAGCCTTTTACATCTATTTCGATAACGCTCAGCAAGGATTTTGAAGGTTTTCAGGTTGCCAAATACATGCTCAATTCCGATTCATCTTTTATTGATTTCTTGATTATAGATTTTCAATTCAGGATCCAATTTACAGTGTCTTTTGGCTTTTAATGGCAACAGGCTATTCGGATACAACACATAAATCCGCTGATAGCCTTTATCTGCCAGGATAAAAGCCCCAAAAGGAATCTGGTTTAAATTGCGTTTGAACAACTCGAAATCATGCACTGCCCCGCGACTGGCACATAAACTCAGAATTTGCTGAGTTTTGTAGTGAATCATGGCTTGTACTTTAAAGGTATGGGTCTTTTTTTTTGCCGCTATAGCTTTTCTTCTGTTTTTTTAGGCCTTTGGATTGGAATTTCCGTGGCATCCACGATCACAACATTCCAGTCGATGCCTTCGCCCTCGGGTAAATCTTTGGGTAAATTAAACAGATTGGACCGAAGCAGGCAGTCTTCAACATGACGGACAATTCTTGAGGCTGTGGGCTCTGAAACCCCGTAACTCGTCGCAACGTGAAATAAGGTTCGGTATTCCCGCCAATAGCTCAGACAGAGCAGAACCTGATCCTCCAGGCTTAACTTGGGCGGTCTGTCTTTGGCAGAGACATGCTTCTGCAATTGCTCAACCATCAAATAGAAAGTTGACCATGAGATGCCTGTGTATCGCTTGAACTGAGGATCAGAAAGCTTGTTTGAATCGATGTATTTCATCCGCAGATTATGCACGAATGCTAAGAAATCCGGAGTGCAAATATTAACCAAAAAGAAGATCGTTTTTTGATTTATGAAAGAGATCTATTGTTATTTTATGTTTTAACTTATTTTAAATTAGCTTTTTCGTGGTTTTAATAGTTTAAAAAATAATCATATTAGTTGGGTGCTTTTTTACGGTTTATTTACGTTACATTCGGTAGAACTTGTTTTATTTTGATCATTGTTAATATTTAACAGGACAAAATAATGAGTAATTTACTCATGGCTAGACATAATATAGCTGACGAAAAAGCGGTCCCTGAATCCATGCCATCTGCGCGTCAATGCTGCGATATTGAAGATATTCTATTTTCAGAAGAAATCGAAAACTATCTGCAGCGCTATCCCAATACCCGTCATGTTGAGATTTGCCTGCACGATCTGAATGGTCATGTCCGCGGCAAGCGCATAGATATTGTCGGTCTAAAAAATATTGCACAAGGCTGTTATTTCCCAATGTCTATTTATGCCATGAGTCTTGATGGAGAAGTGATTGAAGAATCGGGTTTAGGAAAATCGATCGGTGAGCCGGATTATTTATGTAAACCTATATTGGGAAGCCTGCAGCCCTGCGCTTTAAATCCAGAGTCCAAGGCACAGTTATTCCTAACCATGAAAGATGACAATCATCAAGATTGCGAAGTTGAACCGCGCAATATTTTAAAAAAAAGTTTAAGAGCGCTGCATGATCAAAACTTTTATCCTTGCATGGCCGTAGAATTGGAGTTTTATTTATTTGACAGCAATGAAAAATCTGGCTCCAATCAGATTTATTTAAATCAATGTTTTGATGTGAATGCGCAAGATAAATATCAAGACGTTCTGGATGAAATTGAACGGATTGCCCTTTTGCAGGGGATTCAGATTACAGGCTTAGTCTCGGAATCATCTTCCGGGCAATACGAAATTAATATTCAGCATAGCGGTGATATTTTGAAGCTATGCGATCAGATCATGATGCTAAAGCGCACCATTAAGCAAGTCGCTGTAGAACATGGGTTACATGCAAGCTTTTTGGCTAAGCCTGATCTGAATAAAGCGGGCAGCGGCATGCACTTTCACATGAGTTTGTTAAATCAAGACCAGCAGAATATTTTCAGCATGAAGCAGAATCCTTTACCGTCACGGCAATTATTAAAGGCGATCAGCGGGCTGATAGTCTTGCTGCCGCCGTCCATGGCGGTGCTTGCCCCGAATGTAAACTCATTCCGCCGGTTTAAAGCTGGAAACCATGTGCCCTTAGAAGCTAATTGGGGCATGAATAACCGCAATGTGGCCATTCGCATACCATGTTCGGACAATGAAAATCAACGCTTGGAATATCGTGTTGCAGGTGCGGATTGCAATCCTTATTTAACTGCAGCCCTGATTTTGATCGGCACACTGCATGGGTTGACACAGAATCTAGAAATTCCACAGCAAGCCACTCAGATAAAAAATAAACATCAGCCGCACTTTTTAAGTACGAATCAGCTGGATGCTTTAACATTTTTTCACCGGAATACTGTTTTGCAAAAATATCTCGGCAAAAGATTTATGGAATTATGGTGTGCAGTTAAACGTGCTGAGCATCAGTATATGTACAGCCAAATTACTTTGATCGAACAACATTGGGATATTTAACTGCTTAAAAATGTATAACACGATAAATAATGAAGATGATGCTAGAAATCAGAAGCTCAATGAAGAATTATATTTGAAGTATAGTTTACAGGAAATTGATTCTGACATTTTAGTAAAGAAATACCAGTATGCGTCAAAAAGTATGAAAAAAATAATTCATACTATTTTTAAAGAAAGAGGTTTTAATCGAAGTGAGATAGATCATATATTGAAATCACTCAAGTAAAATAATTATGCCAATAGTATTGCTGATACTATTGGCATTTAACTTTTAAAAAGATTTAGTCAGGGTGAATACTGCTTCAGTTTTTACCCCTTTTTTATTTTGACTTGTAAAGTCTTTGGTTTTTAAATTACTACCAACCGCTGCTAATTCTGCATTTATTCCCATTGGCTTATAGCGGTAAGTTGCACCAATTTTCCAATCAAAAAAATGGTCTTTTGCTTCAGAACCATAAATGTCCTGATTTGCTTTGGAATAACCTAAGCTAACATTTGTGCCAAAATTAGTTTGAGCAATCGGTGTAGCATATAAGACATTAAAATACCAATTTGAGATATCTTTACCTATACTGTCACTGGCAGCTTTGCCGCCATAGTTATAGGTATAGCTTATGCTTGGTGTAAAGCTATCGTTCTGATGCAGCAACGCATTAAAGATCATTTTGAAATAGTATTCATTATAATTTAAATCGCTGTTGCCGATGTAATTGTAGCGCAGCATGCCAAGATCAACTGCAGGATGGATTGAACCTAGCGCGATTGGCGCTGTATAGCCGATCTGGGGATCCAGTTCTAAATTTACTTCGTCATCAAAATCAACATTCGATGCAAATGCAGCAAGATAAAATCCTGAAGCATGGCTTAAAACAAAGTTTCCCTGCAAGGCCGGATCATTCTGGGTTTGCGTTTGGCCGCGCCAGCGGTAGTCGCTGGCCAATGATACATTACCTGAAAAGCTTAAAGCGGGAGAGCTTTCATCTCCAGTAGCAAAAGCATAACTTGAATAGAGCGGTATAAGGCTAAAAAGTAGATGGTATAATTTTTTCATAACACTTTAAATTAGTAGTCATTGAAGTAATGTATGTTATGGTTTAATTTATTGATATATAATAAAATTATCGTAAATTTTGCGTAAAATAAGTATAAAATTTAAGATGAATATTTTTTAAAGTCGCAGATTCAAATCCCAAGTGCAACACATTTGTAGTTAGTTGAAAAAGTTAGGTGTATTCATAGAATCATTAGACTTTACCGCAAGGAAGGGTTTCGCCAATGCCAAATTTGAGGTGCATGCAGAGGAAGGGTTAGAGGTGCTGGAGGAATACTATCCTGAACAAGAACAGAACCGGGCGGTGGAGCAACAAGCTTAGCATGAAGGGTTTGTGCAGGATATTCAGCAGGGGTTGCAGCAATCAGTCAGACCCGTCAACTAATCGATTAGTTGGAAAAGAGCAGCTTTCTAGGTTGCTCTTTTTTTTTACGACAGTATTAGTCGTGGGAGTTGTCAAAGTACTATTTTAGCTATAGTTATCCCGTTAAAATGACAAGACTTAATTAATCTCTATTTTTTTGTTAAGTGCATGACTTTTAATAGGTCGCAGATATGCTAACTTAGCAACATTGTTTAACATTAAGTATAAAACCAAAGCGGTTGATCTTGGATTGAGGAAATAAAATGCATTCATTGGAACAAAAGTTTCTAAATGACTTAGATGACAAGCTTTGGAAAGCCGCCGATAAATTACGCAGCAGTCTAGATGCAGCCAACTATAAGCATATTGTTTTAGGGTTGATTTTCTTAAAGTACGTTTCTGATGCCTTTGATGAACGACAGTCTGAGCTCAAGACTTTATTCGCTCATCATGATGACAACAATATCTACTACATGGCACGTGATCACTATGATAGCGATGAAGAATACCAACAGGCTATTGCTGACGAACTAGAAATACTGGATTACTACCAAGAAAAAAACGTGTTTTGGGTGCCAAAAGCAGGCCGCTGGTCAAATATCCGTGATGCAGCCGCTTTACCAATTGGCTCAATCATTTGGCAGGATGAACAAGGTGCAGACGTCAAACTGCGTTCGGTATCATGGCTGATTGACAATGCTTTAGATGAAATTGAAAAAGCCAATCCAAAGCTTAAAGGTATCCTGAATCGCATTGGTCAGTACCAGCTGGACAATGACAAGCTACTTGATCTGATCAATACCTTCTCTGACACCAGCTTTACTAAGCCTGAATATAATGGTGAAAAACTCAGTCTGCACAGTAAAGATATTCTCGGGCATGTTTACGAATACTTTTTGGGACAGTTTGCCTTGGCTGAAGGCAAGCAGGGTGGTCAGTACTATACGCCTAAAAGCATCGTCACCTTGATCGTTGAAATGTTGCAGCCTTATAAAGGTCGTGTGTATGACCCTGCAATGGGTTCAGGTGGATTCTTCGTATCCAGTGAAAAGTTCATTGAACAGCATGCTCAGGAAAAGCATTACAAAGCCTCCGAACAGAAAAAGCATATTTCTATTTATGGGCAGGAAAGCAACCCGACCACATGGAAATTGGCTGCTATGAACATGGCGATTCGTGGGATTGATTTTAATTTCGGTAAAAAGAATGCAGACAGCTTTTTAGAGGATCAGCATCCAGACTTGCGTGCTGACTTTGTTATGGCCAATCCGCCTTTTAATATCAAGGATTGGTGGCATGCTTCTCTAGAAAATGATGTGCGCTGGAAGTATGGTACACCGCCACAAGGTAATGCTAACTTTGCTTGGATGCAACACATGCTGCACCATCTATCACCTACGGGCAGTATGGCATTGTTACTTGCCAATGGTTCGATGAGTTCCAATACCAACAATGAAGGTGAGATCCGTAAGAACTTGATCGAAGCTGATCTAGTGGAATGTATTGTTGCATTACCAGGACAACTGTTCACCAACACGCAAATTCCAGCCTGTATTTGGTTCCTAACCAAGGACAAAAAGAATGGCTTGTCTTTAGATAAAAAGAAAGCTAACCGTGAAGGCAAGACCCTGTTCATCGATGCCCGTAATTTGGGCTATATGAGAGATCGCGTACTGCGTGACTTTACCGATGCAGATATTGCTAAAATCACCAATGCTTTACATGCTTGGCAACAAGGCGAAAATTTTGAAGGCGAAGCGTATCAAGATGAGAAAGGTTTCTGCTTCTCTGCTGAGTTAAAAGATATTCAGAAGCACGACTATGTATTGACCCCAGGGCGTTATGTGGGTGCAGTCGAGCAGGAAGATGATGGCGAGCCATTCGCTGAGAAAATACTGCGTTTGACTGCTCAGCTCAAAGAACAATTTGCTGAAAGTGCGGTCTTGGAAAGTGAGATTAAAAAGAATCTAAAGGGCTTGGGTTATGAGTTCTGATCATCCTTTATTGCAAGAAATTCAGAAGGGTGAAAGTCAAACCCTTGAATTTAAAGAGCAGTTACCGAAAGGGCAACAGGTGGCAAAGACTCTGATTGCTTTTGCCAATACCAGTGGCGGTAAATTGGTAGTGGGTGTAAGTGATGATCGCCAACTCGTAGGTATTCAAGATGATATTTTTGAGTTGCAAGATCAGATCACTTCGATGATCAATGAACTCTGTATGCCGAACATCTATATCGAGAATATCCAAGGCATAGAGTTGCTAGTGATTGAAGTCAGCCGTGGTTCGTTATTGCCTTATTATCTCAAGCCGCAAGGCAAGGCACAGGGAACCTATATCCGTCTAGGTGCAAGTAATCGTGTGGCATCGCCTGAGTATATCCAGCAACTTGAATTGCAACGTCTGAACCAAACTTTTGATGAACAGCCGAATCCGCAATACAGTTTAGATGATATTGATTTACAGCCTTTAAAGCAAGCCTTTGCTGAGCTGGGCAAAGAACTGTCTTTGCAGAAAATGCGTAATCTTAAATTGATCATTCAGCAAAATGGACAGGATTATCCTAGTCATGGGTTACTCATTTTGTTGGGGCTTTATGAGCAGGTTGAGATTAAATGCAGCCGCTTTAAAGGCACGACCATGACAGTATTTTTGGATAAAAAAGAATACCGTGGCGACTTATTTAGTCAGTTGAAGCAAACAGAGCAATTCATCAAAAACCATCTGCATCTACGTGCAGAAATTTTAGGGTTACAACGTACAGAAAGTTATGAAATCCCCATTCCTGCTATTCGTGAAGCCTTGGTGAATGCAGTGCTGCACCGTGACTATAGCAATGCAGGGCGTGATATTAAGGTTGGCATTTATGATGACATCCTGAATATTGTATCCCCGGGTGGCTTGCCCAATGGTCTGACTGAAGAAGATTTGGCTCAAGGTCGTTCTGAGATCCGTAACCGTGTTTTGGCGCGTGTGTTTAAAGAGCTGGGTTATATCGAGCAGTGGGGCAGTGGTATTGCCCGTATTAAAGATCTTTGTTTACAAGCAGGTAATGCAGAACCTCAACTGAAAGCACAAGGTGATTTTGTCGATTGGGAATTTTATCGTCCTTCGACTGAGAAAATAGGTGGCTCAATAGGTGGCTCAATAGGTGGCTCAATAGGTGGCTCAATCCAAGAAACTATGCTGACAGATCGTCAAAAAGAGATTTTAGTTTTAATTCAACAGAACCCGAAAATTTCCTATCGTGCTATGGCGGAGCAGCTCGGTATTAATGAGTCAGCAGTGAAAAAGCATTTGAATCATTTAAAAGATGCAGGTTGGCTTGAGCGTATTGGTGGAACGCGTGGTTATTGGGCGATTAAGAAAAAAGTTGGGGGTGTTGTGTGAGTTCTACTCTACGTTTGTTTTGGGAAGCTGCGGGCGGTAATGTGCCTGAGCATTGGGAATTTAAAACAATAGATGAGTTATTAGAGCATCCGAAGGCTATCTCAGTTGGTGTGATGTATCCGGGATCTGATACTGATGGTGGTGTTCCTTTAATTAAGGTTTCTGATGTTAAAAATGGAGCAATTGCATCACGCCCTTCATTTTGTATCAGTAACAAAGTTGATGAAGAGTATAAAAGGACTCGTTTAAATGGTTCGGAGCTTTTACTGACATTAGTCGGTAATCCCGGTGATTGTGTAATCGTAACTGATGAAATGTGTGGCTGGAACGTGGCTAGAGCATTGGCTGTGATTCGCCTGAAAGATACTCAATTGCGGTCTTGGATACGTTATGTACTGGCAAGTAAGCCCGCACAACATTTAATAGAAGCTAGATTAAATACCACAGTTCAAAAAACCTTGAATTTAAAAGATGTACGGGAAATTGGCATTCCAATTCCTCCTAGAGAAGAACGTGATTCAATAACAAAAGTAATTGATTCAATTGAGAAAAAGACATTACTTAATACGCAAATTAACCAAACACTAGAATCCATCGCCCAAGCCATTTTTAAAAGTTGGTTTATCGACTTTAACCCTGTGCGTGCCAAAATTGCAGCTAAGCAGGAAGGTAATGATCCTGAGCTTGCTGCGATGTGTGCGATTAGCGGTAAAAGTGAAGCGGAAATTGAGCAAATGGCAAAAGATGATTTTGCTGAATTACAGGCGACTGCCGCGCTATTTCCTGATGAGTTAGTAGAGAGTGAGTTAGGGGAAGTGCCGAAGGGGTGGGATGCAACAGCTTTAGGAAATTTTCTTGAAATTAAACGAGGTGGCTCCCCTAGACCAATTCAAAACTTTATGGCACCTACAGGATATCCATGGGTTAAGATTGCTGATGCAACAGCTGATCCTTCGCCTTTTTTATTTAAAACAAAAGAATTTATTATAAAAGAAGGGCTGAAAAAAACTGTTTATCTCAAAAAAGGTTCGTTAATATTAACAAATAGTGCAACACCCGGATTACCTAAGTTTTTAGAATTAGATGCATGTATTCATGATGGATGGTTATATTTTCCTCAAAAAAAACATTTTTCAGATAATTATTTATATTTCTTATTCTTAAAATTAAGAACTCAACTAGTTGCTCAGGGTAATGGTAGTGTTTTTACAAACCTAAAAACAGATATTTTGCGTAATCAAGTTGTTTTAGTACCAACTAGAGAGGTTATTGAAAAATTTGATCTTCAAGTTGGCAAGATATTAAAAATGATGAAAACTCAGTGTATTCAATCCAGTAATTTATCTGATTTGAGAGATGCTTTATTACCAAAGCTACTATCGGGTGAGTTGGACGTGTCGGGTTTACAAATCGAGGTGGCTTGAGCGTGAGTGTTTTTAATATTTATTGTGATGAAAGCTGTCATCTCGAAAATGATGGCTTTGCTGCAATGGTACTTGGTGCAATATGGTGCCCAGATTCACATCATAAGTATTTAGCAAGAAAAGTTAAGCAACTCAAAAAAGAATTTGAGATCTCTGCAAATAATGAAATTAAATGGACGAAAGTTTCTAAAAGCAAACTCCCATTTTATAAAGCACTCGTAGATTTATTTTTTGATGAACCTCTTCTTTATTTTAGAGGTGTTGTGATTCCAGATAAAAGTAAATTAAATCATGCAAACTTTATGCAGAGTCACGATGATTTTTATTATAAGCAATGGTACTTACTGCTGAATCGTTTAATTGCACCAAATCATAATTACAAAATCTATTTAGATATCAAAGATACTAAGGGACAAGAGAAAGTAACAAAGTTGCGTGAGGTTTTATGCAATGCGAATTATGATTTTGATCGCACTATTATCCATTCAATAGATTTGGTGCAATCACATGATGTTTTGTTGCTACAGTTAGCAGACTTGTTTATAGGTGCTTTATCGTATTTACATAGAGGGCTAAAGACGAGTGAAGCGAAGCTTGAACTCATTCATTATTTACAAAATCGTTCACGATTGAGCCTGCAGCAAAGTACATTGCTTAAAGCGGAAAAGTTTAATTTGTTCATATGGAGTCCTCAATATTGAATACTCCTCCTGAACTGATTGCTTTTGCGGGATTTGATAGCTGGAATGACTATGAAAATGAAATCTATGCAATTTATTTAGAAACAGTCGTCAATGCCAACTTATTGTTTTTGAATACACCAGTAAAAGTCAGATTTCGTCCGACAACAAAAGATAAAGCTTTTGGCTTTTGGCATTTGATTTCTGAAGCTGCAGATCAAAATAATAAAAATGAAGAGGACAGACTTCCAGATCTAAAGCGTTGTGAGAGAATTCGGTGGGTGGCTTGGTGTATAATGAATGTACATCAAGCAGGTTTTCTATATTGGGAAAATCAGCGCGGTAGAGAAACACATGTTGTTATTTGGGCGGAACATCTGGATTTTGTTGTTATTTTAGCTAAGCGTAAAACAGATTTAGATGAAAAATATTATTTATTGAAAACAGCGTATTGCCTAAGAGAGCACACAAAACGGAAACTTAGAAAAGAATATGAAAGTTTTCATACCCCTAAAAAAGGCTAAAGCCCCGATATATTACTATATAAGGACTTCGTATACTCCTTCTACACTCGGTAGATGAGCTAGGCACATTATAAGTAAACTGATATAGGGTCGCAATAGCAGTTACAAAAGATAATGTCTATATAAATGGTAATTAAAGATCAGAATTTAAAGTTTAAATGAATAGGGGGAATCCATGAACGAAACACAACTTGAAAACCTTTGCCTCGATTGGTTCGCCGAAAATGGCTGGGAAGTCGTTCATGGTATTGATATTGCACCGGATAGCAGTAATCCTCTACGCAAAGACTATAAACAGATTTTAATCGAAGCTGATTTACAGGCGGCTTTTGAACGCTTAAATCCCCATTTGCCTGCAAGCTGTTTTGAGCAGGTTTGGCAAAAACTGAGCAAGCCTGAAAATTTGGATTTAGTCATTAATAACCGTGCTTTCCACCGTATGTTATTGGAAGGTGTACCTGTCACCTATAAGAAACAGGACGATTGGGTACATGACCATGCCTTCTTGGTGGATTTCAGCCATGTGCATCAAAACCGATTTGTGGCGATTAATCAATTTACTATTCTAGGTACTAAACAACCTCGACGTCCTGATATCATTTGCTTTATCAACGGTATTCCGTTTGCTGTGTTGGAGTTAAAAAGTCCAACCGATGAAAATGCGGATATTTGGGATGCCTTTAACCAGCTGCAAACCTATAAAGAAGAAATCTCGGATCTGTTTGTTTTTAATGAAGCCTTGGTGGTGAGTGATGGCGTAACGGCTCGTGTGGGTTCACTGACTGCGAATCAGGAACGCTTTTTGCCGTGGCGTACCATCAAGAATGAAGATGATAAACCTGCTTTAGAATGGGAACTAGAAACGGTGATTCGAGGCTTCTTTGACCGAGAATTGTTTCTTGATTACATCCGATTCTTTGTGTTGTTTGAAACAGATGGCGAAAAGATCATTAAGAAAATTGCAGGCTACCATCAATTCCATGCGGTTAGAGAAGCCGTACAAGCGACCATTGCGGCAGCCAATCCGAATGGGGATAAGAAAGCAGGTGTTGTTTGGCATACCCAAGGCTCGGGTAAAAGTATCTCTATGTGTTGCTATGCAGGCAAGCTATTACAGCAGCCCGCTATGCACAACCCAACCTTGTTAATCGTGACTGACCGTAATGACTTGGATGGACAGCTCTTTGAAACCTTTAGCAATGCTCAAGAATTATTAAAGCAAACGCCAGTACAAGCCAATAACCGCGATGAGCTAAGACAGCTTTTGGCTGAGCGTGAGTCTGGTGGCATCATCTTTACCACAGTACAAAAATTCGCATTACTAGAAGGTGAGAGTGAGCATCCATTATTGAATGGACGCCATAATATTGTTGTGATGTCAGATGAAGCACATCGTAGCCAATATGGTCTGAAAGCAAAACTGAGCAATGATGGCACATACAAGTTCGGCTATGCCAAGCATATGCGCGATGCCTTAAAGAATGCTGCTTTTATTGGCTTTACTGGAACCCCGATTTCGAGTGAGGATAAAGACACCCGAGCTGTCTTTGGTGATTATGTTTCCATCTATGACATTCAGGATGCCGTCGATGATGGTGCAACCGTCCCAATCTACTACGAATCACGCTTGGCAAAGCTGGACATCAATCAGACTGAAATTGAAGATTTATCTGATCAAGTCGATGAAGTTGTAGAAGATGAAGAAGATGTTGGTAACCGAGAAAAGACCAAGAGTGAGTGGAGCCGACTAGAAAAACTGGTGGGTGCCACACCACGACTAAAACAGATTGCTGCGGATTTAGTCACACACTTTGAAGCCCGAACCGAAGCCACGGCAGGTAAAGGTATGATTGTCACGATGAGCCGAGAGATTTGTGTTCATCTCTACAATGAGATTGTTGCTTTGCGCCCAGATTGGCATGACCCTGATCCTGAAAAGGGTAAAATCAAAATTGTGATGACAGGTTCAGCTTCAGATAAACCATTGTTACAGCCACATATTTACAACAAGCAAGTTAAAAAGCGTCTGGAAAAACGATTCAAGGATGTAAACGATCCCCTGCAACTGGTGATTGTACGCGATATGTGGCTTACAGGTTTTGATGCACCGTGTACACACACCATGTATATCGATAAGCCAATGAAAGGCCATAACCTCATGCAGGCCATTGCACGTGTGAACCGTGTTTTTAAAGATAAGCAGGGTGGACTAGTTGTTGACTATATCGGCATTGCTAATGAATTGAAGCAAGCATTAAAAACCTATACCGATGCCAAAGGTAAAGGTGAGCCGACTTTACGTGCAGAAGAAGCCTATGCAGTTCTTGCTGAAAAGATGGATGCCATACGAGGAATGTTTGCCAAAACCAATGAGCAGGTAGGCATGGATTTAAGTGCTTATGAAACTCAGGCACACCGACTGATTATCTCCGCAGCTAACTATGTGCTGAGCTTAAAGGATGGTAAAAAGCGTTTTCTTGATTTAGTCCTGGCAACCAATAAAGCCTTCTCTTTATGCAGCACCTTGGATGAAGCGAAGAACCTGCACAAAGAAATTGCCTTTTACTCAGCCATTAAAGCGGTCATTAGCAAGCATACCTCTGTAGATCGTAAACTGTCGCAAGCTGAAAAGGACAGTACACTAAAACAGATTCTGGATAATGCTGTCATTGCAGATGGGGTAACAGATGTTTTTGCAATGTGTGGTTTAGATAAACCAAACATTGGCTTGCTTTCAGATGAGTTCTTAGAAGATGTACGGCAGATGCCATATCGTAATTTGGCAGTTGAACTTCTAGAAAAGTTGTTGAATGACGGCATTAAAGCAAAGACGCGAAACAATGTGGTACAGGAAAAACGCTTCTCTGACCGTTTGCAGGAAACCTTGAGGAAATACAATAACCGAGCGATTGAAACTTCTCAGGTCATTGAAGAACTCATTCAAATGGCAAAAGAATTTCAGGCAGAGATGCAGCGTGAAGCATCACTTGGGTTAAATCCAGATGAAATCGCTTTCTACGATGCCTTGGCGAATAATGAAAGTGCTGTCAGAGAGCTTGGAGACGATACGCTGAAACAGATCGCACGAGAGATTACAGAGAAGCTACGGAAATCAACGACGGTCGATTGGCAGGTTCGGGATAGTGTGCGTGCTCAGCTGAAAATATTAGTACGTCGTACTTTGCAGCGTTGGAAGTATCCACCTGATAAAGCAGCTGAAGCGATTGAGTTAGTGATGAAGCAGGCTGAGCAGTTGTCGAATGCTTGGACGAGTGGATAAGTCAAATTCAATCAATATTAGACTTGTAAATGATCCAAAACTCCATACATATTTTTTAAATGAATTATAAGGATAAAATATTTTTTATCCTTATAATTCATTGTCTTTAGTGAGGAAATAATACTAAAATAGCAATTTGATTAAATGAAATATAACACTTTTTTGTAAAATCGAAATTTTAATGAAAATTAAAATATTAAATTAAGGGGTAGCACCAGAATGAAAGGTACATTATTAGATTTTAGTATTCAAACAAATGAAGGGATTATTACTGGTCAAGATAATAATCGATATAAGTTTACAGGTGCTGAGTGGAAAGAAAATGTTTCCCCAAGCCGCGGACAGCAAGTCGATTTTGAAGTCAGTGAGTCTGGTCAGGCTGTTGGTATTTATCTTGAGTATCCAGCTCAAGCTCTAGCAAAAAAACAAATTTCTGCATCAACAGGCACAGCTGTAGAATTAAAAGATGAAGCAAATTATAACCTTCTCGACTGGTCAATGAAATGTATGCGGAAGTATGTCGATTTTTCTGGGCGTGCAAGACGTAAAGAGTATTGGTATTTCTACCTATTCCAGATTATTGTCGGATTCGGTCTAGGGATAATTGCTGCCATACTTGACTTAAGTGATGATGGGTTGAATGGTATTATGGCTTTGATGTATTTAGTCTTTTTACTACCGAACTTATCTGTTCTTGCACGCCGACTGCATGACGTGAATCGTTCTGGATGGTGGATGCTTATTTCATTGACAATTATTGGACTTATTCCTCTATTTATTTGGTTGGTTTCAGAAACAAAGCAAGAATCAAACCAATGGGGACAACCTGCAAAATAATTGAGCTAAGGGCTTTCTGCTAGTTTGTGGGAAGCCTTATTTTCTGTTCAAATTATGCTGCATCAAGTGAATGCTATACAATAAATTATGATTATCACCTTGGCACGTAATTGAGATAAGCATTGCTTTTTAAGTATTCGTAGACTTTGAGGATGCTGTGTTTTAATCTCAAGCATATTTTATTAACTTTTTTAGCTTTGACTGCCTGTTAAATTATCAGAATAAATAATAATGACTGGATATTTTACACCAAATTTACGCCACTAAAATTCAAAAATACTATAAATAATTGTTTTTAAAGGGTAAAATTTATCATGATGTCCAATCCATCATTGGCGCAACACTGATTCGTGGTTGAAGTTTATTTTCAATGGTGGTCAGATCAGTCATTCAAAATCACGCCTTAACGAAATGGAAGAAAGAAGAAGCAATCCATGCAATCACTCAGCTATTGGTTTTTGGCTAAAACCGGATCGGCTGACGTCGCAAAAAGAGGGCGTAATACTAGCATAAAATCAGAAAAACCACCCGGCGAACTTGAGCTAGCCCGGTAAATCCAGGGAATGAAAGAAGAAATAAAATTGGAATTCCCAGTCAAGTTGGAATGGTATATTTTGATAGGAGAAAGATGAAGATAAAAATTTTAGAAATAAGGAGAATAATCATGTTGTTATTGGAGGAAATTTATAAAAGCCATAAAGCACAAAATTCGGCACATTTTAATTTAAGAATTCATCGGGGCTTAGGCTGGTTTAAAAAATCGCTAGACTTGGATCAGGATCTGGATTTTAAGTTTATCAGCCTGTGGATCAGCTTTCAGGCGATTTATGCAGATGAGAGTGATCTAGTTCAAGATCAAAGCAAGCTGCAGCAGTTTCTGGAAACACTCTGCCAAAAGGATCTGGATCAGAAAATTAATCATATTCTCTGGGACAAATACCACCAGCCGATTCGCTCACTCTTGGCCAGTCCCTATGTGGAACAAAGCTTTTGGGATTATCGCCATCAGAAAATTAGTCTGGAAAGCTGTCAAGCTGATCTGGAAACACAGAAAAAAAATATACAGCATGCTTTAAAAGAACGAAATTCTGTTGAAATTTTAGCTGGAATATTTCAGCGTTTATCTACCTTGCACCATCAGATAATGCAGGGTGGCGCCACGTATCACAGCTCGCTGAATTATAAATCATTAGAGGAAAGCTGCCGGATTCTGGCAGCCTTATTGCCGGTTTTTATCTGTATTTTATTGGAAAATTCACAAACTCTTGATCTGAATAAGCCTTATTATCCGGCGGCGCAAGTCAGCTAAATATAGTCAAAATACTTATGCAGTTGTTCTGGCCTGATACCATTGATCCAGCAGGGCGAATAAGGTAGCGCACAAAGCTAGCCCAAGTCCTGCCAGACAGGTCATGCTCCAGCCACCGTGATGCCAGGCATAAACCCCTAAGGCTGAACCACATGCACCACCAATAAAATACAAGGTCATATAGAGTGAATTGACCCGTGATTTGGCATCCGGGCGCAGGCGGAAAATTACGTTCTGGTTACAGCTGTGCGTAATCGCGAGTCCAAGATTTATCAGCCCATAACCCAAAATATAACTCAGCAAAGACACTGCACCAAAATATAAAAACAGCCAGCTCCCCACCAGGATAGAACAGCCGATCCAGCTCAGTGTTTTGATATGGCCACGATCGGCCCATTTGCCAATGAACTGCGTGGAAAGTGCGCCAAATACACCGACCAGCGTGACCAGTCCGACCATGACATCAGAAAGCTGAAAAGGTTCCTGCGTTAGCAGTAGAGCGATGGTGGAGAACAACATACTCATGGCAGCAAAAGCACACGCACCTGTCAGTGAACGCAATACCAGATGTGGTTCCTGCTTGAGTAATATCCCCATAGATTTAAAAATCGCTGTATAGCTGATTCTCAGACGTGGCAGGCTCGGTAGTTTTCCTTTCAAATAAAAACTTAAAGCCAGCATACTTATGCCACTGACGATATAAATCATTTTCCAGTGAAACAGGTCGGAAAGTAATCCGGCAATACTGGTCGAGAGCAGAATACCGACCAGTAATCCGCTCATCAGGAAGCCCACCACTTCTCCGGTTTTTTCCGGTTTGACCGCCATGGTGGCTAAGGGAATCAGAATCTGTGCAGCCACGGAAAACAGTCCGGCAATGATAGTGCCGACCCAGAGCATCGGCAGATTCACAGCACTAGCACAAATAAATAAACCTGCTGCGGCACCCAGCATGAGGAAAGGGATCAGTTTAGTCTTATTTAGCATGTCACCTAAAGGCACAATAAACAGCAGGCCCAGGGCATAAGAGATTTGAGCAAAAGTGACAGTAAGTGCCACTTGTGATTCAGGTACCTGATAATACTGCTGAATCGATGAAATCAACGGCTGGCAATAATAGTTCGCGCCGGCACATAAACCGCATGCAATCGCCATCAGCCATAATAAGGGCTTATTTTGACTAATATCGAGAGGCGTGTGCATAGGGCTAACCTTGTATTCAGACCGGAAGAATTGAAATGAGGAATAAGAATAATGTTCAAATTGAGGGCACTATAGGCCAGAAGTTCTCGCTTTAAAAGTAGAGAAATATTGCCAGCATTGAAAATCGTTAGAACTCAGGCAGCTTAAAGAAAGAAGTGCAATTTTAAATAGAAAATATGAGTGAATGTTTGCAGAATTTTTTATCTTTTGATAATGGGGTTGCTTCATTAAAGCGCAGCTTGATCTAGAAACAATAAAAAAGAAGCACTCAGCCAAAAAAGTGGAATATTTACTCTATTTTGTTGCGCAAATTTGGTGCAAAAATGGGATTTCCCATTTTGAATCAAGTTCAGTACATTAATATAATAAATAGTACGCAAGGTTTTTTCTACCCTTTATCTGACTGTTTGAGACTTGGGTCTTATAAAATTTTGGCGATTATTTTTTTGTCAGATGTATCAATTATGTCTGATGAAGATCTGCTCAAAACAAATTCTATCATTTCATAAAATACGATTTTAACATCTAAAAACAGTGCTCTTGCTTGAGTACTAAATCTGTCAAAAAAGTCAAAACTAAAAAAACGACGCAGCTAAAGTGCCGCTATCTATAGGGACTAGAGAAATTGAAAGTCTGCTTCTGAATCAAGAAATACAGCAATCATTGTCAGAATCATCAATGTAACAAAATAAATCAGAAATTCGCGCTTATTTACGCCAGCAAAATCTGGATATTTCATTCAGTGGAATGAATATCGTTTATAAAATCATCGAATATGAATAGCTAGAGAATTAAATAAATGTGCTATTGCAGCATCATTTTTATGAATCATCAGTTCAAAATATAGGTATTTATTAAATAAATAGTAGGTGGTAATTTCAAACAGTTTGATTAGAATCCAAAAATTCAACAAGAACACATCCTGAGGGGAAGCATCGTTTTACACGATGTTTACTTAAGAAAAATTAGCTTGAGGAACGCTCATGCAGATCGGAATTCCAGCCGAAACTGTTGTCGGTGAAAATCGCGTCGCTGCGACGCCAGAGACAGTAAAGAAATTGATCAGCGCAGGACATAGCGTGATTATCGAACGTGGTGCAGGGGTTAAAGCTGCCTATATCGATAGTGCCTATGAACAAGTTGGTGCCAAAATTACGGATGATGCCTACACCGGCAGTCAGTTGATTTTAAAAGTTCGTGCACCGAAAGGTGAGGAAATTCAAAAACTCAACCCGAATACCACTATCGTGGCAATGTTTGATCCTTACCGTAATACTGAGCTTGACCAATTCGCGGCACAAAACGTGTCTGCATTTGCATTGGAACTTTTGCCACGAACCTTATCTCGTGCGCAGAACATGGATGTCTTGTCTTCTCAAGCCAACCTTGCAGGTTACAAGTCGGTGCTTTTGGCTGCGGCTGAATACCAGCGCATGTTCCCGATGCTGATGACTGCTGCGGGTACGGTTAAACCGGCTCGTGTGGTGATTATGGGTGTCGGCGTAGCGGGTCTGCAAGCGATTGCCACTGCAAAACGTTTAGGTGCCATCGTTGAAGCCACGGACTTGCGTCCAACTGCCAAAGATCAGGTTGAATCTCTGGGCGGTAAATGGCTAGACGTGCCGATGTCTGCTGAAGAGCAGCAAAAAGCTGCAGATGCTGCCAAAAATGGTTATGGCTGGATGCCGGGTGAAGAATACATCCGCGATCAGGCTGCAATTGTTGATAAAGCGGTATCAAATGCTGACATCGTGATTACCACAGCGCTTTTACCGGGTCGTGATGCACCGCGTTTAATCCGTGCTGAAACAGTTGCGAAAATGAAACCGGGTTCAGTGATTCTGGACATGGCAGTAGAATCTGGCGGTAACGTCGAAGGTTCGAAATGCGGTGAAACAGTCCATACCGACAATGGCGTCAAAATTCTCGGCATTCCGAATATTCCGTCGACTGTATCAACTGAAGCCTCTGCTTTATACGCTCGTAACGTATTTAACTTCGTTGAAACACTATTTGATGCGGATAAGAATTTTGTTCTGAATCCAGAAGAAGAAATTCAAAAAGCCCTACTTGTCACTCATGGCGGCCAAGTGCTGCTGAAACGTGGTTAAGGAGAAGACTCATGGTTGAAACAATTACGATTTTTGTCCTTGCCATTTTCGTAGGTTACTACGTGGTGTGGGGGGTAACACCAGCATTACATACGCCGTTGATGGCGGTGACCAATGCTTTGTCATCGATCATTATTGTCGGTGCAATGATTCAGACCGTTGGCCTGCCGGTGATTGGCGTTGAAGGTAGCGTGGATTTCCAGACCATTAACGTGGTGAGCGTACTTGGCGCGATTGCAGTATTCCTGGCGAGCATTAATATTTTCGGTGGCTTTGCAGTGACTGCACGTATGCTGGAAATGTTTAAACCTAAGCAAAAGAAAAAAGAGGGTTAATCCATGGAAATGATTCGAGAATATGCGGATTGGTTCTACCTGATTGGTGCCGTTCTTTTTATCCTGACGCTACGTGGTTTATCAGGTCCTAAAACTGCGATTGCCGGTAACCGTTACGGGATGATCGCGATGGCCATTGCGGTCGTGACTACCTTCTTTGTAGCTGAGAATCCGGTGGTCTGGATGATCATTGGCGCAATGGTGCTGGGTGCAATCGTGGGGATTGCCCGTGCACGTACAGTTCCAATGACCCAGATGCCTGAAACTGTAGCATTGATGCACTCATTGGTAGGTCTGGCTGCGGTCCTGATTGCTGTCGCTGCCATTATTCACAACAACAAACTGATTGAACTAGGTCCAGACCTGTTGGCTGCCAATGGTGTCAATTTTCATGAAATGAGTCGTGTTCATTTATTTGAACTGTTTGTGGGCTGTTTCGTGGGTGCGATTACCTTTACCGCCTCAGTCTTTGCTTACGGCAAACTGGCTGCTAAGAAATGGGCGAAAACCATTTCAGGTGCGTGGGTGAAACCGGTTCAGGCAATCATCTTTATTGCAATGTTAGGTTTTGGTGTTCACTTCTTCCTGACTGGCAATATGACATCGTTCTGGGCGATGACAGGCCTTGCGCTGGCATTCGGCTGGGTATGGATTGCACCAGTCGGTGGTGGGGATATGCCAGTGGTGGTATCTCTACTCAATTCATTCTCGGGTTGGGCGGCAGCTGGTATTGGTTTTACCCTAGAAAACAACATGTTGATCGTTGCGGGTTCGCTGGTGGGTTCTTCAGGTGCCATTCTGTCTTACATCATGTGTAAAGCGATGAACCGTTCAATCATCAACGTTTTGTTTGGTGGTGCGATGGGCGGTGCAGCTGCGCCGACAGCAGGAGCAGGTGAACAGGTTCAACGTAATCACCGTTCTGGCTCGGCAGATGATGCAGGCTTCCTGATGTCAAATGCAGACAGCGTGGTGATTGTACCGGGTTATGGTATGGCGCAAGGCCGTGCACAGAATGCGGTAAAAGAATTGGCTAACTTGCTGAAAGAGCAGGGCGTAACGGTTCGTTTCGCGATTCACCCTGTAGCAGGTCGTATGCCGGGTCATATGAACGTACTCCTTGCTGAAGCGGACGTACCGTATGAAGACATTCTGGAAATGGATGAGATCAACTCGGACTTCCCGGCAACAGATGTGGTGCTGGTCATTGGTGCGAACGACGTTGTGAACCCTGCGGCGAAAGATGATCCAACCTCGCCAATTTATGGCATGCCGATTCTGGAAGCGCATAAGGCACGTACGATTATGGTGATCAAGCGTTCTATGGCAACCGGTTATGCAGGTCTGGACAATGACTTGTTCTATAATGACAAGACCATGATGATCTTCGGTGATGCCAAGAAAGTGGTGGAGGATATGACCAAAGCCATTAATGGTACGGGTCACTAATTCAAAATCTCCCCTAACCCCTCTTTAATAAAGAGGGGAACTTCCAAAATCAAATTGGTTAGTCAGGTAAGTCCTCCTTTTTTAAAGGGGGACTTTTTTGATAAAGGCTCCCTCCTTTGAAAAAGGAGGGTCGGGGAGGATTAAATAAAAAACCACCTTCGGGTTAATGCTGATCAGTTAAGAAATTTAGAAATAGACTCTTTAACTTTTCAGTCGTTCACGACAGAGTCTTAACTTTTTAAATCAAATATTTGCAATATCATTTGTTACTTTGGTTCCGCCCAAAGTAACCAAAAGCATTTGTCATCCGCAAAACTCGTCAGCCACCATCCACTAGCAAATTTGTCGCAGAAACAATCATTTTTTAATGTAGTCCTGCCTCAGACAGTTGCGGATGACTTTTCCAGCTATCATATATAATCATGAATTTAAAAAGAAAATTCCAGTCAATTGCTTAACTGACTGGCATTAACCTTCGGGTGGTTTTTTATTTCGCATTCTTTTTATACGCACATAAAAAAAGCGACCTACACAGGTCGCTTTTTTGAATATTCGGTTTTTACGCTACAGAGTCAGTAGTATCTGTAGGATTGCGCCATAAGCTTTCTAGGTCATAGAATTTACGCGCTGTTGGAAGCATACAATGAACCACAACATAACCAAGGTCGATGAGGATCCATTCAGCATCACGTTCGCCTTCAATACCAAGAGGGCGGAAGCCAGCTTTACGTGCTTCTTCAGCAACGTTATTGGCCAATGATTTGATGTGACGTGTCGATGTACCGCTTGCAATGACCATAGCATCAGCCACATTACTGATACCGCTGACATCAAGCTCAACAATTTCTTTTGCTTTTACATCTTCAAGTGCAGCATGTACGACTTTTAAGCAGTCCTGTACAGCTTGAGAATTTGAATTCATAGTAAGATCGTGAGAATTAGAAGCGCTGGGCGATGGTTCTAAATTCATGGGGAGTGTAATTTCCTAACAATTATGCATGGTCTAATATAGCGGTTTTAGTCCTGAATTTCAAATGAAGCCGCAGTCCACTCAGTCATGCTCCGGAAAGAACTCAGCTTTCCAGTCAAAGGAATCGTTGGAATGTCCGCTGGGTTTATACTCGGCAGCGACATAACCTTGATATTGACTATGTTTTAACCACTGAAATATATCATGATATTGAATTGAGCCCGTATTGGGTTGATGTCGTCCCGGACAATCCGCAAACTGGATATGACCAATCGAGGCAATATTTTCTTGCAAAGTTTCCAGGACATCTTCGCCCATCATTGCCATGTGGTAACAGTCATACTGCATTTTTAAGGCCGGATGATGTACCGCTTCCAGCATTTCCTGGGCTTGGGCAACATTTTGAATCAAAAAACGTGGCATATCGGTGCCATTGATCATTTCGAAGACCGGTTCAATTTGATGCTCAAGCAGCATTGAACAGGCCATTTTTAGGTTACTCGCCAGCGTATTCAGGCAGGGTAAAAGATCACAATCCCTAGGCTGTTTTCCTGCCAGAATGTTCACCCGAGGTACATTCAATGCGGTAGCATACTGGATGGCCTGCTCAACCGCATGACGAAACTCGATTTCCTGTCCTGGAATGCCAGCCAGACCATGACCGCCCTGCATTAAATCACCTGCCGGCACATTAATCAGGCACAAGTTTAGCTGATGGGTGCTGAGCTGGTTTTGAATCTGGCCAATCGTAAGTTCATAAGGAAACTGGATTTCCACATGATTAAAGCCCTGTGCACGAGCCAGCGCGAAACGTTCGATCAGCGGCACTTCGGTAAAAATCATCGACAGGTTGACGGCAAGTTTAATCATGTCTTTCTCTTCAATATTCAAGGCCGCATCAATCAAGCGTTATGAATGTTTTAGTTGCTGGATTACAGTAGCCAGATCTGCTTCGGCAAAGCCTTGGGCTTGATGAGCATGTAACTGCGTTAAAGCTTGAGTCGCCACCGGAACATCCAGGTCAAAGCTTTGTGCCAGTTGCACGGCATTATTCAGATCCTTGGATAAGGTCTGTACTTTCCATTGCACCGGTTCAAAAGTTTGCGTGGCCATACGCGGTGCCAGAATCTGAAAAGGCTTGGAGTCAGCAAAACCACCCGCCAGCGCAGGCGCCAGTAAACGTGTATCCACCCCGGCAAGTCCAGCAAGGGCGACCGCTTCTGCGATCAAGGTGCTATTGGCAGCCACAATCAGCTGATTACAGATTTTAGTCGCCTGACCGGTACCCGTATCACCCATGCGGGTCACGCGTTGTGAAAGTACTGCATAGATCGGATTAAGATTTTCAATAGTCGCGGCATTACCACCGGCAAAAATCACCAGACTGCCTTGTTCAGCTCCGGCGGTACCGCCTGAAACTGGAGAGTCAATCCAGATTACTTTCTTGGCCTGTGCTTGCGCGGCAAGTGCTTGAGTTTGCTGTACCGAAAGACTGGAAAAATCCACAATCACTTGCTCCGCAACCAAATACGGTTCGATCTGAGCAAAAACAGATTGCACTGCCTGATCATCTGCCAGGCAGGTCAGAATCACCGGGTAATCTGTAATCTTATCCAAAGATAGCGTAGTTGCACCTAGATCCAGCAAGGGCTCACAGGCAGATGGTGTACGGTTCCAGACTGCCACCTGAAAACCTGCTTGAAGCAGACGTGTGGCCATGCGAGTGCCCATCAGGCCCATACCTAAAAAGGCAATTTTAGTATCGCGATTCAACTGCATGCTTTGGTTTATTCCTTTCCTAGATTCAGACTGGGTTTATTTGTATTGGCGCGGTACAAACTGAACCTCTGGGTTTTTGTCCTTTTTACGGGCCAATTGACTGTTTTTACCCAGCAGCAATTTCAATTGCCAGATTTTTTCCATACGCAGGGATTTATTCGGACGATGCTGCATGGCATCCAGTACAAATTTAGAAGCCATCAGGGCATCTGGAGAACGTTGCAGCATTTCTTCAGCCAAGGCTTGTGCTCTCGCCAATGGCTGTTCATCGACATGGGTGATCAGACCGATTTCTTTGGCATATTCGCCCTCAAAAATCCGGGCAGTCAAAGTCAGCTCTTTGGCCAGATCAATACCAATCAGGCCTTTCAGTGAGCGGCTGAGTCCCATGTCTGGTACCAGTCCCCAACGGGTTTCCATAATTGACATTTTGGTTTCAGGATGGGCAATGCGGATATCTGCGGCCAGAGCAAGCTGCATGCCGGCACCAAAACAGAAGCCTTCCATCGCTGCAATCACCGGGACTGGCAATTCCTGCCAGACCAGAAATGCTTTTTGAAACAGGCTTTGACCCGGACGAATAAGTTCCCATGCGGCATAAGCACGATTTTTAGGATTATTTAAATCGGCCAGATCAATACCGGCACTAAAGACCTGGGCTTCTCCCGTTAAAATCACACATCGGATGCTTTTATCTTTTTTGATTTTTTGTGCAGTCGCGACCAGTTCGCGCAGCAGGGCAAAGCTCATGGCATTGCGTTTATCCGGACGATTCAGTGTAACAGTGGCAATGCCGTTATTTTTTTCCAAGCGCACGAGTGACATGGCATTCTTCCTTATTTTTCCTGGCTTGAGCATAGCATGCAGCCTTTAGGCTTGCATGACAGCTCAGTCACACTTCTTAAGTCATGGACTGAGCCACTTCAGAGGTTTAATTCAAATGTTGCTTCAAAATTTGCTGGGCAGCCTGTTCAACCTGTTCAACCACGGCTTTGAGTTCATCAAAATATTTCAACACGTCTTGAACAAAGCTTTCATCGGCCTTACGACGTTCTTTACGCAAGGTCGAAACGAACTGTTCAAAGCCACCAGTGACTTTCTGCAGAGTCGGTGCACCGACATAGCGGGTCGCGCCATATAGACGATGCAGTACATGTTCCAGTTGTGGGAAATCTTCCAGTTCAATCAGTTGCTGCATTTCATCGAGTTCATCTGCAAAGCTGTCTACCAGCATGCGTAACAGGTCTACCGCCAGATCCTCCTTATTGGCTGCCAGTTGCAGGCTTTGCTGCCAGTCCAGAATATTCGGATCCAGAGCATCAATCACATTGGCACGTTCCAGTACCGGAATCCGTTTAAAATGCTCGGTGGTCCAGTGCGTCAAAATTTGGATAATCTGCTCGATCTGAATCGGCTTGGTGACATAATCATCCATGCCGTTTTGCAGCAGTTTATGTTTTTCATCAGAAAGTGCATGCGCCGTCAGGGCGATAATTGGCAGGCGACTATGATTTTCAAAGGTCGATTCCAGCGAGCGAATGGCACGGGTGGTATCGATCCCCGACATCACCGGCATCTGAATGTCCATAAACACCAGATCAAACGCCGGTTGTTCCTGTTCATAACGGCGCTGAATAATATCGATCGCTTCCTGTCCGCTGAGGGCTTTGGTCGTGGTGACATTGAGTTCGCCCAGCAAGGCTTCCAGAACAATCAGGTTGGGCAAATGATCATCCACGGCCAGAATATGCAGGCCTTGACCATTGAATTCTTCATGCTGTTCCTGATCGAAGACCGGCTGATTGCCGAGTAACTGAATCAGCGCGCTGCGGCTGAGTGGCTGATGCAGGGCACGGGCACGATGGTCATTGAGCATGCCTGGATCCAGTTGCATCTGATAACCATAGACAGCCAGATGACCCTGATAACGTGAACGGATTTCGCGTAACAAGACTTCACTGTCACCACTATGATCGACGATCAGCCAGGTATTTTCGCTATTCTGTAAATGATTCAGACGGCTAAACAGATCCAGAATCGATGCACATTCAATATGTTTAACCTGATAATTTTCCAGATAATGACGCAACACATTCGCAGTTGCCGGATGTGCAAGATAAGATACCACGGTCAATTCGCTAAAATCAGGATGCTCAATCACGGTATCTTCATCGACCAGGAACTGGGCAGTGAACCAGAAGGTCGAGCCTTTTTCGGTTGGGGCACGTTCCTGATTGTCTTCAAAGCCAATCTGGCCATGCATCAGGCTGACCAGCTGTTTGGAAATTGCCAGACCAAGACCGGTACCGCCAAACTGACGGGTCACCGAGGTATCACCCTGCGAGAAGGACTCAAACAGCTTTTTACGGTCGGTACCACTCAGGCCAATGCCGCTATCCTGTACACTAAAATGCAGCACACACTGATCCATTCCATCATGTTCCATGCGTGCCCGGACAATGATTTCTCCATCCGGAGTGAATTTGATCGCATTGGAAATCAGGTTGGTCAGAATCTGTTTAAATCGTAGCGCATCACCAATAATGTGTTTTGGCACACCATCTGCATAATAGAAGGCCATATCAATATGTTTTTGTGCTGCCAGAGGTGACAACATGTCCATCACATCAAAAATCGCTTCTTCCAGATCAAAAGGTGCCGTTTCCAGTTCCAGTTTGCCGGCATCAATTTTGGAAAAATCCAGAACATCATTGATCAGTGCCAGCAAATGCGCCGAAGACTTACGAATGGTCTGCAAATACAGGCTCTGCTCGTTGCTGAGATTGCCCTGACGTAACAACAGATGAATAAAACCATCAATACTGTTCAGCGGGGTGCGCAATTCATGGGAAATATTGGCCAGAAACACCGACTTGGCCTGGTTGGCCGAGATCGCCTGGTCGCGTGCCTGACGATAGGTAATATTCTGGACTTCTAAAGTGTCGAGGGTGCGGCGTAAATCGTCTTCGGTCTGTTCGGTATGTTCACGCAGTTCCAGAAAGCTGAAATGCAAACGTTTCACCACATTGGCGATATCACGTTGCAATAAACGCAGCTCGCCGGTGCTGTTAATCACCATATGCTGGCCGAGGGTATCGGCATTCAGGCGTTGCAATTGCATGCGAATCTCATACATTGGGGCGATCCAGCGCCGTGAGTAGAAATTCAAGCAAAGTAATAACAATAATAAGGTCAGTAATCCGGTCGCAATCAGTACGATCAGTACTCGGTAACGGGCAATTGCTAGCGGCTGGTTATCCAGTTCGATCGCCAGCCAGCCGGTAGAAAAAGTGTTTTCATTCACTTTAATGGCATAGATATGATTATCTTGATGCAGAATCGGACCAACAAAATTGCCGCTTTTCTCAAATTCTGGCCAAGGTGCCTGTTCCTGAAAGCCGATGCCCAAACGGTTCTTGCCATTTTCGTCTAGAACCGCTGCCCGAACCAGATGCTTTTCATTCAGCATGTTCTGCATGGCGTTGTGGGCTTGGTCATATTGCCATGGATACAGGTTCAAGATATCCAGGGCATATTCTGAAGTGCCTTGAAAGCGAGTCAGAATCGCAATGGCCATCTGCTTCTGCTGGGCACGTGCGGCATTTGAGGTTTCAGTCAACACCAGCATGGCACCGACACAGGCCAAAATGGTAATTGGCACAAAAATCAGCGCAATCAGCTGTCCATAGGCATGATTTAAGTGTAGGCGTTTAAACAGCTTTTTGTTGATCGTTGACATGATTTAAGCAGTATTTTCTTTATGCCTGGCATATTAGCATGCTTTAAATCGACAGTTAAAATTTAAGCACTATTTTTATAAAGCTTCGGATTAGGGGGTAAAAATACAAGAGATTTCAGTTAATTTTGCTCAGGTACAGCAAGACTAAGGCGCACGATATTTCAATCTGTAAAAGTGCCAGACTGAAATATTATTTTCATCTTCACCAGCGAGCTGCTTCACCTGGCTAAATTATCGGGAAATGTAGCTTATGGCTTGCTACTGTGTGAGTTTTAGTGAGTTTTCTGAAAAAGCCTTGCTAAATGGGTGCAGGGAAAAGCATTTTTTCATACAATAGCCGCACCTCGATATAGGTGCAAATAATGAGTAATACCACCCCTGATTTTCAAGCAGATGAATTTTTGTTAGACCATTATGTAGGCAAAACGCCGCTGGTGCGTTTACAGCGTCTGGCAAGTCACACTCAAGCTACAGTACTCGCGAAACTCGAAGGCAATAACCCGGCAGGTTCGGTCAAAGACCGTCCGGCCTACAATATGATCATGCAGGCCGAGAAGCGTGGGCAGATCAAGCCGGGTGACACCCTGATTGAGGCAACGAGCGGAAATACGGGGATTGCATTGGCGATGGTCGCAGCAATGCGTGGCTATAAAATGAAGCTGATCATGCCGAACAATATGAGTCAGGAACGTAAGGATGCGATGCGTGCTTATGGTGCCGAGCTGATAGAAGTAACCAAAGAGCAGGGCATGGAAGGTGCACGTGATCTTGCTGCTCAAATGCAAAATGATGGCGTGGGTCTAGTGCTGAATCAGTTTGGAAACCCGGACAATGTCGAAGCACACTACCTGACCACGGGTCCAGAAATCTGGCAGCAAACCGGTGGCAAGATTACCCATTTTGTCAGTTCTATGGGCACCACCGGCACCATCATGGGTGTGTCGAAATACCTGAAAGAAATGAATCCTGATATTCAGATCGTCGGTTTACAGCCATCTGATGGTTCAAGCATTGCCGGAATCCGTCGCTGGCCAGAAGAATATCTGCCAACCATTTTCGACCGCAGCCGAGTCGATCGCATTATTGATATTCCACAAATCGAAGCTGAAAAAACCATGCGTAAGCTGGCACAGAAAGAAGGCATTAGTGCCGGAACCTCTTCTGGTGGGGCAGTATGGGCCTCGATTAAACTGGCGGAAGAACATCCGGATGCAGTAATTGTGTGTATTATCTGTGACCGTGGTGACCGTTACTTGTCTACAGGGTTATTCTCTGTACAAGATCCTGAATAATTATTTGAGCACTGTTTTATGCGCCTACCTGTTTTAACTTTCGATATTGAAACCCAAACCGATCTCAAATCAGGCGCGCATCTGTTTGGTCTGGACCTGCCCGAAGCAGATCTGGATCAGGCCTTGACCAAATTACGCCGTCAGGATTCAGGCTCGGATTTTCAGCGTTTGCCGCTGCATGAAATCGTCTGTATTTCCGGTTTGTGGATGGATGAGCAGGGCATGAAGCTGTTTTCGTTTAGCCGAGAACAGCATTCTGAAGCAGAAATTTTGAAAAAATTCTTGTCGATTTTTGACAAGCGCCATCCGACTCTAGTGAGTTGGAACGGCTCACAGTTTGATTTACCAGTGATTTTATACCGCGCCATGTATCATGGGCTCTCTGCACCGAGTCTGTTCGATCAGGGCGAAATTGATACGCAAAAGCGTTATAATAACTACCAGAATCGTTACCATCATCGTCATGTCGACTTGATGGATGTGATGGCCATGTTTCATGCCCGTCATTTCCAGAAGCTGGATGATGTTGCACATTTGCTGGGCTATCCAGGCAAGCGCGGTGACGGAGCCTATCGGGTTCCGGAATATGTCCGCAATCAGCAATGGACCGAACTAACGTCTTATTGTGAAGGTGATGTCCTGAATACCTGGCTGGTGTATATCCGCTGGTTGCTGTTAAAAGGCCAGCTGTTGCTGCCGGATTATCAGCATCTGCTGCAAAGCACGATTCAATATTTGCAGACTCAACCGCAACATGCGGACTTTTTATCAGTCTGGCGTGAAACTTCACAACGAACTGAATTTACCCAATTTGATTTTCCCATCTCCACACCCTAGGTTTTCATGAAACATCGAGCACAAGCACGTCCTATCCAGCAACCCGAGTATATTTTTCAGGTTGAGTCACTATCGCATGAGGGACGTGGCATCGCTCATTATGGTTCACATCCGGATCATCCGCAGCATAAACATGGCAAGAAAGTCTTTATCCGTTATGCCTTGCCGGGTGAAATCGTGCGTGCCCGCATTACCCGAGAAGTTAAGAAGCTAGAAGAAGCTGACAGCCTTGAATTGTTGAGCGACGCTTCTGAGATTCGCGTGAAGCCGGTGTGTTCACATTTTGGCGTTTGTGGTGGCTGTAATATGCAGCATATTGCTGCGGATGCGCAAATTGAACTGAAACAGAATGTGCTGAAATCACATCTTCAGCATTTTGCCGGAATCCAGCCTGATCAATGGTTACCGCCTTTACGTTCACAACGTGAAGATTATCGTCGTAAAGCCCGAATCGGGGTGCGTTATCTGCCTTCCAAGGATCAGCTGGTGGTGGGCTTTCGTGAAAATCAGTCCAACAAACTCACGTCGATTGATCGCTGTATGATCTTGGATCGCGAGTTTGGCTCGGTTATACGTCTTAAACAATTGCTGCAAGGTCTCAATGGTAAGGCTGACATCGGTCATATAGAATTGGCCATGGGGGATCAGGACATTGCGCTGCTGGTGCGTGAAACTGCAAAATTATCTGCCGATGATGTCAACCAATTGCGCGAATTTACGTTACAGAAAGGCTGGCAACTGTATCTGCAGCCTGCCGGCAAAGAAACGCTCTCGCGGATAGATGATCCAGAAGCATCTGCACGCTTACACTATGGTCTTGATGACTTTGATGTGAAATTCGGCTTTAATCCTCTGGACTTTACCCAGGTAAATTCAAGCATCAATCCGCAAATGGTACGATTGGCATGTGATTTGCTTCAGCTACGACAGGGTGAACGGGTTCTGGATCTGTTTTGTGGATTAGGAAACTTTTCTTTGCCGCTGGCGCGCTGTGTTGGTGCGTCGGGTCAGGTGATTGCGGTCGAGGGAAGTGATGAAATGGTTCGACGTGGTGCGGAAAATGCCAAAAACAATGGTATTGCACAAATAGCGTTCTATTCACAAGATTTAACCAAAGATTTCTCGCACCATACTTGGGCAAATCAAGGTTTTGATGCATTATTAATCGACCCGCCACGTGCCGGGGCAGAAAAAGTCATGCATTATCTCCCTCAGTTTGGAGCTAAAAGAATCGTTTATGTGTCATGTAATCCTGCGACACTCGCCAGAGATGCAGGACTCTTGGTACAACAGGGCTATCGTCTCACCCAGGCGGGCGTGATGGATATGTTTATACATACTGGACATGTGGAATCAATCGCATTGTTCGAAAAAGAAAATCAAATAAACGATTAAAGAAATGATGTTTTTAAAAGTAGGAGACGGGTATGGTCACAGTACGTGAGCAACTCCCTGGACGACTCAATGAGTTGTCACAGGAGACGACTGTAGAACATGCCGAACAAGCACACCAGGATCTGACTGAATGGTTGGATCGGGTTCGTGGCATATTAGATGGCGCACCTTTAACGCAGCTCGAAGAAGTCGCCCACATAACATTAGAAAGAGAGCTGCAAAGTACGGTTCAGCACCGCTCCAATACCTTTTATACCGGTATTGAGATGGCGGATATTCTGGCACATCTGCATGTGGATGAAGATACTTTGTCCGCAGCCATGCTGTATCGTGCTGTTCGTGAAGGCGTCATGCCACTCAGTGAAGTACTGGAACAGTTCGGCGAACAGGTGCATAGCCTGGTCAAAGGTACGCTTGCCATGGGTAAGCTGTCTGAGCTGATCGAAAAAAATAAGCGTCTGGAAGATCATTTCAATAATAACCAGCGTGAACATCTGTCTGGCATTTACAAAATGCTAATCTCGGTCACTGAAGATGTACGTGTTGTTCTGGTCAAGCTGGCCGAACGTACTTATGCCTTGCGTGAACTGGCCAATTCCTCGCGTGAGCGTCAGGAACGGGTGGCCCGAGAAATTCTGACCATTTACTCGCCACTGGCACACCGTTTAGGTATTGCCCAGCTGAAATGGGAGCTGGAAGATCTGGCTTTCCGTTATCTTGCGCCGGAACGTTATAAAGAAATTGCTTCCTTACTGAATGAAAAGCGTCTGGAGCGTGAACAGTATATTCAGTTTGTGATTGATAAATTACGCAATGAATTGGCCGAGCATGGCATCGAAGCTGAAATTAATGGCCGGGTGAAACACATTTATTCGATTTATCGAAAAATGAAAAGCAAGAACCTGAGCTTTGATCAGCTCTATGATATTCGTGCTTTACGGGTACTGGTGAAAAGTGTGCCGGAGTGTTACCACACTTTAGGTATTGTGCATCAGATCTGGCGCCACATTCCGCATCAGTTTGATGATTACATTACCAATCCGAAAGCCAATGGCTATCGTTCTTTGCATACTGCGGTGATTGCCGAGAACAAGTCACTTGAAGTGCAGATTCGTACTCATGCAATGCATGACGAAGCTGAACTTGGGGTGTGTTCACACTTTAATTATAAAGAAGGCGCGAAAACCACAGATCGCTCCTTTAACCATCGTCTGCATTCCTTACGTGCGGTACTTGAGCATTATCAAGAACGTAATGAAAGCAGTGCACATAAAGAATCTGAAGATGAAATAGAGAATTTTGAGCATATTCAAGATTTTGAAGGCTTCGAAAAGATCTATGTGTTTAGTCGTGATGGCGATATCAAAGAGCTACCACGTGATTCGACCGTACTCGACTTTGCTTATCATGTGCATACCGAGGTCGGGAACAAGTGCTATGCCGCACGGGTGAATCAGCGCTATGTGCCGCTGACTTATACCCTGAAAACAGGTGAGCAGGTCGAGATTTTGACCAAAAAAGACCGGGAACCGAATCGGGACTGGTTGGTCAATTCATTAGGTTATATCAAGACTGCCCGTGCGCGGGACAAGCTGCGTCACTGGTTCCGTCAGCAGGATCGTAGCAAGAACCTGGAAGTCGGCCGTGAAGTACTGAACAAAGAATTGTCACGTCTGGCAATTCATCCGAAATCGATTGATCTGAGTGATTATTGCAACCACTTCAATGTCAAAACCGGTGATGACATTCTGGTGAATCTGGTCAATGGTGATATCAGCCTGCATGCCCTGATTAATCAGGTGAACCGTCACATGCATCTGGATCAGGACGAGCCTGAGCTGGTGCTGAAACCTGCCTTGAACCCGCGTGCCAGTCATACACTGTCAGCGCACGGGATTCTGATCGACGGTTTAGATAACGTGGAACTGCATGTCGCGCAATGTTGCCAACCGGTGCATGGTGAATCGATCGCTGGCTATATCACTCTGAATCGTGGAGTGAGCATTCATAAGGTGGCCTGTCCGGACTATGTGCGCATGATCACCCAAGAGCCTGAGCGTGCGGTAGAAGCCGATTGGGAAATGCAGCCGACTCGTGGTCAGAGCGTACAGATTGTGGTGGAAGCTTATGATCGACGCGGTTTGCTCAAAGATCTCACGCAAGTGATTTTCTCGGATCAGATCAATATCCGTCAGGTGAATACCATTTCGGAAGCGGATGGTATTGCCAATATGAAGCTGCTGATTGAAGTCAAAGGTCTGGCACAACTTTCCAAGCTGCTGGCCCGTCTTGAGCAGCAACCGGGAATTATCAGCGCGCGTCGTCTGGTACAGGGTACTTAATTCCTGTTATGTAAGTTTAAAAAGCCTGCAATTCAATTGTGGGCTTTTTTATTGTAAGGTATTTGAATCATATGGATAAAAAACAGACCAGCAAACCAAAATGAGCGCGACCGAAATATTTGAACGTAGACGAAATAATCTGGCCAAGGTGATTGATCTGCTGATCGAGACGCAGCAATTTAAAACTGGCAAAGAAATCTGTGAGCATTTCGGTTTGTCAGCCTCATATATTGCGCAATTACTGAATAGCAAACGTCAGATCGGGGAGAAGGCTGCAAGGGAACTGGAACAACAACTGGGTCTAGATGTGTTCATTCTAGATCAGTCGGTTGAACCAAAAGTTGAATTAGTTTCAATACCAGAGCAAGGCAGACTATTTCAAATGCAGGTAATAGAACAGCAGGCATTTGCACTTATCTCCCTGGATTCACCGCTCTCATTCAATCAGGATATTTTTCATCTGCAATCACAGCATTATGCGATTCAGGTAGCAGGGTCGTATTATTTTCCCAGCTTAAAACCGGGCTGGTGGCTGATTTGTGACAAACAGGCCGAGTTATCCACTGCAGGCATACTCTGTGTGTATCTGGTCAATGGCCTGCAGCTCATTTTGCAGTTGGTGAGCGAAGCTCGGGATCATTATGAATTCCAAAGTCTGGATGAAAGCAGAAAGGTGATTTTTCAAAAAACCGATATTGAGAAAACCCATTCAGTCATTGCGATTCTTCCCACTGCCACATATTCAAACGGCAGAAATAATTCAGCCCATCATAAGACGGGCTGAACGATGAACATGAAACAGAACAGATTATGGAATCTGGTTCTCGTCTTCAAATTCTGGTTTCACCTGAACAATAAAGTCCTGACGGTTCAGACCACGCCACAAGGCAAAGGCCGTACCGATATAGATCGACGAATAGGTCCCGACAAAGACACCGACAAACATCGCGATCGAGAACCATTTCAGACCATCACCACCCATCAGCATCATGGCAAGCACCACCAGCAATAAGGTCATAGAGGTATGAATGGTACGACGCAGGGTTTCAGTCAGGGCAATGTTGATAATCTCGACCGGTTCTGCACCACGAATCTTACGGAAGTTCTCACGGATACGGTCAGAGACCACGATATTATCGTTCAGTGAGAAACCGATGATTGCAAGGAGTGCTGCAAGTACAGTCAGGTCAAATGGCCACTGCATCATCGCAAAAATCCCGAGGGTAACGACGATATCATGGAACAGTGACAATACTGCACCCATAGCCAGCTTGACCTCAAAGCGGATGGTGACATAGACCAGCATCAGCAGGAGCGCAAGTGCCACAGCACCGCCAGAACGGACATAGAGCTCATTACCGACCTGTCCACCGACGACATCAACCTTCGGTACTTCTGCCGCATTATTTGGCAGTTGAACTGCGGCTGTAACAGCTTTGGTCAGGTCTTCAGCTTCGATATCTTCCTGAACCGGCATACGCACCATCAGGTCACGTTCAGAACCTAAAGTCTGAACCACAGCATCATTAAAGCCTGCCTGGTTCAATGCCTTGGAGACATCTTCAGGTTTGACCGGATTGGTATAGTTTAATTCGGCTGCCACACCACCGGTAAAGTCTAAACCGAGGTTCAGGCCTTTGGTGGCAATAAAGAAGATACTCGCAACGGTTAAGAGGATTGAAAACAATGCCGCAGGCATCGCAATCTTCATAAACGGAATAATGCGTTCGTCTTCCGGGCGACCGTACTGTTTTTGATTCAGTTGAGTATTTTCAGTCATCAGTGATCTCCTTAAATGCTCAACTTTTTCAAGTTACGTTTTTTGCCATAAATGAGCTGTACCACGGCACGCGTTACTGTAATGGCAGTAAACATCGAGCAGACAATACCAATCATCAGGGTTACGGCAAAGCCTTTGATCGGACCTGTACCAATCGCGAACAGAATGAACGCCACCAGGAATGTGGTCAAGTTCGAGTCGAAAATGGTGTTATAGGCACGATCATAACCGGCCACAATCGCCTGTTTTGGCGAAGCTCCCCATTTCATTTCTTCCCGTATTCGTTCACAGATCAGTACGTTGGCATCGACCGCCATACCGATGGTAATGACGATACCGGCAATACCCGGAAGGGTAAGGGAAGCGCCAATCCAAGACATGACTGTCAAAATCATCGCCAGGTTAAAGACCAAGGCAAAGTTGGCAATCACACCAAACAGACGGAAGAATACCACCATCCAGATGGCGACCAGAAGGAAACCGATCTGAGTTGAAAGTACACCTTTATCGATGTTTTCTTGACCCAGACTTGGACCAATTACACGTTCTTCAACAAAATACATTGGCGCAGCCAACGCACCTGCACGCAGCATCAAGGCAAGTTCAGCAGCTTCTTGCGGCGAGTCCAGGCCAGTAATACGGAACTGAGAACCCAGTACTGCCTGAATGGTTGCAGCGTTAATGACTACAGATTCAGTATACGGGGTACGAACTTCAGTCTGAGTGCCGGTCGCAGGGTCTTCCACATAATTAATGCGCTGCTTGTTCTCGATGAACAAGACGGCCATACGTTTGCCGACCGCATTACGGGTGGCATCCGACATCAGTTTGCCGCCTGCGCTGTCCAAGGTAATGTTAACTTCAGCACCGCCTGTGTCTTGGCTAAAGCCACTTGATGCATTCTGAACACGTTCACCGGTTAAGATACGGTTACGGTTCAAGAGGAGCTGACGACCACTGTCCAGTGACTCATAAGCAAAGACTTCTGTACCTGGTGGCAATGCACCCGTTGCCTGACCGGTATATGGATCAATATATTGATCATTCAGGTCAGACACCAGACGGAACTCGAGGTTCGCGGTACGACCTAAGACACGTTTCGCTTCAGCGGTATCCTGCACACCAGGAAGCTCAACCACAATACGGTTGCTGCCCTGAGTTTGAACCAGTGCTTCTGCCACACCTAACTCGTTAATACGGTTACGTAAAGTGGTCAAGTTCTGATTGACAGCATAAGATTCAATTTCTTGCTTACGCACATCAGTATAGTTTAGACGTAAGGTCGAACCGGTCTCGGTCGCAACAGCCTGCTGGGTAAACTCATTGCCATTACGGCGCAAGAAGTCCATCGTTGCAGAACGGTCATCATTGTTGGCAAACTGCATCACAATGGTGTTGTTGCTTAAATTCAGGCTATTAAATTTCAGGTTGTTATCACGCAACTGACGACGTAGATCCGTCGCAGAGGTTTCCATACGCTGGGAAATAGCCTTGTCCATATCCACTTCAAGCAAGAAGTGAACACCACCACGTAAATCCAGGCCAAGCTTCATTGGTTTGGCACCAATTTTTTGCAGCCATTCTGGGGTGGTCGGGGCAAGGTTCAGTGCAACCACGTAATCATCACCTAAACCACGACGTAAAGCCTCTTTAGCTTTAAGCTGCGATTCACTTGAATCTACACGTAATAAAGCTGCATTGTTGCCAAAGCTATTGTCATGGGTGGCAATATTTTCAGTTTTTAAAATTTGCTCTGCTTTTTGTACGATGCTTGCATCAATTTGAGTACCGGCTTTGGCACCCGAAATCTGTACAGCAGGTTCATCTGGATACAAACTTGGCAGGGCATATAAGGTACTGATCACCAGGACAACCAGGATCAGTACATATTTCCATGCTGGGTAACGCATTCGTTTTCTTCTTAAAATGAAAAAGTCGTGCGAGGGCACGACTTTTTTTGATTAAAGGTTATTTAAAGTGCCTTCAGGGAGGACTGAAATCACACTTGCACGTTGAACTTTGACTTCTACACCACGGCTCAATTCAACCACTGCGAAGTCACCTTCAATCTTGGTGATTTTGCCCATTAATCCGCCTGCAAATACCACTTCACTGCCAACGCCAAGGCTGTCGACCAAAGCACGGTGTTCTTTGGCACGTTTAGATTGAGGACGCCAGATCAAGAAATAGAAGATTGCAATAAAAACAGCAATCATCAAAAGGTTCGCCATCATGCTTGGTTGTTGTGCAGCTTCACCTGCAGCGTGAGCAGTCGAAATAAAAAGGCTCATTACATTTTCCTAAAATAAAAAACTGGTGATCAACTCGATAATAAATTGACATATTCTTGCAATTTACATTGTCTTTTTCCTCAGCGCAAATACTGATGGATTAATCTTGCGGACAAGGTGGCACTTCCAGGCCACGGCGGGCATAAAAGTCATGAACAAATTCGTCAAATGTACCGTTGTCTAATGCATCACGCATCGCTTCAGTCAAACGCAGGTAATAGCGCAGATTATGAATCGTACCCAGCATCGAACCAAGCATTTCTCCACATTTTTCGAGGTGGAATAAATAGGCGCGGGTGAAGTTGGTACAGGTATAGCAATCGCAATGTGGATCGAGTGGGCTTTGATCATGACGATATTTCGCATTACGGATCCGTACCAGACCGTCTGTCACAAAATAGTGACCATTACGTGCATTCCGGGTTGGCATCACGCAGTCAAACATATCGACACCACGACGTACCGCTTCCACAATATCTTCGGGCTTGCCGACACCCATCAAATAACGCGGTTTATCTGCCGGCATTTTTTCTGGAAGATAATCCAGAACCTTGATCATTTCCTCTTTGGGTTCGCCAACGGACAGACCGCCAATCGCATAACCATCAAAGTCGATTTCAAGCAGGCCTTTTAAAGATTCATCGCGTAAATCTTCATACATGCCGCCTTGAATAATACCGAACAGCGCATTACGGTTTTTCAGCACGTCATGATGCTGGGTTTTACAGCGTTTGGCCCAGCGTAAAGACAGTTGCAAAGATTTTTGCGCTTCTTCATGCGTCGCAGGGTACGGGGTACATTCATCAAAAATCATCACAATGTCAGAGTTCAGCGTGTGCTGAATATCCATTGAAATTTCAGGCGATAAAAATACTTTTGAACCATCAATCGGCGAGCGGAAGGTGACACCTTCTTCTTTAATTTTACGCATTGCGCCCAGACTGAAGACCTGGAAGCCGCCTGAATCGGTCAAAATTGGACTATTCCATTTCATAAATCCGTGCAGGCCGCCATGTTCACGAATTACATCCAGTCCTGGACGTAGATACAAATGGAAAGTATTGCCCAGAATGACTTGAGATTTGATCTCTTTAATGTCGCGTGGCAACAGGCCCTTGACCGTACCATAAGTACCCACAGGCATGAACATCGGGGTTTCCACCACACCATGTTCAAGCGTTAAACGACCACGACGGGCACGGCCCGACTGACCTAATTTTTCAAACTTCATAGGAGTTCCACATCAAGGCGAAAAAACAGTTCGCTGATTGTTATAGCTAAAGGGCGCTATTTTCCTTGATTCTTACACTAAACGCCAGCATTGTAGAGCATTCGCTCTGTAATTTTATTTATCGCTGAAGCAAGGGAACATTCGGAGATATTGGGGGATGTGTAGAAAACTGCTGTAAGCGCTGCTGAATATCTTCCCGGCTGAGGGCGCAGCTGCCATCCGGTTCTGAGGCCATTGCAGCGATATGCTGGATCAGTTTCTGGATATAAATATTGCTATCGACAAAGTAGGATTCCAAGGTTAGCAAATAGGCATCTTGTGCCACTTGCAAATAGTCATAAGGCTCCATCACCAGCATCTGCTCTAGATCAATCAAGATATCTTTGTCGTTTTGCGAGAGTTTCAAGCGTTTCTGCATGGCAGGTAAATGAGTAGTTTGTCTGGATGCCAGAAATTTCTGTAAATGAATATGCTCAGGATTAAGTGTCTGTGCAGATTGGCATTCAAATTCGACTTGGGTGGGCAGGCTCATGAAAAACAGGATGCCATCCAGATCCAGACCATAGGCTTCAGAAAGACGATGTTTGGCCTGTTTAAAACTCTCCAGCAATAAATCCAGATGCGTCGCGTGCAGCTGTTTTTGCTGTGCCAATACCGGATGGCCAAAGCTGTGCTGGGTTTTAAAATAATCGGCCAGTAAGGTTTTAAAGGGGATAAGTCCAGAGTCGGGCAAAGCGTGGGCCCGATAACGCCACTTCCGGACATTCCAGCGATCCTGTTCCGCCAGATATTGCTGTGGATTTTCCGGATCTTTAAAAATACTGCGTTCAGTCGAGATGGCCAGATCATCCAGCAGTAAAAATTCGTCAAAGACCAGACTACAGGCATAGATTTGATCATCCTGATAATGGTCGTATAACCGATAAAATTCCTCGACCAGCGTCTGTTGCAAGTGCTCTAAATAATCCAGCATAATTTTTATTCTTTATATTATAAGTTTTAGATAGGTACAGCCGCATCCTTGGCTATTTTTATAATAAGTTAATGCGCCAAGGATGCAAAATTTTATCAGATCTTGCTGTTCACTCAGTGAAAGTTCGGACGGTAATCAAAATTCTGTGTCACGCTTTGATCACGGAATGGACGTACCACTTTTTTTCTGAGTAACATATTATTAATGATGTTGTGCGGAAAAATCTGGATCTGGTTGTTAAACAGCTCGACATTGCGATTATAAATGGTAATCGCCGCACCGACATTTTCATTCTGTTCTTCAATTTCAGCCATCATTTTCAGATAGATGTCATTGGCTTTCAGTTCCGGATAATTTTCAATCACGACATTCAGGCTATGCATTAACTGTTTGTTCAGACTTTCAATGCGTTGTAATTGTCCAATATCGGCATCCTTGATATTCAGGTTTATGATGTTCTGACGCAGTTCGGTGACTTTTTCTAGCGTGCCTTTTTCAAAACTCGAGTATTGCTCGACCAGCGGTTGCAGCCCATCCAGAATTTTCAGTTTTTGCCGTTCATAACTGGCGACATCCGACCAGGCGCGAATCGTGGCGTTGTGATGACGGACAATACTGTTGCGGATCATGATAATCGCGACAATCAGTGCCACAATGACCAAACATAAAATCAAAAATCCCATCCGAGATCTCCCCAAGCTATATCTATATTTTAAAAATGATGCGAAAAATTTATTTTAAAAACTGCAGCAGATCATGTTGTAAGTTTTCGAGCTGTTTTAATTTAAACGTTCTCAGGTGACCGCGCAATGTGGAAATATCGCTAATATTCTGCTGCTTGCTCGATACCTGAAATAAATCATGGGGCCCTAGATAGCACAGCATCTTATTTTCTGGGTGAAACAGTAAATCACCCTGACGCTGTTCAAAAAATTCTGCCAGTCGCAGCACAAAACCCGGACTGAGTAATTTGGCAGTTTGCAGCGGATCACTGCCATAAAAGCTTAATCTCTGGTTGGTGCGAATATCGCTGCTGTGCCAGGGATGGCTATAAGGATAATAAAATTTCTTTCTGGAAGTCGTAACGGCCAGTCCCTGAATCTGGATATCAAACACAAATACGCCCCACAGGTCTTTATGGACCTGCATCAGTTTGACTGGCTGACCTTCCTTATTTCGGGCCTGTACTTCATCAATATAGTGGTATTGGAACAGTAGCACCTGATGTTGCTGGCCATTTTCATCTCCCCAGACCGTGCTGGCATAACGCTGAATCTCATTACTCAACGAACCTTGATTGAATACTGGAAATAATTGTTTTAAATGCCGGATAAAGTGCAGGGGATTGAGTGGCATGGAAATATGCAGTGGCTGTTTTTGAAAGGCAAGCTGATATTTTTTGGCCAGTGCCTGTTCTTCCAGAAAAGCAATGACTTCCTCTAAGGGCTGCTGCTGTTCATAGCAAATATAGGCCCAGAAGATACAGAGACAGCCGAGAAAAACACTGCCCTGAATCCAGATATTTCCCGGCGCAATAAAAATGCTGCCAATCAGAAAAAGCCCAATTCCGGCAAGCGCAAGCGGCAGGTTATTTTCAAACTTGAGCGTAATCGGGCCATTCCAGGGATGCAGCCCATCCAGCAATTGCTGATGCGTTTTGGCCTGTTGACCCAGATCCCAAAGCCGAGCGATATTTTGAAACACCACTGCATTTTTCTTGCGGCGAATATGAATGGACTGTTGTACAGACTCGATCGGCATGGGCAATGGTTCTCGCTTATTTCGCCTGATCAATCAGCATGGCATCGCCATAACTGAAGAAGCGATACTGGCTGTCTACTGCATGCTTATAAGCATTCAGAATATTGTCACGATTGGACAAGGCAGACACAAGCATTAACAGGGTCGATTCTGGTAAATGGAAGTTAGTGATCAAACGATCGACCACTTTAAACTGATAACCCGGATAGATGAAAATCTGGGTATCACCTGTCCAGGCTGCCAGTTCACCGTTATGTGCTTGTGCTGCACTTTCGACTGCACGGGTGGCAGTCGTGCCTACAGAAATTACTTTATTACCGCGGGCTTTAGTCTGACGAATCATCTCGACCGCAGTTTCAGGGACGTCGCACCATTCGCTGTGCATGATGTGATTTTGAATATCATCGGTACGCACTGGCAGGAAAGTACCTGCACCAACATGTAGGGTCACAAAAGTTTTTTGAATCCCTTTGGCTTCCAATTTTGCCAACAGATCGGCATCAAAATGCAGGCTGGCAGTAGGTGCTGCAACGCTGGCCAGTTTGGTTGGGTCATTAAACACGGTTTGATAACGTTCAGTATCAATCTCTTCCGCTTCACGGTTGAAATAAGGCGGAATCGGCAAGGCGCCGTATTGATCCAGCACATCGAGAATTGGTTGTGAAAATTCTACAATAAACAGATTTTCATGACGGCCTTGTACGGTCACTTTCACTGCATCCGGGCCAATAAAAAGTTCTGCACCGGCTTTCGGAGTGTTGCTGGCCTTAATATGACAATAGGCAATAAAGCGATCTTGCATACGCTCAACCAGCACTTCTACCGCACCGCCTGAAGCACGTTTACCTTTTAAACGGGCCTTCATGACTTTGGTGTCGTTTAATACCAACAAGTCGCCGTCTTCAAGTAAATCCAGAATATCGGTAAATTGATGGTCATGATATTGACCTTGGGCATCGAGGTGCAACAGGCGAGAGGCACTGCGTGTTTCCAGTGGGTAGCGAGCAATCAGCTCATCGGGGAGATCAAAATTAAAATCAGAAAGTTGCATGATGATTTACGCTAAAAAAACTGCGGCTAGTATAAACTTTTTTCTTTTTTATGGCGGGAATTGCTCGATTTTAAAACGAAAAAATGCGATTTGTTTTAAAAATAAACAAATGAAAATATTCTGCGTTGACAGTGCTGAGAAATCGCGTATTATACCTTTCATCCACTCCCGAGGTGGTGAAATTGGTAGACGCGGCGGACTCAAAATCCGCTGTCAGAGATGACGTGTCGGTTCGAGTCCGACCCTCGGGACCAAAATTCTAAAAAACCCCAAGCACATTCAGTCTTGGGGTTTTTTATTGCCTGAAAAATAATAACCTGTTTCTTTTTCTCTGCTCTTCAAAATTATCTGCTTGTTTTAAAAGATAACTCGTGAAAATAACACTACATAGCATCGTTTAAAAAATAGATTACTTCAGTGATTGCGATGCATGAATCAGATATAAAAAAACCGGCGCCTAGACGCCGGTTTTTCTACATTACTGACTCAGTCAGTTTTGCAAAAGCTTAGATCGTTTCAAGCGCTGCATTCAAAGTTGCACTTGGACGCATCACTGCATTTACTTTCTCTTGATCAACTGCGTAGTAACCGCCGATGTCTACTGATTTGCCTTGAACTGCTGCAAGCTCAGCAACGATTTTCTCTTCATTTTCAGCTAAAGTTTTTGCAAGTGGTGCAAATTTCGCTTTCAATTCAGCATTTTCGTCTTGAGCAGCAAGTTCTTCAGCCCAGAATTTCGCCAGGTAGAAATGGCTACCACGGTTGTCCAATTCGCCAGTACGACGAGAAGGAGACTTGTCGTTATCTAGCAATTTACCAGTCGCTTGGTCTAAAGTTTTAGCAAGTAACTTGATGTCGTCATTGCCTTCTTTAATACCCATTTCTTCTAAAGATACCGCCAACGCCATGAATTCACCGAGTGAATCCCAACGTAAGTGGTTTTCTTCAACTAACTGCTGTACGTGCTTAGGAGCAGAACCACCTGCACCTGTTTCGTACATGCCGCCACCCGCCATTAATGGCACGATTGACAACATTTTCGCAGATGTACCCAATTCCATGATCGGGAACAAGTCAGTCAGGTAGTCACGCAGGATGTTACCTGTTACCGAAATAGTATCTAGACCGCGAGCCACACGTTCAAGCGTATAACGCATTGCACGTACTTGTGACATGATCTGGATGTCAAGACCAGTGGTGTCATGATCTTTCAGGTATTTTTCAACTTTCTTGATCAGTTCGTTTTCGTGTGGACGGTACGGGTCAAGCCAGAAGATTGCCGGCATGCCAGAGTTGCGTGCACGAGTAACTGCAAGTTTTACCCAGTCGCGGATCGGTGCGTCTTTCACCTGACACATACGCCAGATATCGCCTTCTTCCACGTTTTGTGACATCAACACTTCACCAGTTTCAAGATCAACGATGTTTGCAACACCGGCTTCAGAGATCTCGAAAGTCTTGTCATGTGAACCGTATTCTTCAGCTTTTTGTGCCATCAAACCAACGTTCGGTACAGTACCCATGGTTTTTGGATCAAAATTACCATTCCACTTACAGAAATTGATCATTTCCTGGTAAATACGCGCGAATGTAGATTCAGGCATAACTGCTTTACAGTCGTAAGGTTTGCCATCAGCGCCCCACATTTTACCGCCACCACGGATCATGGCAGGCATAGAAGCATCTACAATGACGTCGTTAGGAGAGTGGAAGTTAGTGATGCCTTTTGCTGAATCAACCATCGCCAGTGCTGGACGGTGTTCTTGACAAGCGTGCAGGTCACGGATGATTTCTTCACGTTGAGAAGTCGGAAGCGCCTCGATCTTCTCGTAAAGACCGGCCATACCGTTATTGACATTAATGCCAAGCTCATCAAAAAGCTTGCCATGTTTTTCGAATGCTTCTTTGTAGTAGATTCTTACACAGTGACCAAAGACGATTGGATGAGACACTTTCATCATGGTTGCTTTAACGTGTAAAGAGAACAGAATGCCTGCTTCACGACAGTCTTCAAGTTCTTTCTCGTAGAAGTCGCAAAGTGCTTTCTTGCTCATGAACATTGAGTCGATGATTTCGCCGTCTTGAAGCGCAACTTTTGGCTTAAGAACAATGGTTTCACCAGACTTGGTGATCAATTCCATTTTCACATCACGTGCGCGGTCTAAAGTCATTGACTTTTCGCCGTGGTAGAAGTCACCTTCGTCCATGTGTGAAACGTGAGTTTGAGACCACTGTTTCCACTCGCTCATAGAGTGCGGGTGTTTTTTCACGTAGTTTTTAACGGCAGCAGGCGCACGACGGTCTGAGTTACCTTCACGTAGAACAGGGTTTACTGCTGAACCAAGACATTTGCTATAACGTGCCTTGATTGCTTTTTCTTCTTCAGTGGTCGGGTTTTCAGGATAGTCAGGGATTGCATAGCCTTTAGACTGAAGTTCCTTGATACACGCTGTTAGCTGGCCAACAGAAGCACTGATATTTGGGAGTTTGATAATGTTCGTGTCTGGATCTTGTGTAAGACGACCTAGCTCAGCTAGAGTGTCAGGCACCTTTTGCTCTTCGCTTAGGTAATCTGTAAATTCGGAGAGCACGCGCACAGCTACAGAGATGTCACTTTTGACGATCTCAACGCCAGCTGGCTTAGTAAAGGTCTCAATGATCGGCAGCAGAGAATAAGTCGCCAGTAATGGCGCCTCGTCGGTCAGTGTGTAAATGATAGTTGACTTTCCACCAGCCATATATAGCCCCTTGCGTTGGATTGAGTTTCTGAGGACCGAACTTTTGGCCCAGTCTCTTTGAACCGATTTGCTTAAATAAAAACATTGAGAGTATCGTCTTTCAGCGCATTTCAGTCAACGAAATATGCCTTTAGATTGAAATTTGGGTGAAAATTTGTACAGATTTGTATGGTTTAGCCGTGTTTGTATTTTGTACAAAAAAATAATCATCTTCTGCTGTAAATCCTGATGAAAATGATCGGAAATGATTCGCTAGCCAATTGTATTCACTGAAAATGGTTTTTTGAGTCCGACACAGACTTAAACTGATCCTCGATATGGATATCGATACCGACTGACTGGATGCTGTTTTGCGAAAATTCAGTCAGGCTGAAGATGCAAATTTGTCCTTGGCAGAGGGCTACATCATCATGGAATAGCTTTGCGCTATACTGGCAAGCATTAATGAAATGATCTTAAAGATTGACACTAACAAGGAAATGTAATGCCCAGCCTGTTTATTGTAATGCTCGGTGGTCGTCATGCCCGTGCCAATACAGAAGTTCATGATGTGGTTTTGGCTGTGGGGGGGAGTCTGGAAGATACCTATCCGCAATTAAAAAATGCCTGGTTTGCGGAACAGAAAGGCTTGCATATTGATGCCTGGGCGCAAATCAACGGGCTAGAGTTCGAGGGCAAGTCCTATGTGCTGCAATTTACTGATGCACAGCCACAGCAATCCGATGAAAAACTTTGGCTGATTAATCTGGGTGGTTATGATCCACGTGAGTTTGGTGAGTTACATCGTTATGTGTTGGTGGTTGCGCAGAATGCTATGGTCGCTAAACAGCGCGGTAAAGCTTACTTCGCCCGGCACTGGCAAAAACAGCATACCGACCGCGTGCTGGATGTAGATGACTGTATTGCCATCGATCAGGTTTATGGCCACTACGTACAACTGCTAGAGGGTAGTTTTAGCGGCAATCGCTGGGAAAATACTTATCTCACGATTTAAAGCAGTTTGCGATTGAATTAAACCTGTGCCCGGCTTGATGATTCGATAAGCGGTTTAAAAAATCTCTTTATCAAAATTTAATAATTGGCATAATACTGCCAAGGAAAAACAGTTTTGACTGAGATGGAATGTCTTAAATGGATTTAATTCAGGCAAATGGACAACCGCGTTATGGACGTTTCAAGGAGCTTCCAAAAAGTATTGACTATCAGGCATATCAATACAAAAATCCTTATGGTCATGTGCTGTCAGGCTGGCGTAAGCATCTAAAATATAAAAAATTCAAATTCTGTAGTATTCAGCACGAGCATTATACGATTGGACTGGCGATTGCCGATATTGCATGGGCAGGGCATGGTTTTGTCTATGTCTATAACCATATGAGCAATGAAGTGCTGGAATGGAATGCGATTAATTTCCTGTCACGCAACACCGTGTTGGATGAACAGCCACTGTTTAATCATAGTTATTTCCATAATTCACCTTTTCAGATCGATATCCAGCATGCCAACGGCGTGCGTTATATCAATGTCAGCAAATATGGCGAGATTAAACTCAGTGCGCGAATTTTTTGTGCCGGAACTAATCCACTGAGTATGTGCAGTCCGACCGGCATAAATGGCTGGACTTATACCCAGAAATTAACCACCTTGGGCTGTGAAGGTTTTTTCATTAACAAGCAAGGTGAAACCATCCAGTTTAATGAACGCAGCTTTGCCTCTCTGGATGATACCTGCGGCTTTTTGCGCCCGGAAACCGCCTGGTTCTGGTTGTCCTGTAATTTCTGGGATCTGAACCAGAACCGGATTGGTATTAATCTGGCGTCAGGCGTAAATGAAAGCTTCGGTAACGAAAACTGTCTGTGGATCAATGGGAAAATTTATCCCTTGGCCGATGTGCTGTTTCAACAGGAATCGGAAAACCAATGGACGATTCAGTCGCTGGATGAAAGATTGAATCTGATGGTCAGCACAGGCTGGCGCCGTTATGAAAATCTCAACCTGCGTCTGGTCGGGAGCCAGTTTAGTCAGTGGCAAGCCAAGGTTTCCGGAACGATTCAGCAGGATGATCAGGAAATTATTTTACTAAATGAATATGCCTTGCTTGAGCAGCATTATGCCAAATGGTAAAAGTGCAGGACATAAGACCTAATTTAAAAGCCTTCAATTCTGAAGGCTTTTTGATTTGAGCTTAATCTCTGGCGGCCTGCCAGAAGGCTTCACCGGCCTGAATCGGGTCATTGGTTTCGGCTAAGGTTTTTACCCAGACATCATATTGCGCAATAACCGGATGCTGACTAGGATGGAAGTCTTTTTTAAACCAGTCCCGATATTGTGGGCCCATGCGGGTCAAGGTGCCGTTACGGCCAAACAACCAAGGCAGTCCTTTCAGGTTCATTTGCAAACGCTCCAAGACACTGAAGCCATCATGTTTCAGCATGACATTGGCGCGATAGACGGTATAACTAAACATCAAAAATGTCGTGCTGAGCAGGGTCATTTTGCGCATCCATTCAGGTGTTTTCGCGACATCTTTCATCACGTCAAAAGCCACATCACGATGCTCCATTTCTTCAATCGCATGCCAGGCAAACATGGCACGAACAAAAGGATGGGCATCTCTTAACGTATCTTTCTGTCCAAAAAAAGTTTCGGCCATCAGCGCGGTCAAGTGTTCTGCCGCTGCCGTAGTTGCAATATTGAACTGTGCTGAACGATGTTTGAGGTCATAGGCGAACATATTATTTAAACGTTCGATAAAATCATCGACGGGCATGCCTTGTTCACGCATCAGCTGGTTCATCTTTTCATGGGCAATGCCGTGCTGTGCTTCCTGACGAATAAAATCTGCCACACGTTGTTGCAGTTCCAGGTCTGTGATCTGATCGCGGAACAGGCGCACACTTTGAATAAAATAACGCTCGCCATCTGGAAAGGTCAGGCTCAAGGCATCGAACATGCGGGTCAGAAAGGGATCGCCGCCAAACCAGTAGCGCGGAATTTCATCCAGTTTAAAATCAAGCTGGGTCCGGACCACGGGCTTTATTGAAGATTTTAATACTGCATTCATCTTAGAAGTTCTTTTTTGTGACGATGCTGACAGTATGTCGGGGAATGCCGTAATTGTTTTGACAGTGCTTGCCAATTTTTATACATTTTATGCCAAATGAAAATAAAACTGCTTAGACTAAAGCAGGCAGCGGGAAGCGCGCATGCAAGAAATTAAAATATCCAATGGTTATATTCAGCTTTGGGCGACTTATCTGCGCAGTCTGCAAATTGAGCCTTTGGAAGCTGACTTTCTGCAAGATGTACATGAAGCGCTTGTCCCCCTGATTGATCAGCCTTTTGCCACGCAAGTGCCGCTGGAATTATTAAATCAGCTTCTGTTAAGAACCCGGCAACATTTAAACTGTCCACAACTAATTTTCGAGATCGTGCAGGTTATTCGTCCAGAACATTTTGGCGTGCTCGGCTATATGGCTTCGCGCAGCAGCAGCGTTGCGGAAATGATCCGGCATATCATTCGCTTTCAACGACTGGTGATTGATGGCAGTGAGTTTGTACCTTTGCAATTGAAGCAGCGTGAACACAGTCTTGAATTATTTTGGGCCTATCTGGATGAAAAATATAATCTGCTCAATGAGCTGACCATGGCCGCGATGGTGCAATTGGGACGCGTCATTTTGCAGGATCATCAACTGTTACTGCATTGTGTACGTTTTGCCCATGTGCCTGACATGGCGAAAATACATTATCAAAAGTTTTTTGCCAGTGAGGTGAGATTTTCTCAGGACTATTATGGCATAGAGCTGGATTTGCAAGGACTGGCACATGGGTCTGAGCAGGCTGATCCAATGCTGTTGCAGCTACTGGTTCATCAGGCAGAACAGGCGATTGCAGCCAAGCCGCCCCTTGAAAATCATTTGGAACAGGCGCAGCAAATGATTGCCGAACAGCTGCGGACCCAGCATCAGGCCATTAAAGTTGAACAGCTTGCCCGGCAGTTGTTGATGTCGACACGTAGTTTGCAGCGCTTGTTCAGCACTCATGGCACTTCATTTAAAAAACTGCTGGAACAGCAGCGGATTAAACGTTGCGAGCTGTTGTTGCAGCAGGGATTAGGTCTGACCGAGATTGCCGAGCAGCTGGATTATTCTGATCAGTCGGCTTTGGCACGGGCCTATAAGGCAGCCACCGGACAGACCTTGTTAGAGCGAAAAAGGCAGTTACACAAAGCACGAAGCTGAAAAAAGCGACCGGTATCGGTCGCTTTTTTATTTTCGCAGGATGATGGATTAAGTGCTTGCTTTCACCTGAGGGAATCTAAACGCGATCGCAGCAATCGCAAAAATGGCCAGAATCCAGCAATAGTACACACCACCAATCAGTTCAACCGGCGAGATTTTTGCAATGGAACAGGCCAGTAGTAACTGTGCGCCATAAGGAATTAAACCCTGTACCACGCAAGAGAAAATATCCATCAGTGCCGCAGAACGCTTAGGATCTACGCCGTATTCTTTGGCAACTTCACGTGCCATATCACCAGACAGAATAATCGCCACGGTATTATTGGCCACAAAGATATTCGAAAACACCACCAAAAAACTAATCCCGATTTCGCCGGCACGTTGCTTCCCAACTTTAAACAGACGGGTCAGGCTATAAATACGCTCGATCAGCCAGCGTAAACCGCCTTCTCGTTGCATGATCGCCGACAGGCCACCCAGAAACATCGACAATAACGCCACTTCAAACATGCCGACAAAGCCATCGTAAATTGAAGTATTCAGTTTGAGCAGATCGAATTCAGCTGTGGCAAATAGGCCAAACAAGCCGGAAAGTAGTACGCCAATGGTCAGTACAGCCAGAACGTGTAAACGGCTAAAGGCCAAAATAAATACGGCGATATAAGGTAAGACCAGAAGCCAGTTAAAATCCTTGTATTCCAATGTGTTGCTACTGCCGGTACTTAACACGTAAATTAAAATAGTGACGATTGAGGCTGGAACTGCAATCCAGACATTGACTCTGAACTTGTCACGCAGTTGTACGCGTTGGCTGGTGGTCGCCGCAATGGTGGTGTCTGAAATCATGGACAGGTTATCACCGAACATGGCACCACCGACGACCGCACCAATCGCATAAATCACGTCAATATCGGTCACCTGGGTGAAACCAAAAGCGATCGGCGCACAGGCTGCAATGGTGCCCATGGAGGTACCCATCGCCGTGGCAATAAAGGCCGAGATCACAAATAACATCGGCAGAATAAATGTAGGTGGAATCACTGACAAGCCCATCTGCACGGTGGCGTCGACGCTGCCAATGGCGCTACTGACGCTGGCAAAAGCACCTGCCAGCATAAACACCATAAACATCAGAATTAAGTTCGGATGACTGGCACCTCTGAGGAATTCCTCAATGCCCTGGTTGAGTTTGCCGCGATACACTAATGCAGCCAAGATAATCGCAGGCAGGGCAGCCACAGGCGCTTTCACCTGATAGAACGCGAACTCGGTTCCGATCAGGGAATGATAGATCCCGCTACCCAAAAATATGGTTAAAAATACAATAAGCGGCAGCAGTGCAATGGCGCGTGCCTGCACTGTAGCCTCAGAATCAGTCTGCATAGGAGATAAAAAAGTAAGAGAATAGGACTAGTATAAAGCAGGTTTTGCTATTTCAGAAAACTTTAAATGAATGCGCTAACATCTGCATTTTTATTAATTTTTATATGATAAAAATAAGTTTATCTAAATATTCAGGATTTTAGGTAATAGCAAAATTAGGCATCTTTGATCATTGTGAAAAAAATCAAAATAATCGTAAATAGACCCTTCCGAATTGTTTTGAAATCTTCGCACAGGAAATGAAGTACTCGAGGTCGGTATCGCAGACTGTTCATTGGACAAAAAATAGCGTTACAATGCGATGTCTTGTATTTCTACATAGTCAATGCCTCAAGTTTGAAACACGTTAAGGAAAATACCACCCTATGTCACGTTTAGCCACACGATTTGGACAACTTAAATCTCAACAGCGTAAAGCTTTAGTTTCTTATGTCATGGCGGGTGATCCGCATCCAGAAGTCACAGTGCCTTTGCTGCATGAGATGGTGGAGGCGGGTGTCGACGTGATTGAGCTGGGACTTCCTTTCTCGGACCCGATGGCAGATGGGCCGGTGATTGCACTAGCTGCTGAACGTGCTCTGGCAGGTGGAACCAATACCCTGGATGCCCTGCACATGGTGAAAGAATTTCGCTTGAAAGATCGCGAAACACCAGTGGTGCTGATGGGTTATCTGAATCCGGTTGAAGTAATTGGCTATGAAAAGTTTGTGGCTTATGCCTATGAATGTGGAGTAGACGGTGTGTTGCTGGTGGACTTGCCACCAGAAGAAGCACAAAGTCTGGGTGAAGTACTGGAAAAATATGACATGGATCAGATTTTCCTGCTGGCACCAACTTCAACCGATGCACGTATTCAACATGTAGCAAAACAGGCCAGCGGCTTTATTTACTATGTGTCACTGAAAGGCGTGACCGGTGCAGCAACTTTAGATGTTTCTGAAGCCGCTACACGCATTCAAAAGATTAAAGCTGTGACTGATGTTCCTGTAGGCGTAGGTTTCGGTATCAGTGATGCTGCATCTGCGAAAGCGATGGGTGTTGCTGCCGATGCAGTTATTGTGGGTAGTGCGTTTGTAAAGCAGTTTGCAACGCTCGCACCAGAACAAGCCGTTATTGCGACGGTGAATAAAGTCAAGGAGCTTCGAGCAGCGCTCGATGAGTTAGTATGAGTCAACAAGTGAAATCAGGCAAAATTCTGAGCCCATCGACCCCATGGACGGAGCGTACTGTTCCGGGCATTCAGGTACCCGATGAGCAAACGGCATATAAAGCGACATTTACCGAGCCTACGATTGAGTGTCCTGAATGTCATGCATTGGTGACCCGTACTGCCATGTCATTTAATGCCTATGTCTGTCCGCAATGTGATGAACATTTGCGTATGAAAGCCCGTGAACGTCTGAACTGGTTCTTTGATCAGGTACAAACAGAATTGGGTCAGGAATTTATAGCCAAAGATCCCCTGAAATTTGTCGATAGTAAAGCCTATCCAGACCGTATGGCTGAAGCGCAAAAGAAAACCGGTGAAACTGAAGCACTGGTGGTAATTCAGGGTTTGCTGAAAGGCGTACCGATGATTGCCTGTGCGTTTGAGTTCGACTTCATGGGCGGTTCTATGGGCACAGTGGTCGGTGACCGCTTTGTTCAGGCTGCAGAACATGCGATTGAAGCTCGTCAACCTTTGATCTGTTTTGCTGCTTCGGGTGGTGCTCGTATGCAGGAAGGCATGTTGTCCCTGATGCAAATGGCGCGTACTTCGGCTGCGATCCAGCGTTTAAAAGAAGCAGGTCTGCCTTATGTAGTGGTATTGACTCATCCAGTGTACGGCGGTGTGACCGCATCATTGGCAATGCTGGGTGATGTACATATTGCTGAACCGAAAGCGATGATTGGCTTTGCCGGTAAACGTGTGATCGAACAGACTGTACGTGAAAAACTGGAAGAACCGTTCCAGCGCGCGGAATATTTGCTTGATCATGGGGTAATCGATCAGATTGTTCACCGTCATGCATTACGTGATACAGTTTATCGTATCGTTACGAAGTTGATGAATTTGCATTGAACACAGCACCCTTAGCAACAGATTCTTTAAATACATGGCTCGATTATTGGAGCCATGTTCACGTTACGGGTATTGATTTAGGTCTGGAGCGCGTTATTCCGGTGGCTGAAAAGCTGGGCGTGACATCTCCAGAGGCCAAAGTGCTGACGGTGGCAGGAACCAATGGTAAGGGTTCGACCACCACCACGCTGGCCGCGATCCTGAATGCGCAAGGCTTCAAGGTCGGATTATATCAGTCTCCACACGTGTACCGTTTCAATGAACGTGTGAAATTACGCGGCATTGAAGTGGAAGATCAGTTGCTGATTGATGCTTTTGTTCAGGTCGATCAGGCTCGTCGCGAATGCGGTTTGAGCCTGTCTTTCTTTGAAGCCACGACACTGGCTGCTTTTGTGATTTTTAAAGATCAATGCTGTGATGTCTGGGTGCTGGAAGTTGGCTTAGGCGGCCGTCTGGATGTGGTCAATGTGGTCAATCCGGATGTGGCGGTGATTACCAATATTGGTCTGGATCATACTGACTGGCTTGGTGACACCATCGAGAAAATTGCTTTTGAAAAGGCCGGAATTATTCGCCCGGATATTCCAGTCGTGTTTGGTGGACAGCAACAGATCCCGCAAGCCATTCTAAATAAAGCTCAAGAATGTAATGCATCTTTGTATGCAATCAACCGTGATTATTTCTATAAAGCCTTTGAAGATGGCCAAAGCTGGGCTTTTGCTTCATCGGGTACGACCTTAAAACTCCCAACAGGTTCGCTGGCACTGGATAATATTTCTACCGCCGTGGCCGCCATTCTGCTGAGCGGATTAAACGTCAGCCAGCAGGCAATTGCACAAGGCATTCAAACGGCAAAATTGCCGGGACGGTTTGAAATCCGTCAAATCCAGAATAAAACCGTGATTTTTGATGCAGGACACAACCCGCATGGGGTCGAATTTCTACTGAAACAATTACGAGATTATTTAAATTACAATCAAAAATATAATGAAGTCATTTGTGTATTTTCAATGCTGGCAGATAAAGATATAAATTCTGTCGTCAAGTTATTGAAAGACACGGTGCAATTGTGGAAAATTGCACCATTATCCGTTCCACGTGCGGCAGACGTCACAGTTTTGGCTGATGCTTTAAACGGTGAGGCGGTAGAACAATTTGACAATGTAAAATTAGCTTTTAAATCAGCACTGGATCAAACAGATAATAATCAGCTGATTTTGGTATGTGGATCATTTCATACCTTAGAAGCGGTATGGGAGTATTTGGAAGAATGTCAATGAATAACAAACAGCGCTGGATGGGCGGTGTTGTTTTACTCGGTGGTGGTGTTTTATTGGCAGCATTACTCCTGAAAGGCCAAGATGAAATCAATCAGGACCGTCAGCAAAATCCGGCACAGGCTGCGGAAGTTGAAAATAAAGAGACAGGCAATCATTCGCTCGGTTCTTTGACGGTCGATGTGGAAACAGAAAAGCGTTTACTTGAACAGCAACGTCGTGACCGGGAAAAATCGGTTGCAGAGCAGGAAGCACGTGCGGCTGAATTTTTAGCGATGCAACAGCAGGCTGAAGCAGATGCTGCGCGTAAAGCCGCTGAAGAATATGCTGCCCTGAATGCACACCGTCTGGGACAGCAAAGTTCCGATAATATTCCGCCAGAACTGGTTGAAGATGAACAGGCCAAGCAGAAACGTCTGGCTGAAGAAAAAGCGGTGCAAGAAAAAAAGTTAGCCCAGCAGCAGCTGGACCAACAAAAAGCCAATAGTTCTACTGATGCAGCCAAGAAAGAAGCAGAGCGTAAAGTTGCTGAAAGCAAAGCCGCTGAAGAAAAACGCAAGTTAGAGCAACAGCAAAAAGCCGAAGCAGAACGTAAGGCGGCTGAAGCAAAACGTAAAACCGAGGAAGAGCGTAAGGCTGCTGAAAAGAAAGAAGCTGAACGTAAAGCTGACGAAAAGCGTAAAGCTGAAGAAGCCAAGAAAAAGGCTGCAGCCGAAGAAGCCAAGAAGAAAGCAGAAGCTGAACAGGCGCGTAAGTTACTGGAAGGTGAAGAGGACAAGCAATGGATGGTGCAGGTGGCACTGGCAGCGAATGAAGCCAATGCAGATGCTGTAGCAGCCAAACTGCGTGCCAAAGGTTATAAAGTAACCAAAAGCTCAACGTCTAAAGGTGTACGTATCATGGTGGGTCCGTCCAAAGACCGTGAGACTGCAGATGCACTTCGTAAGAAAATTGCGTCTGATGCCAGCCTAAATATGAAATCAGCTTGGGTGAACGATTGGGTGCCGCTAGATAAGCGTTAATTCTTTGCATTAACCAAAGTTTCTGTAGATGGATTCGTGAGTTGCTCGCGAATCCATTTTACATTTTCAGGGGTAAATAAATTTTCAATATTGTGCCAAATGGCATGAAAACCATATCCGCCATGTTTCATTTCCTGTAGTGCCTGCTCAATCGGCCAATGTTCAAAAATAATCCGGTACATGGCGACACTTGCACCAGTTCGGTCTGAACCGTGATAACAATGCAAGAGCACCTTCTGGTGATTTTGTTGTGCTTGCTGAATCAGTAGCATAATTTTCAATAAATCTTCCCGATCAATTGCCCAGGTATGTATGGGTACATGATGTAGCTGAAAGTTTTCATTGCTCAAAACAAAGCTGTCTTGATCCCTTGAACGTAAATTAATAACTACATCGATTTGATGCTTTTTTAATAAAGGAATGAGTTCAGTTGAAGGCTGCTCACTACGATAGACAAAATTGCTGATTTGATGAAAATTATGATTCTGATGAATGGGCTGTCCCCAATGCTGAGGACGTTGCTGCTCAGGCAGGGCGGGCGTAGTCACGCAACCTGTCAGGAAGCAGCTCATCAGGATGGGAAATATGCAGATTTTCATATAGAGCATAGATGTGGTTTTTGTTATTTCAAGTTTAAAGTGGATATGGGATTTTGAATATAAAAAAGCCTATCCGAAGACAGGCTGTATCAACAAATCGAATCCGTGGCACGTCAATGTCGTATTCGATAAAGCATAAAATGTGGAAAATAGAGTTTCTCTTATCCTTTACTTTGCTTGTCTTTCGCAAAATTAAAAAGGAGTCCTTTTAATTTTGCTCAGGATGGGGCGTGAGGCGTAAATAAGGTTTAACCGCGGTATAACCTTTTGGAAAACGTTGCTTGATTTCTTCTTCATCTTTCAGTGAAGGGACAATCACCACATCATCACCGTGCTGCCAGTTCGCAGGCGTGGCCACTTTATGTTTATCGGTGAGTTGCAGTGAATCCACCACACGCAAGATTTCATGGAAATTACGACCGGTCGATGCAGGATAAGTAATAATCAAACGGACTTTTTTGTTGGGATCAATGACCACTAAAGAACGAACTGTTAGCGTTTCGCTGGCATTCGGATGAATAAAGTCATACAGCTCAGAAACTTTGCGATCCTGATCGGCAATGATCGGGAAATTCACCGTGGTGTTTTGGGTTTCATTGATATCTTTAATCCAGCCATGATGCGATTCAACATCATCGACCGACAAGGCAATGGCTTTCACGCTACGTTTTGCAAACTCGTCTTTCAGTTTTGCGGTATAGCCAAGCTCAGTCGTACATACTGGTGTATAGTCAGCAGGGTGTGAAAATAAAATGCCCCAGCTATCACCCAGAAAGTCATAAAAATTAATCAGGCCTTCACTGGATTGCTGTTCAAAATTCGGTGCGGTATCGCCTAGACGTAAACTCATCTTTTTAGCCTCAATTGGTCTTTTAGTGTCGAGATACGATTTAATATGAATCAATTTTTTTATGATTAAAAATAGTGTTTTTTGCTTTCTTTATGAGTAAATTGCATAAGTAGGATATCCATCTATCCAGAAGCGCAAAAATCAGTCACTTAATTGACTATGTTGCACAGGGAAAATTTGCTACATTACTTTGCCTTAGATCTTAGGGCTAGAACTAAGGATCAGATTTTTTTAGCGGTTTTACAGCAAAACCCTTGTAGTTCAAATTTCTAGCACCATAATAACGACTAAGAACATATTCATTTGACAAGCAAGATTTAGAGAGTCTATTCATGTTGGCAAGTCTGATCGGAGGAATCTTCGGTACCAAAAATGAGCGCGAACTCAAACGCATGCGTAAAATCGTAGACAAGATTAATGTGCTCGAGCCGACGATATCTACCCTTAGCGATGCAGACTTATCTGCAAAAACTGAAGAATTCAAACAACGATATAATAAGGGTGAAACCCTCGATAAATTATTGCCTGAAGCATTTGCAGTCTGTCGTGAAGCGGCGAAGCGGGTGATGGGCATGCGTCATTATGACGTGCAGCTGATCGGTGGTATTACCTTGCATGAAGGCAAAATCGCAGAAATGCGTACCGGTGAAGGTAAAACCCTGATGGGTACTTTGGCCTGTTATCTGAATGCCATCAGTGGTCAGGGTGTGCATGTCATTACCGTGAACGATTACCTGGCGCAACGTGATGCCGAGTTAAACCGTCCATTATTCGAATTCTTGGGTCTAAGTATCGGCATTATTTATTCCATGCAAAATCCGATGGAAAAAGCGGAAGCTTATCGTGCCGATATTACTTACGGTACCAATAACGAATTTGGCTTTGACTACCTGCGTGACAACATGGTGTTCTCGCTAGCAGAGAAAAAGCAGCGTGGTTTGACCTATGCCATTATTGATGAGGTCGATTCGATCCTGATTGATGAAGCGCGTACCCCGTTGATTATTTCCGGTCAAAGTGAAGATTCTTCACAGCTTTATGCAGCCATCAATAATATTCCACCAAAATTACAGGCACAGAAAGAAGAGAAAGTGCCGGATGGCGGTCACTTCTGGATTGATGAAAAACAGCGTTCAGTTGAAATTACTGAAGTGGGTTTTGAAACCATTGAAAGTGAATTGATTGAAATGGGCTTGCTGGCAGAAGGCGAGAGTTTGTATTCAGCGTCGAACCTGAACCTGTTGCATCATGTCACTGCAGCGATCCGTGCCCATTATCTCTATCAACGCAATGTGCAATACATCATCAACGATGGTGAAGTGATTATTGTCGATGAAAATACCGGTCGTACCATGCCGGGACGTCGCTGGTCTGAAGGTTTGCATCAAGCCGTAGAAGCCAAAGAGGGTCTGGAAATCCAGCCGGAAAACCAGACTCTGGCAACCACAACCTTCCAGAACTATTTCCGTCTGTATAAAAAATTATCCGGTATGACCGGTACTGCTGATACTGAAGCAGCGGAAATGAAAGAAATTTATGGTCTGGATGTGGTGCTGATTCCGACCCACCGTCCAATGATTCGTCAAGACCATAACGATTTAATTTATTTAAATCGTGAAGGGAAATATAACGCGATTATTCAAGAAATTCAGCGTGTGCATGAAGCTGGTGTCGCACCAATTTTGATTGGTACAGCCACCATTGAAGCTTCTGAGATTCTGTCGGATAAGCTAAAAGCGGCAGGGATCCAGCATGAAGTACTGAATGCCAAACAGCACGAACGTGAAGCCGATATTATTGCGCAGGCCGGTGCGCCGCGTGCAGTGACGATTGCCACCAACATGGCCGGTCGTGGTACCGATATTCTCTTGGGTGGTAACTGGAAGGCGTTGCTGGCTAAAATTGAAAACCCGACTCCTGAAGATGAAACGCGTCTGAAAGCAGAATGGGATGTTAATCACCAGGCTGTGCTGGATTCAGGCGGTTTGCATATTATCGGTTCCGAGCGTCATGAATCACGCCGTATCGATAACCAGCTGCGTGGTCGTGCCGGTCGTCAAGGTGACCCGGGTGTATCACGTTTCTATCTGTCACTTGAAGATGACTTGATGCGTATTTTTGCCGGTGATCGCGTAGTCGGCATGATGCGTGCCATGGGCTTGCAGGAAGATGAAGCGATTGAGCACAAAATGGTGTCTCGCTCGATTGAAAATGCGCAGCGTAAAGTGGAAGCACGTAACTTCGATATTCGTAAGAATTTGCTGAAATACGATGACGTCAATAACGAACAGCGTAAGATCATTTATAGTCAGCGTGATGACATTTTGGCAGAAAATTCACTGCAGGATTATATTGAAGAAATGATCCGTGAAGTGATGCAGGGTGTAATCGCCAACTATATTCCGCCTGAATCGATTCATGACCAGTGGGATATTGAAGGTCTGGAACTGGCGCTGCGTGAAGATCTTTCGATGGATCTTCCTATCGGACAATGGCTGGAACAGGACCGTCGTCTGGATGAAGAAGCTTTGGTGGTGCGCATTACCGATGAAGTACTGAACCGCTACCGTTCACGTCGTGAACAAATGGGTGAAGAATCTGCAGCTTCGCTTGAACGTCACTTTATGCTGAATTCTCTGGATCGTCATTGGAAAGAGCATCTGGCGGCTATGGATTATTTGCGTCAAGGTATTCATTTACGTGGTTATGCGCAAAAGAATCCAGAGCAGGAATATAAAAAAGAAGCTTATAACCTGTTTGTAAACATGCTGGGTACGATTAAGTCCGATGTCGTGACAGATCTGTCACGCATCCACGTACCGACACCTGAAGAGCTGGCGGAAATGGAAGCACAGCAGCAGGCACAGGCTGAGGCAATGGGTTTGCAGTTATCTCATGAAGAGTTTGACGGCTTGCTGGCAGGTGAACATGAGGTGACGACCGAGCAAAATGCTCAGGCGAATCCTGTAGCACCAGTCTTTGAAGCACCGGCAAGTCGTAATGCGCCTTGTCCATGTGGTTCAGGTCTGAAATACAAACAGTGTCATGGCAAGATCTAAACGCTATTAAAAATCAGAGCCCCATGGCTCTGATTTTTTTATGTATGAAGATTTTTCAGAAATTGAATACTGTTTGCAGTCTTAGGAATTAAATGCTATTTAATGGCTCATTCAACACCTCAAAGTGGAATAACCTGAATGAAAAAAGTATTAAAAACGCTCATAATTGCCGCTTTGGCAACGCCTGCCTTAAGTTTTGCACAAACTGCAGCGACCACAACAATTGATAAAGTTCAGCAAGCGGTGGGTACGACTACTGCTCAAGTACAACGTACCGATGCACAAGTGACTGTGGCAAGCCCACGTACCGGCATCCGTTATACCTTTGCCAATCAGAATCGTCCGATTGTGTTGCAGACCGCTGCGATTGCAGCTGCTAATGCGGCAAATGCAGACCGTATTGTTGCTACTAATCCTGCACTTTCTAGTGCAAGTCAACAACAAGCGAAACAGGCTTTACTAAGCGAATCTGGACAACTTGCACAAAATTAAAAATATCTTAATTTTAAAAACGTAGAAACCAGTCTTGATGACTGGTTTTTTATTGTGAAAACCCATAACAAATCTCAGACTGGCTCAGGCTTTGGCTCGATTTTTTGTTGCAGATCAACTAAGCTGTATTTTTCTAAAACTTCAATATTGGACTTTAAAATGGCAGTTGGTGACGTATCTATGCCACAGATGCATGTGGTGAAAGGGGTTAAAATTGGTTCGGCTGAAGCCTATGTGCGCTATCAGAACCGACGTGACCTGGTGATATTTGAACTGGCTGCAGGCTCCAATGTTGCTGGGGTGTTTACCCAGAATGCCTTTTGTGCAGCACCTGTGCATGTATCCAAAGCACATTTGCAAGCGGGAAATCCACGTTACCTGGTAATCAATACCGGCAATGCCAATGCAGGAACAGGTCCTACAGGCATGGCAAATGCAGAAGCCACCTGTGCCAAGTTAGCTGAACTTGCAGGCGTACAGGCTGCTGAAGTGTTGCCATTCTCGACTGGTGTGATTGGTGAGCAGCTTCCAATGGAGCGTTTGCTTACAGGTTTACAGCCTGCGCTGGATTCATTGCGTGATGATGCCTGGGGCGATGCAGCGACTGGAATCATGACCACAGATACTACTCCGAAAGGTGCGTCAGAACAGTTCGAGCTGGATGGTGTGACTTATACCATGACCGGTATTTCCAAAGGTGCAGGCATGATTCGCCCGAATATGGCGACCATGCTGAGCTATGTTGCGACGGATGCACCGATCAGCCGTGAACTGGTTCAACAGTTATTAACTGAAACAGTCAATGTATCGTTTAACCGTATTACAATTGATGGCGATACCTCAACTAATGACTCGTGTATTTTTATTGCCACAGGTCAGGCCGGTGGTGCTGAAATCACTTCGACTGAAGATCCACGTTATGCAGTGGTGCTAGACGTATTGACACGTACCATGAAACGCCTTGCGCAACTGATTGTACGTGATGGTGAAGGTGCGACTAAATTCATTACCGTGACTGTAGAAGGTGGTGGCAATACTCAAGAGTGCTGCGATATTGCCTATAGCATTGCGCATTCACCGCTGGTCAAAACCGCAATCTTTGCTTCTGACCCAAACTGGGGCCGTATTCTGGCAGCGATTGGTTATGCCGGTGTGCCAAATTTAGACGTTGCAAAAATTCAGGTTTGGTTAGATGATGTACAAATCTGCAAAGATGGTGGTGCGGCAGCAGACTATACTGAAGCAGCCGGTGCACGTGTGATGGCCCAGGCTGAAATGACGATTCGTGTTGATCTTGGACGAGGTCAGGCAAAAGATACGGTTTATACCTGTGACCTGTCGTATGACTACGTAAAAATCAATGCAGATTATCGCTCATAATTCAGATTGTTTATAAAGCCTCCGTTGTGGGGCTTTTTTTATACTTAATGATTTTTAATGACTGGTCAAAAATAGCATTTCGCCAGAGATGACCGGGATGTAGGGTGAAAGGTTCATTGAATAGTGAACCATGAGGGTAGAGTAAGAGTTGTTATGAATGATGCGACCAAATTAATAGCCAATGAAGCTAAATCGATTGTGCAGGCGCATTTAGATCGTTTAGGTGTTCCACAAGAACATCAAATGAGCCAGCAGGAAAAATTGGACAAATTTGCACAGATCAAGGCAGAGCTGGAAAAACAGGATGCTGTTTTGGTGGCGCATTATTATTGTGATCCTGAAGTGCAAGAACTGGCTGAACTGACGGGGGGCTGTGTTTCCGATTCACTGGAAATGGCGCGTTTTGGTCGCGATCATCCAGCTTCAACGCTTGTGGTAGCTGGTGTGAAATTTATGGGCGAAACCTCTAAAATTCTTTCACCCAATAAAACCGTGCTGATGCCAACTTTGGAAGCGACCTGTTCACTGGACTTAGGTTGTCCTGTCGATGAGTTTACCGCTTTTTGCGATGCGCACCCGGATCATACCGTGGTGGTTTATGCCAACACGTCAGCGGCCGTGAAAGCCCGAGCCGATTGGGTCGTCACTTCAAGTTGTGCAGTGGAAATTATCGAACATCTGGACAGTCTGGGCGAAAAAATCATCTGGGCACCCGATCAGCATCTGGGTCGTTATATCCAGAAAAAAACCGATGCAGAGATGTTGCTCTGGGATGGCGCCTGTATCGTGCATGAAGAATTCCGTTCACGCGGTATTGCCAATATGAAAGCACTCTATCCAGATGCTGCGGTTCTGGTACATCCTGAATCACCGATGTCTGTAGTCGAGATTGCCGATGCCGTGGGTAGTACCTCACAATTAATTAAAGCAGCACAGACTTTGCCGCACCAGCGCTTGATCGTGGCTACTGATCGCGGCATTTTTTATAAAATGCAGCAGGCAGTACCGGATAAAATCCTGATTGAAGCGCCAACCGCAGGAGAGGGGGCGACCTGTCGTTCTTGTGCGCATTGTCCTTGGATGGCCATGAACGAGCTGGATGGTATCTTGCATGTGTTACAGCATAAAGATCAGGAAGTACATGTCGATCCGGCACTTGCTGAACGAGCGAAACTACCTCTAGATCGCATGTTGAACTTTAGTGCCGGACTAAAACGTTAAAATTTGTATAAAAAATGTCTGAAGTGATTGATAAATAAACGCTTGAAGCGTTTTTTCGGTTTTTTTTAAATATAGGTGTTGACGTCTCCGGGCGTCACGCCTAGAATGCACACCGTACCGAACGATGTTCGATACGAAAGCTGAGATGAATCGGAGCATAGCACAGCCTGGTAGTGCACCTGGTTTGGGACCAGGGGGTCGTAGGTTCGAATCCTACTGCTCCGACCAATTCTTCAAGGCAAATGATGTTTGCATCAGTAACGCGCTTGTAGCTCAGTTGGATAGAGCATCCGCCTTCTAAGCGGATGGTCACAGGTTCGAATCCTGTCAGGCGCGCCATTTGGTCGCTTGATGTTAAGAATCAAAATGATGGTGGATGTAGCTCAGTTGGTAGAGCCCTGGATTGTGATTCCAGTTGTCGCGGGTTCGAATCCCGTCATTCACCCCAACTTTTAAAGTTGAAATCGGAGCATAGCACAGCCTGGTAGTGCACCTGGTTTGGGACCAGGGGGTCGTAGGTTCGAATCCTACTGCTCCGACCATCTCCTTCAAGATGGTCGAGATAAAAGATACCGCGTTAAGCGGTTTTTTTATGCCTGAAATTCAATGTGAATAAAAAATATACAATTGTTATCGGTGGCTATCATGATGAATGCTCGAATTCCTATTAAATTATTTTTCATCTAATAAAACTGTGCATTGAAGATTGCTTTCTTCTCGCATTGCTTCACTCTTAATTTTAATCATTCAACAATTTAACCAGAGTTTATCTATAGAGTGATTATCTTGTTGAATGGAATTTTAATGGATGGATGAGGATTATATTTTTAAAATGGGTAAGGGATTCCATAGTAAATCTATTTTATTAACTCATCTGTTGTGTTTGATCTGAAATAAAGACAATAAAAAATTTTTAGATAGATATAGCAATTAAATTAACTAGAAATACCCATTGATAAGTAAATAAACTACTTTAAAACATCAATAATTGAATAAATTTTGAGTGAAAAATAGAAAAACCTGTATTTTTTGTAGAATAAATAAACAATCGTGATGATTTTGCTGAATTATTTAAAAATAGGGGTTGTATTGGGTTGGGAATCCTGTAGAATGCACATCCATCGGCGGTGATGAAGATTAAAACTTCTGATAAAACAGTGACTTAGTTAAGTTTGATTGAGTTGGGTTTTAGAAAGAAAGTTTAAAAATAGTTTTCATTGCTAGTTGACACTAAGAATATCTAGTGTAATATAGCCGACCTAGCTTGCTGGTGACGAATCAGCAAGAAGATCATTAAGAGATTATGAAGAACAACTTGTGTGGATTTTTACTGGTTGATCGATCGAAATTATTTTCATTGATTGATGGTAGAAATTACTCGAAGTTTATTTGAGAAATATTTGTCAGAAAATTGATGAGTCAAGATTGGCACCCTTTAAGGTGCTACATAGTATTAAACTGAAGAGTTTGATCATGGCTCAGATTGAACGCTGGCGGCAGGCTTAACACATGCAAGTCGAGCGGGGAAATGTAGCTTGCTACATTACCTAGCGGCGGACGGGTGAGTAATGCTTAGGAATCTGCCTATTAGTGGGGGACAACATCTCGAAAGGGATGCTAATACCGCATACGTCCTACGGGAGAAAGCAGGGGACCTTCGGGCCTTGCGCTAATAGATGAGCCTAAGTCGGATTAGCTAGTTGGTGGGGTAAAGGCCTACCAAGGCGACGATCTGTAGCGGGTCTGAGAGGATGATCCGCCACACTGGGACTGAGACACGGCCCAGACTCCTACGGGAGGCAGCAGTGGGGAATATTGGACAATGGGGGGAACCCTGATCCAGCCATGCCGCGTGTGTGAAGAAGGCCTTTTGGTTGTAAAGCACTTTAAGCGAGGAGGAGGCTACCGAGATTAATACTCTTGGATAGTGGACGTTACTCGCAGAATAAGCACCGGCTAACTCTGTGCCAGCAGCCGCGGTAATACAGAGGGTGCAAGCGTTAATCGGATTTACTGGGCGTAAAGCGCGCGTAGGTGGCCAATTAAGTCAAATGTGAAATCCCCGAGCTTAACTTGGGAATTGCATTCGATACTGGTTGGCTAGAGTATGGGAGAGGATGGTAGAATTCCAGGTGTAGCGGTGAAATGCGTAGAGATCTGGAGGAATACCGATGGCGAAGGCAGCCATCTGGCCTAATACTGACACTGAGGTGCGAAAGCATGGGGAGCAAACAGGATTAGATACCCTGGTAGTCCATGCCGTAAACGATGTCTACTAGCCGTTGGGGCCTTTGAGGCTTTAGTGGCGCAGCTAACGCGATAAGTAGACCGCCTGGGGAGTACGGTCGCAAGACTAAAACTCAAATGAATTGACGGGGGCCCGCACAAGCGGTGGAGCATGTGGTTTAATTCGATGCAACGCGAAGAACCTTACCTGGTCTTGACATAGTAAGAACTTTCCAGAGATGGATTGGTGCCTTCGGGAACTTACATACAGGTGCTGCATGGCTGTCGTCAGCTCGTGTCGTGAGATGTTGGGTTAAGTCCCGCAACGAGCGCAACCCTTTTCCTTATTTGCCAGCGGGTTAAGCCGGGAACTTTAAGGATACTGCCAGTGACAAACTGGAGGAAGGCGGGGACGACGTCAAGTCATCATGGCCCTTACGACCAGGGCTACACACGTGCTACAATGGTCGGTACAAAGGGTTGCTACCACGCGAGTGGATGCTAATCTCAAAAAGCCGATCGTAGTCCGGATTGGAGTCTGCAACTCGACTCCATGAAGTCGGAATCGCTAGTAATCGCGGATCAGAATGCCGCGGTGAATACGTTCCCGGGCCTTGTACACACCGCCCGTCACACCATGGGAGTTTGTTGCACCAGAAGTAGGTAGTCTAACCTTAGGGGGGACGCTTACCACGGTGTGGCAGATGACTGGGGTGAAGTCGTAACAAGGTAGCCGTAGGGGAACCTGCGGCTGGATCACCTCCTTAACGAAAGATTGACGATTGGTAAGAATCCACAACAAGTTGTTCTTCATACGATGTATCTGAGGGTCTGTAGCTCAGTTGGTTAGAGCACACGCTTGATAAGCGTGGGGTCACAAGTTCAAGTCTTGTCAGACCCACCAAATCTGACTAACGAAGCATGAAAGTGCTGAAGCAAACAGAACAGAACGATACATTGACTTATTGATAAGCTGGGGACTTAGCTTAGTTGGTAGAGCGCCTGCTTTGCACGCAGGAGGTCAGGAGTTCGACTCTCCTAGTCTCCACCAAATTTCAAGATCATAAAAGCACTGCTTTTACTTGAAATTTAAGCAAGAAGCTACGCTTCGCGCAGTATGTAAGCATACAGTGATGAAGTTGTTTAGTTCCTAAGCGATCAGGTGTTTAGATCCTAGAGATTAACAAGTACAAGCGTTATGATACGCGCACTTGATAATCTCTGTGATTTATCACAGTTTCCTGACCTGACGAAGGCTGGAAAAATCATTAACAGAATATATTTGAGTTGAAATAATTTGTTCAAACTCGTTTTTAAGATCAACACTAACAGTGATTTATTACTGTGATGTGAAGATTAAAGAAATGAGTTCTAGCGAAATTAACTGAATCAAGCGTTTTGGTATATGAATCTAATTGAAGCTGTACAGTAGTTGAATCTACGAAACGCCAACTGTATGAGAGTGTTGAAAGACACAATCTGTTGCTTATCCCACTTGTAAGGATAAACGACTGTTTGGGGTTGTATAGTCAAGTAATTAAGTGCATGTGGTGGATGCCTTGGCAGTCAGAGGCGAAGAAAGACGTGATAGCCTGCGAAAAGCTCCGGGGAGGCGGCAAATATCCTGTGATCCGGAGATGTCTGAATGGGGAAACCCACTTACCATAAGGTAGGTATTGCAACATGAATACATAGTGTTGCAAGGCGAACGAGGGGAAGTGAAACATCTCAGTACCCTTAGGAAAAGAAATCAATTGAGATTCCCTCAGTAGCGGCGAGCGAAAGGGGAAGAGCCCATTAAGTCATATAAGTTCTAGTGGAACGCTCTGGGAAGTGCGACCGTAGACGGTGATAGTCCTGTACACGAAAGGGCTTATATGATGATGTCGAGTAGGGCGAGGCACGTGAAACCTTGTCTGAATATGGGGGGACCATCCTCCAAGGCTAAATACTCCTGACTGACCGATAGTGAACCAGTACCGTGAGGGAAAGGCGAAAAGAACCCCTGTGAGGGGAGTGAAATAGATCCTGAAACCGCATGCATACAAGCAGTGGGAGCCGACTTGTTCGGTGACTGCGTACCTTTTGTATAATGGGTCAGCGACTTATATTCAGTAGCAAGGTTAACCGCATAGGGGAGCCGTAGGGAAACCGAGTCTTAATAGGGCGTTTAGTTGCTGGGTATAGACCCGAAACCAGGTGATCTATCCATGAGCAGGTTGAAGGTTGGGTAACACTAACTGGAGGACCGAACCCACTGTCGTTGAAAAGCCAGGGGATGACTTGTGGATAGGGGTGAAAGGCTAATCAAACTTGGTGATAGCTGGTTCTCCCCGAAAGCTATTTAGGTAGCGCCTCGGACGAATACCATTGGGGGTAGAGCACTGTTTCGGCTAGGGGGTCATCCCGACTTACCAAACCGATGCAAACTCCGAATACCAATGAGTACTATCCGGGAGACAGACTGCGGGTGCTAACGTCCGTAGTCAAGAGGAAAACAATCCAGACCGCCAGCTAAGGCCCCAAAATTATAGTTAAGTGGGAAACGATGTGGGAAGGCATAGACAGCTAGGAGGTTGGCTTAGAAGCAGCCACCCTTTAAAGAAAGCGTAATAGCTCACTAGTCGAGTCGGCCTGCGCGGAAGATGTAACGGGGCTAAAACTATATGCCGAAGCTGCGGATGCATAATTTATTATGCGTGGTAGGGGAGCGTTCTGTAAGCCGATGAAGGTGGATTGAGAAGTCTGCTGGAGGTATCAGAAGTGCGAATGCTGACGTGAGTAACGACAATGCGAGTGAAAAACTCGCACGCTGAAAGACCAAGGGTTCCAGTCCAACGTTAATCGGGGCTGGGTGAGTCGACCCCTAAGGCGAGGCCGAGAGGCGTAGTCGATGGGAAATTGGTTAATATTCCAATACTTCTGTGTAATGCGATGAGAGGACGGAGAAGGTTAAGTCAGCCTGGCGTTGGTTGTCCAGGTGGAAGGTTGTAGGCATGTATCTTAGGCAAATCCGGGGTACTCTATGCTGAGAACTGATAGCAAGCTGTACTTGTACAGTGAAGTGGCTGATACCATGCTTCCAGGAAAAGTCTCTAAGCTTCAGTTACACAGGAATCGTACCCGAAACCGACACAGGTGGTCAGGTCGAGTAGACCAAAGCGCTTGAGAGAACTCTGCTGAAGGAACTAGGCAAAATGGTACCGTAACTTCGGGAGAAGGTACGCTGTTGTCTGTGATAGGACTTGCTCCTTGAGCGGCCGACAGCCTCAGAAACCAGGCCCCTGCAACTGTTTATTAAAAACATAGCACTCTGCAAACACGAAAGTGGACGTATAGGGTGTGATGCCTGCCCGGTGCTGGAAGGTTAATTGATGGGGTTAGCGTAAGCGAAGCTCTTGATCGAAGCCCCAGTAAACGGCGGCCGTAACTATAACGGTCCTAAGGTAGCGAAATTCCTTGTCGGGTAAGTTCCGACCTGCACGAATGGCATAATGATGGGGGCGCTGTCTCCAGCAGAGACTCAGTGAAATCGAATTCGCCGTGAAGATGCGGTGTACCCGCGGCTAGACGGAAAGACCCCGTGAACCTTTACTGCAGCTTGACATTGAACTTTGATCTTACTTGTGTAGGATAGGTGGGAGGCTTTGAAGTCGCGACGCTAGTTGCGATGGAGCCGTCCTTGAAATACCACCCTGGTAATATTGAGGTTCTAACTCTGTCCCGTTATCCGGGACGAGGACCATGTCTGGTGGGTAGTTTGACTGGGGCGGTCTCCTCCTAAAGAGTAACGGAGGAGTACGAAGGTGCGCTCAGCGTGGTCGGAAATCACGCGTAGAGTATAAAGGCAAAAGCGCGCTTAACTGCGAGACCCACAAGTCGAGCAGGTACGAAAGTAGGTCTTAGTGATCCGGTGGTTCTGTATGGAAGGGCCATCGCTCAACGGATAAAAGGTACTCTGGGGATAACAGGCTGATACCGCCCAAGAGTTCATATCGACGGCGGTGTTTGGCACCTCGATGTCGGCTCATCTCATCCTGGGGCTGAAGCAGGTCCCAAGGGTATGGCTGTTCGCCATTTAAAGAGGTACGCGAGCTGGGTTTAGAACGTCGTGAGACAGTTCGGTCCCTATCTACCGTGGGCGTTGGAAATTTGAGAGGATCTGCTCCTAGTACGAGAGGACCAGAGTGGACGAACCTCTGGTGTACCGGTTGTCACGCCAGTGGCATCGCCGGGTAGCTATGTTCGGAAGGGATAACCGCTGAAAGCATCTAAGCGGGAAGCCTACCTCAAGATAAGATTTCCCCGAGACTTTATGTCTCCTAAAGAGCCGTTGAAGACTACGACGTTGATAGGTTGGATGTGGAAGCATAGTGATATGTGAAGCTGACCAATACTAATTGCTCGTGAGGCTTGACTATACAACACCCAAACAGTTGTTGTATAAAAGCTCGATTGATTCGATATTAAACAAAGTGACTTGATTTAGTTACGCTAAACGAACAAACTATCCAACTCAGATAAATCTGTTAATGAATTCTATTTGGTAGAAAGCAAGGCATCTCAATAAGACCTAGCAAGTATCCATAAACAGTTGTGCTGGCGACCATAGCAAGAGTGAACCACCTGATCCCTTCCCGAACTCAGAAGTGAAACCTCTTAGCGCTGATGGTAGTGTGGGATTACCCATGTGAGAGTAAGTCATCGCCAGCTCATTATTCGAAATCCCCCTCCGCATTAGCAGAGGGGGATTTTTTTGTGCGTGGAATTTTAGATAAGATATTTAATATATCTATCTCAAAGCTGATCAGATTCTTCTGAGACAGAGAATTCCTGTTAATTTGTTTGACCTATTGGGATCTCTGTAAAACTAGCGCTATAAGAGTTTACAAGCTGATCTTATAAACCTTACAAAATAAAAAACCAGCGAATCGCTGGTTTTTTATTGCAGACTATTTTAGCCAAACACGCGCATTACGGCTGCGATTAATACCCAAAGAATGACAATCGCCACGATGGGTTCAACAATCTTTGCCCATGTTGGGGTATTGATAACAATGACTTCTTCGACATCTTGATGCTGCTGATTCTGGCTTACCATTTGATTAAACTCCTTCATTGATGCTTCCAATGATAGCTCTTCTTGCACAATTGGTTTAGAGCCTTTGAGTTCTGTTAGCTTGTTTGTTGTCCAAACCCAATCATCTGCTTGACCAGATAAATGTTCAATTTGCCCGGTCAGTAATTCCTGAATGCTATGGATATTATGGTTGCCGGTATCATGCAGTTGTTTTAATTCAATAAGCTGTAAATGAAAAATTTCTGAAGTGCTGTGCTCAAGCTGGGCTCGATCCAGAGTGGATTGATTTTCCGGACTGGTAGCGAGATGACGCACGATTTCCAGGATATATAATTCATCAGGATGATTGATTTCATTATAAATTTTTTGTGGGTTATGACGCCATTCAGTAATAAGTTTTCCTAAAGTTAAGGCATTGATTTCTGATATATATTTTCGTCTTTCTTCTTTTGTATATTCTTTTAGAAGCTCAGGCTTTTGAGTCTCTATCTGTTCAACAAAATATTGTACTAAATCAAAAGCCATTCACTTGCTCCATTATTTTTAATCTAATAGTCTTAAAGTCGGTTTTTTCTTTGGTTGTTCAGTTTGTTCTTCAGTGCTTGATTTTAAAGCATCTTCATCATTTTGTGTATGCTCATATTCACTTGGATCAAAGAATAAACCTTGACCATTTTCACGTGCATAAATACCGAGTACTGCTGCCATAGGCACATAAATATCACGAGAAACGCCACCAAAGCGAGCCGAGAAGCTAATGGCATCATTGCTCATATGCAGCGCATGTACGGCATGTGGCACAATGTTCAGAACAATCTGTCCGTCTTTAATAAACTGCTCAGGAACCATGGTATTTGGGCGTGTGGCATCCACCAGCAGGTAAGGCGTCATATTGTTATCGCAAACCCACTCATAGATTGCACGTGCCATATAGGGACGGGTAGGGCTAAGGTTGAATTCTTGTTCGGACATGATGTTTCTCTACGGATGTTTGAGTTGCACTGAATAACGGTTCTTTTCCTGCAATGTCATGGATTTTACAAAGGCAGGACGACTGAAAATTCGTTGGCAATATAAATAAAACGGACGGCATTGCTGCTGTGGTAATTCTACGCCCATCTGTTTCAGACGGATAAAAATTGGTGCCAGCATACAATCCAGGATACTAAATTGTTCAGACATAAAATAGGGAAAATGCTGGAATAGTGGCATCAGTGAAATCAGGATATCCTGTAACTGCTTTTGTGCCTGAGTTCTGGCTTTCTTATCCAGCGTATCAGGATGGCGTAACATGATATCAGCCAGCTTCAGCCAGTCATTTTCAAAGCGCCAGATGTATTGTCGTTGCTCTGCCCGGGGCATCGGAGCATCGGCATACAGTTTATTCTGACGATAACGATCATCTACATATTCTGAGATAATCGAAGTATTAAATAATTTAAGTTCATTTTCGATCAGCATCGGCAATTGATTATAAGGATTGAGACTGGCCAGATCCTCATCATCGGCATCCACCAAAATCAGGTTATATTTAATCTGTTTTTCGGTAAGCACATAGCGAATCCAATGGGAACGAAAGTCATCGGCATGACTATAGAGAGTGATTCCTTGAAGAGGCGCGCTTTCGACTGACATAAATCCTGATGAGCTTCTAATGAATAGACTAGGATACTAAAATTCAACCTAAAAAGCACCAAGCATCAAAGATCAATCGGCTTGAGCCGAGGTAGATTATAAGAAAAACAACTGGAGGAAAATAAGATGCTGATCAAGCTTCCTGTCATTTTGCTGTTTATCTGTATTGGGATCGCAAATTATTATTTGATGAAGTCATTCTGGTGTCACGAAGGGGTATGGGGTAAGGATGTACATGAACAATAACAAGAAAAAAGTTCTAAATGACCCACTAACCGCCATAAAAAAACCCTGGAAAATCCAGGGTTTTTTGTCCGATTCGGTAAACGAATTAACGTTTAGAGAACTGAGGACGTTTACGAGCTTTACGTAAACCAAGTTTCTTACGTTCAACTTCACGAGCATCACGAGTAACGAAACCAGCTTGACGAAGAGCAGGTTTTAAAGTCTCGTCAGAAGCGATCAATGCACGAGTAATACCGTGACGGATAGCGCCTGCTTGACCACCAATACCACCACCAGCAACAGTGATGTAAAGGTCATATTTGTCAGTAGCTTCAAGAAGCTCAAGTGGTTGGTTAACAACCATACGAGCAGTTTCACGACCGAAATACTGTTCAAGAGTACGGTTGTTAATTACGAGTTTACCAGTACCAGCTGATAGGAAAACACGTGCAGTTGCGGTCTTACGGCGACCTGTACCATAATTAGTAGCCATGTGCTGTTATCCCTTAGATGTCCAAAACTTGTGGCTGTTGAGCAGCGTGTGGATGCTCAGTACCTGCATACACTTTCATTTTCTTGATCATTGCATAACCAAGAGGACCTTTAGGTAACATACCTTTAACAGCTTTTTCTAGAACTGCTTCTGGTTTGTGAGCGATTAACTTTTCAAAGTTAGTCTCACGGATACCACCAGGGAAACCAGTGTGGCGATAGTATTTCTTATCTTGTGACTTTTTACCAGTCACAGTGATTTCTTCAGCATTGATAACAACGATGTAGTCGCCAGTGTCAACGTGAGGAGTATAAGAAGTTTTATGCTTACCGCGTAAACGACGAGCGATTTCAGTCGCAAGGCGACCTAAAGTTTTGCCAGAAGCATCAACAACGTACCAGTCGTGTTGAACTTCAGCTGGCTTAGCGCTGAGAGTTTTCATTAAACCACTACCTATTATAGTTGGTTTGGACTATGGAATCTGTCCAAACTAAAGGAGACGCGATTCTAAACGAATACGTGAAGAATCACAAATGAAAATTAAAATTTCAAGCGCTGTATTTTATCTAATTTCCCTGGTGAAAGAAAGACCTAAGCCTTTATATGCTACAAAAACTGCAACTATATTTGTAACCATAGTTTCAATGGTATCAAAATATTGATTTATAAGTACTCTTTGCAATGATTACTACAGCGTAGGCGTGATCGGGTTATAATATTTCTCAGCTTTGCCAAATTGAGAAGATGATGCTGCCTTTATATGTCACCAGTGGGGAACCTGCCGGAATTGGTCCTGATATTTGCCTGAGTCTTGCAGATCGTGTTGATGAGCGCCCAATTGTGGTATTGGCGGATATTCATATGCTCAAGCAACGTGCTCAGGTACTCAAATTATCGGTTGAGCTGATTGAATATCAAGGACAGGAGTCATCTTCAGGCATCGGTCAGCTATTTGTAGAGCATGTTCCCGTGCAGCAAGACGTCGTATTGGGTGAGCTGAATCCGAACAATGCGGCTTATGTACTGGAGCAACTGCGTCGATCCGCAGACTATGCCATGTCAGGAAAAAGTGTCGGCGTCGCGACTGCGCCTGTACAAAAGTCCGTGATAAATGAAGCGGGCATTTCTTTTAGTGGTCATACCGAGTATTACCAGGAATTTACTGGTGTTCCACGTGTAGTCATGATGCTGGCCACCAAAACTTTACGCGTGGCCTTGGCCACTACCCATCTTCCGCTTCGTGCCGTGGCAGATGCGATTACGCCTGAACGCTTGCATCAGGTGATTGATATTCTGATTCACGACCTGAAATCCAAATTCAAGATTGAACAGCCGAATATACTGGTTTGCGGTTTAAATCCGCATGCCGGGGAGGGCGGTTATTTGGGGATGGAAGAAATTGAAGTGATCAATCCGGTACTCGAAAGCTATCGTGCCCAAGGTATCAACATGAGTTTAAGCCTACCTGCTGATACTTTATTTACTCCAGAAAACCTAAAAGATGCTGATGCTGTTCTGGCGATGTATCACGATCAGGGCTTACCTGTGTTAAAATCACAGGGCTTTGGTGAAGCCATTAATATTACCCTCGGCTTACCGTTTATTCGAACTTCTGTTGATCATGGCACAGCACTCTCCCTTGCGGGGACGGGACTTGCGAAAAGTTCCAGCCTGCACGTTGCTGTCGATTTAGCCCTCGATCTGGCGCGCCACTGATTATTGTTCATCACTCACGTTGGAAATGTTTTTATGTATCAAATTAATGCCTTAAACCCAAAAGATGAAGGGCATCAGGCTCGAAAAAGATTTGGTCAAAACTTTTTACATGACCAGCGTGTCATTGCCAAAATTGTACGCTCAGTCAATCCGCGTCCAGGTCAGAACATTCTGGAAATTGGCCCGGGTCTGGCCGCTTTGACTTCACCTTTAATTGGTGAATGTGATGCCTTAACCGTACTTGAGCTGGATCGTGATCTGGCTGCTGGCCTGCCGGGTCGTGTGCCGCATCCGGAACGTTTAACCATTATTGAAGCCGATGCCTTGAGATACGATTATTCTCAGTTGTTCCAGGAAGATCGTCCATTACGTGTGGTCGGTAACTTGCCCTATAATATTTCAACGCCACTGTTATTCCATCTCTTGGAATTTGGTGACAAAGTGCAAGACATGCATTTCATGCTGCAAAAAGAAGTGGTAGACCGCATTACCGCATCACCGAATACCAAAGAATATGGCCGTCTGTCGGTGATGATTCAATATTTCTGTAAACCGACTTTCCTGTTTGAAGTGCCACCTGGATCTTTTAATCCGCCTCCAAAAGTGACCTCAGCGGTATTCCGTTTAGAGCCTTATAAAGTTAAACCGATTGTGGCGAAGAATGAAAAAGCGCTGGCACGTCTGGTATCGCATGTCTTTACCCAGCGTCGTAAAACTCTGCGTAACAGCTTGAAGGGTATGCTGGTCGAAGAAGGTTTTGAAAAAGCGGGTGTTGATCCGATGGCGCGTCCAGAAACCCTAACCCTTGAACAGTTTGTTGCACTTTCAGATCAAATGGTGGCTTAAATTACGATGAACCGCACTGCTCGATATAATTATGTGATTGGGGATGTTCAAGGTTGTTTTGAGGCCTTGAAAGCTTTACTCAAGGAAATCCAGTTTGATGCAGAACAAGATTTTATCTGGTTTGCTGGAGATTTGGTTGCACGTGGTGAAAACTCAATCGCTGCATTGCGGTTTATCAAAAAGCTGGCTGAACAAGGTGCGGCTGCGACGGTCTTGGGAAATCATGATTTGACTTTGCTGGCTTATGCGCGCGGCATCAAACCGGTGAAAGAAAAAGACAATGTTCGTGATGTGATTGATGCGATCGACAGTGATGACCTGATTGACTGGCTGCGCAAACAGCCAATGTGTCTATTTCCAAATGAGCAGACTATCCTGACGCATGCTGGGATTCCGAATATCTGGAGTGCAGAAAAAACTGCTCAATTGGCACAAGAAGTCGAAGCGATCATTGCTCATGATGACTTTGAGGTGCTGGATGATTTTCTGAAAGAAATGTTCGGGAAAGAGCCCGCACTCTGGTCGGATCAACTACAAGGCCATGAACGTATTCGCTGTATCGTGAATTACTTGACTCGTATGCGTTTAACCGATACTGAGGGACGTCTGGAATACAGCTTTAAAGATGCGCTGGATGATCCGATGCCGCAAGGCTTTAAACCTTGGTTTGAGTTTGAATCACAGGCCGCACAAACTCATCAGATCCTGTTTGGTCACTGGGCCGCCTTGAACGGTAAAACCATTTCGAACAAGATTCAGAATGTAGATGGCGGTTGTGTCTGGGGTAATCAACTGATGGCCTTCCGCCTGGAAGATCAGCAGATGTTTGCCGTGGATAATCCGGTGATGTAAGTAAAGCTATTAAAAAAGCCACGTGATTACGTGGCTTTTTTTCAAATCTTAAATTAGTCTGCACGAATCCAGGTCTGGTTACGGCCTAGAACTGAAACGCCCATACTGGCACGTAATGTTAAACGTTTACCGGTATTGTTTAAACGCATTTTTGCATCATAAATTTTACCTGCCAATGGATCGATAATACGACCTTTGTCATAATTTTTGGTGCCTTCAACCAGTTTTAGGCCTTTTAAAATGGTCATGCCTAAAATAGGCTGATTGGTATAAGGTGCAGGGCAGTTATTGCATTTTTCACGTGGATTATAGTCTGGGCGAGGCGTGATTTTTACAATTTTGCCTGAATAGGTATTATTTGCTTCTTTGCTAATGACGATAATCGCTTTAGCCGCCCCCGTTTTATCATCAATTTGTTGCCAGGTCCCGGTAATATCGTCTGCCCACAAATTCGTCATACATCCTGCTGTAAGCGCGGCAAGTAATATTTTTTTAAACATAGAGAGTCATTCCAAAGAATTTTTATCATCGCCCGCTCATGTTAGAAATCTTACTAAAATAGTCAACACTTATCTGAATACTATAGAGTTGATACACTAAAAAAAGCTGCCAATTTGGCAGCTTTTTTGAATAATGAGAATTAGGTATTAATCTTGGCGAATCCAGGTCTGGCTACGGCCTAAAGCGGACACACCCACATAACCACGCAAGGTTAAACGTTTACCATTGGCATTTAGACGCACTCGAGCGTCATAAACTTTACCTGCCAATGGATCAATCACTTTACCTTTTTCATAATTGTTGGTGCCTTCCACATGTTTTAAACCAGTCAATACATCCATGCCCATGATCGGCTGATTGGTATAAGGCGCGGGACATTTATTGCAGGTCTTTTGTGGAGTATAGCCTGGACGTGGAGTCACTTTGATAATTTTTCCAGCAAAAGTCCCATTATCATTTTGACGAATTTCAATAATTGCTTTTGGTGAGCCGGTTTTATCATCAATTTGCTGCCAGATGCCCGTCAGATCCTGTGCATAAGCAGTCCCAGTCATCAGTGCAGCGATGAACATTAATCCTAATTTAGTTTGTTTCATTATATTTATGCCTTTTTTATAGATGAATAAAATATCCCCAACACAAAAGTGCTGTTTTTATTAATCCTGGCGAATCCAGGTTTGTGTGCGACCAATCGCAGAGATCCCGATATATCCACGTAAAGTCAGTCGTTTCCCATTGGCAGAAATCCGCCCTTTTAAATCATAAATTTTGCCAGTGAGTGGATCGAGTACCCGGCCATGTGCATAGTTATTTTTGTTGGTGGGTTTCAGTCCTTTAATGACGTCTAACCCCAAAATCGGTTTATCGGTATAAGGTGGTGGACATTTGACACATTTTTCCCGTGGTGTATAACCTGGGCGAGGTGTGACTTTAGTAATCGTTCCGGTATACGAGCCATCAGCCTGCGTTTTCATTTCAATCAATGCTTTAGGTGAGCCGGTTTTATCATCAATCTGTTGCCAGAGACCAGATAATTCCTGCGCAAAGGCCAGAGAGCTAGTGAATAAAGAAGCTGAAAAAACAGTTAAAAGTGCGATTTTATACATGCGATATCCTTATCCTTATTTTTTTATAAACATTCACCTAATTCCATGTGGTGAATGCTGATGCAAACTACGTTAATACACTTTCATAATCTATATTGCATGAAAAAAGCATATGTTTAATATTCATACAACCTAATGCATTAAAATGCAAGTTTCTATCTACTAAAGCATAACTCCATCACATTTTTTTAATTAAGCAGGAATTAATCCTGCTTAATCCAGGTTTGACTACGGCCAAGCGCTGATACCCCGATATAACCACGTAGAATAAGACGTTTCCCATTGGCACTTAATTTTGCCTTGGTGTTATAAAGATTCCCTGATAATGGATCAAGCAGCTTGCCTTGAGTAAAACTGTTATTGCCGACGTGCTTTAAGCCAGTGAGTACATCCAGACCAAGAATAGGTTTATTGGTATAAGGTGCGGGACAGGACACACAATTTTCTTTCGGAGTATATCCAGGACGCGGGGTGATTTTTGTGATCTTGGCAGCATAGACGCCGGAAGCCGTCTCACGAATTTCCAGGAATGCTTTAGGCGAACCGGTTTTGTCGTCAATACTTCGCCATGTTCCTGAAATATCGGAAGCCAAGGCCAGATGGCTGAAAGAGGCTAAAAGTAAAGTTGAAAAAAATTGAACCTTATTCATATATCTGTTCCTAGGTTGGATTAGTGTTCTTACTCTATAGTAAGAACGATTACCACATAAAACAAATGATTAATTTGATTCACTAGTCACATTTTTTGCAAATAAAGTATAAAAGTTGGCAACCAGATCGCCGTGAAGACCGCATTTACCGCCATGCCAAAAGCAGCATAACGACCTGCAACACTGCCGCGCTGCCAGGCCTGAGCTGTGCCAATAGCATGTGCGGCCAGTCCTAAAGCCAGTCCGGAAGCACGTTCATCATTGATATGTCTCAGAATAAATGGAGAAAAAGCTGCACCAATCACCCCGGAAAGAATCACGATTAGAATGACCATGCTTATGGGTGCATCCAGCAAGGTGGCAATATTAATCGCAATTGGAGTGGTCACTGCGCGGGTAGCAAACGCCATAATATCTGCAGAGGACATATGCAGCAGATAAGCCAGTCCCATCGGCAAGGCGACAGCACTGATACTGGCAAAAACCAAAATGCCGATAATGGCTTTGAGCGGCAAGTCATCGTAGCGCATCGCGGCCAGAGGGATAGCCAGGGCGACGGTCACATAGCCGAGTAAATGGTTAAAGAGTGGATTAACTTCATCCATGTAATTTTCATAGGGAATGCCTAGCACAAATAAAATCGCCAGTACAAAGAACATGCTGAACACGATGACGGGAATTTGCGGTATGAACCGGTTACAGGGTTTGGCAATCAGATAGGCGCTGAGCGTAACCGCAAAGCCATACAAAATAGATAACATGCGGAACTCCTATAACCAGCGCTTGGCCATTTTGGCGTAAATCCATAAAGGAATCAGGGTGCTGAAAAACATGATGAACAGAAAGGCCGGAATTTTCTGGCCCATATGTACCAGCATCATTAGTGCACCTGCACTGACAGGCAGGAAAGCAAAGGCGCTTTCCTTCATCAGTTTATTATTGGTATCCACGAGGCGGGCGGGGAGTTTGCCAAAGTAGCGCCAGGTAAATAGCACAATTAAAAGGCTCAATAACCCGACCAGATTGCCTAATTCAGGATGATTCAGTTGGGTCATTAACCAGACCGAAGCTTCCCGAAAGACAATAATAAGTAAGAGGGTACCGATCCATGCTGGCCAATCTATTCGTTTTATCCAGTTCATTGCTATGATCATTAATATTAATAAGTTTACTTATCAAGTTTTACTCGATCTTTGACTGGATTTCAAACGCTTCCAGTGGACGCTGAAATTGTTGGGCCTGTTTGCCCAGAATTTCCTCTAAAGGTAAATGCGCCTGTTTAATCAACTGTTCCAGTTTTTGTGGGGCAATTCGAATATGAAGATGCAGCTGGCCTTCATCATCATAATGTTCTGACTGGATCACATTCAGATCATAGAGCTGGTTACGCAGCTTGCCATAAGCGGGTTTCAGGATTAAATCGAAGGATTGCAGTTTCCCCATCAAGGATTCATGTACCGCTTTACGCAGCAGATCGATACCTTCGCCACTATGTGCCGAAACATAAACCCGTTCCGGTTCGCCCGGACGTCGATAAATAATTTTGGCTTCTTCACCGCTACAGTCAATTTTGTTATAAACCTGCAGGATCGGAACATCGGCACCAATTTCTTTCAGCACTTTTTCTACAGCTTCAATCTGCTCCAGCATTTCTGGGCTGCTTGAATCAATGACATGCAGTAACAGCGTGGCTTCTACGGTTTCCTCCAAAGTTGCTTTAAAGGATTCAACCAGCGAATGGGAAAGGTTACGGACAAAACCTACCGTATCGGCCAGTACCAGATTGCCAATCCCATCCCATTCCAGACGCCGTAAAGTAGGGTCCAAAGTGGCAAACAGCTGATCGGCTGCATAGACATCGCTGTTGGCGAGTAAGTTAAACAGGGTCGACTTGCCTGCATTGGTATAGCCGACTAAAGATACTGTTGGAACAGCCGCTTTTTGACGGGCTACACGACCTTGCATCCGGGTTTGGCGGACTTTATCAATGCGTGCCTTGAGCTGTCCCATACGGATACGCAGCAAGCGACGGTCCGTTTCCAGCAGGGTTTCACCGGGACCACGTAAACCAATCCCGCCTTTCTGACTGTCGAGATTGCCACGACTACGAATTAAACGTGAAGATAAATGTTGTAGCTGTGCCAGTTCGACTTGCAGCTTACCTTCATAGGTACGGGCACGCTGGGCAAAAATATCCAGAATCAGTTCAGTACGATCGACCACGCGGCATTTGATCACCTGTTCCAGATTTCGGGCTTGGGCTGGGGTCAGGGCATGGTCAAAAATGACCAGATTGGCCTCCAGCTCTTCAACACGTTCAGCGATTTCTTCTGCCTTGCCGGAGCCGATAAAAAATTTGGCATCGGGTTTCACCCGCTGAGCATAAATATGTTCCAGAATTTCAGCATCTGCAGACTGAGCCAGCAAACGAAACTCTTCAGCATCAAGGTCATCCAGCATTTGTACGCTGACACTCACCAGAATGACGCGCTCTTTCCCTCGATGTTGTTGTAAATATTCCACTCAGGCCAATCTCCACTTGAAAACTTTAGTGTAGTTGAAAAAGGGCTGTGCAGATACTGAATTAGCGCCGCTTTGGTTTAAAGTGCGCTGATAAACAGTTGTGCAAGTGTTACCAGTACCACGGCATAGATGAAGGTGCCGCCCAAAATATATTTGAGCATTTGTAAAGGCTGAGGTGTGTCGTTCGCGGGCTGGGTTTGATCTGGCATGGCTACGATCCTTTTCAATCTAATATTTCGATAGTTTTAGTTTGAATGATTTTTTAATCCAATTAAAATTGAAGATATAGATGCTATTGGTCGATTTTTATTATCAATGCAAGTTGCGAATGAACAGTATAGAATGAGTTTAATTCGTGGATATTCCCTGTATCTCGCTTAGGATTTAATGACGTTTTTATGAATTCAACTGTACAAAACCAGACTCCAGATATCGAAGGCTTGGCCAAGTTTTTTCTGTATAGCCGGAAAATTACCGCCTCATTGGCCACCATCAGTGAGGGGTTTTATTTGGTTTTTCGTCATGGCTTATATAAAAATCCGAATAACCCGACCAATACGCGCTATGTGCAACATTTTTGCCGCCAGTTATGCAAAGTATTCAATATCGAAGTGCAGGTACATGGCGAGATTCCGCGTGAACCCGCCTTATGGGTCAGTAACCATGTGTCCTGGCTCGATATTGCAGTTCTGGGTTCAGGGGCACGCGTATTTTTTCTGGCGAAAGCAGAAATTGAGAACTGGCCAATTCTAGGCAAATTGGCCAAGGGTGGGGGTACCTTATTTATTAAACGTGGTTCAGGAGATTCCGTCAGGATTCGTGAACAAATTACCGGTTTCCTGAAACAGAATATTCCGGTGCTGTTCTTTCCTGAAGCGACGACTTCTGATGGGCGAGCCATCAAAAAAGTGCATGGCCGGATTTTAGGCGCCGCGATTGAAGCGCAGCGTCCTGTACAAATCTGTCTGATTTGTTATGTGAATCAGCAGGGCGAACTGGATATGGTTGCGCCGTTTGTCAATGACATCAGTTTTGCCGCCCATGTCAAAAAAGTACTGGAAATGCCGCAAGTCATTGCACATTTAGTGGCTTTACCTGCAATTGCCACTGAAGGGCATACGGTTGAAAGCCTCACCCGTGTGGTCCAGGAAAAAATGCAGACTGGCCTGGTTGAACTTCAGTCACGGGTATTAAAAAAGCCTCAATAAGAGGCTTTTTTATGGTTTCTGTTCAAAGAATCCAGCTTACATAAAACCTTCAATTGGCAGCCAAGACACCAGTTTAAGGCTAGCTTTCTGATACCATTTCATTTTTGGTTCTTTGGTAAACGTTTGAACGTCACCATTGGCTTTCTTGATTTTCCAGTTAATGTTCTGATTCGCATCCAGCACCAGCTTATAAGCATATTTACTCAGATTTTTGTCCATGGTGTCGTGTACTGCACGTGCCAAAGACGGACTGTTTAGCAATACGCCAATTTCAGTATTTAGATAAGCTGAACGCGGATCAAAGTTAAAGGAACCAATAAACACCTGTTTTTGATCCAGTGCCATCAACTTGGCATGCAGGCTAGAACGACTCAATCCTTTCAGGCTGACTTTAGCTTTTTTCGAAATTTCCTCAGTATTGGCATTTAGGTGATTAGCTTCTGGCGCTGCCAAGAACTCATACAGCTGCACCCCATTTTCCAATAGATCCTGACGATATTTGGCATAAAAGGCATGCACCACGGCAACGTCGTTGGCCTTAAAAGAGTTGGTCAGGACGCGAACCTTGATATTCTCATTCGCCAGTTTCTTTAAACGGTCTGCACCAATTTTTTCCGGGACAAAATAGGCAGAGACAATATCGACACTTTGTTCAGGTTTTTCCAGGCGCTGTAATAACTGGAAATTCAGGTGTTCTTCGGTTTTGGCCTTGGCTTTGATTTTGCTCGGTGGATCTTTGACCACTTCAGCTTCCACCCAATCCAGCTGAATGTTTTGTTCCAGCCATTGGTCAAAGACTCTGGAACGATTGGCCAGATCCAGATAATTTTGAGTCGCTGGATCCTGACTATGGGTTTCTAGCTGTTCTTTTAAGCTTGGAAAACGTAAGCCATGATGCCGTGGATTCACCACCTCTTGTACCGGATAGGCATAATCATCATTCCAGTATTCATCGAAGGAATGAATGATTTCATCCGATGCTGCACCGACCAGCATCACATCGACATCAGAGAACTGATAGCTTTCACTGACATTATAATACTGGTTACTCATATTGCGCCCGCCAATCAAGGCAATCTGGTTATCGGCAATAAAGCTTTTATTGTGCATGCGGCGGTTAATGCGCTTTAAATCCAGCACCATGTCCATGGCGCGGTATTTACGAAAGCGATAGGGATTATACAGTTTGACATCGATATTTTGATGCTGGTTTAAGGCCAGATAAATCCCTTCCATTTTCTTGGCATTATTGTCATCCATCAGCAGGCGCACTTTTACGCCACGATCTGCTGCCTGAATAATCGCATGCAGAGCGAGGGCACCGATTCGGTCGTTATCCCAGATGTAATATTGTAGATCCAGACTGCGTTCCGCTTTATTAATCAGCTGAATCCGAGCAGCCAGTGCTTCAAGCGGATCATACAGCACGCGATAACCAGTCAACCCGATGTTCTGATCACGTAAAGGTTCAACAATTTGTGCCAGGCTGGTTTGCGAGGTATCCGTTTCAAATGCCATCTGGCTTGGCTGTTCGGTTTGCTTGGGTAAGGTGCTACATGCAGGTAGACCCAGAACCAGGCTACAGCTCAGTAAAATGCCGGCTTTATAGCGATGAGTGCGTATAAAACTTGAGGATTGAAGGTGAACTTGATCGCGGGGAGCAGTGGCCATATAAGTCGAAGAATGAAAAATTAGAATTGAGTATAATTGCCAGCTATGAAAAGATAAATATAAAGCCAGTAATCTGCTGCTCGACTGAATAAGGCCAATTTATGTGGGATTCGAATTCCGTACTGTTTTATTTTTATCTGGGAATGGCGATTTTAGCCATCTGGGCTGTGGCTCAGGCATGGTCGAGCCAATCACGTACCGAAACCATTCATCCCTTTAAAGCTTTTGGTCATTTGCTGGCGTTTTATCTTGCCTATTTATTAATCCCTTTGGTTTTCTTCAGTATTTATGCTGGATGGACGGGGTATTATTCTCTGTATGAAGCCATTTTTGTATTTTTGCTCAGTGGGGTTTTGACTTATGCACGCTTTATCGAGCCGCATTTAATTCAAGTGAAAACGACACAATATCAGATCAATGCAGATAAACGTTTAAAGCAGCCGGTGAAAATCGCCCTGATTGCAGACTTACATATCGGTCTGTTTTCGGGTCATGAGCGTCAGTTGCGACAAATTGTACACAAATTAAATCATATTCAACCTGATTTGGTGGTGGTTGCTGGCGACTGGACTTACGAGCCAGAAAATAAACTGGCACAGGAATTGGCAGTTTTAAAAGAGATTCACGCTCCGGTCTATTCAGTCAATGGTAACCATGACGAGCAATATCCCGGACCGCCGATTCGCGAACTGTTGCACTATGCACTGCAAGTCAATCAGGTCATGGATATCGAAGGTCAAATTGTCGAATTTGATGAGTTTCGCCTTTTGGGCGTGGGTGATCTCTGGGCTGGAAAAGCCGATATGCGCAGTTTGCCAGACTTGCCTCAGGACAAGCCTTGGGTCATTCTTTCGCATAACCCGGATACGGTCGATATGATTCCCAAACTGCCGACGCGCCCTCTGATGCTGTCCGGGCATACTCATGGCGGACAGGTAGAGCTGCCTTGGCTAACTAATTACGTCATGAAAAAGGTTTCAATTTTGGGACATAAAAAGGGCATGTACCGCCATGAACATGCAGATGTGTTCGTCACTGTCGGTACCGGCTTGGTCGGTGTGCCTTTCCGTTTTCGGGTGCCACCTACCATTGATATTATTGAACTGATTTAAATTCAGTCGACGTGCTGTACCGCGTTAACTGATGATCCAGACCAGAATCAGCAAGACCACTGCGACGGCCGCCATCATCCAGATTTTCTTTTCAATTTTTCGGGTTGGCACATTTTCACGTAATTGCTGTGCAGTAATTTCAGCTTCTGTGGATGTGCTCAAACTAGGATGGGTGGGGATTTCTAAGGGTGGTGTCACCAGGTCGATATCAGCGGCATCATCACTAAAGCGTGGACCGGTACTTTCATGCTTCATGACCACATCATGTTCCCGCACAATTTCATCAATCACTTGCAGTGCCTGAGCTTCATCCAAGGGCGTATTCTCGGTGATATAGCGAACAGCTTCTAATTTTTTATCATCTTCCAGCAAAATAATGATATTGACCAACTGCTCCTGCGATAGGTATTCAATAAGATCCTGCATGGCCTTGCCTCATTTTTTTAAATTGAGTTTATTTGATTGTTGAGCAAATTTAACGAGATAAGTAGCCGAGTTTTGTTGTGAAATCATAAAAAAAGCCAGCATCAAGTGCTGGCTTTTGAATCAATCTAAAATCTTAGATCTGATTATTTACATCATCATTCTTGGTTTCACGAATCAGCAAAAACGCGACAAGTGACAGGATAGATGCTGCGGTCAGATAATAACCGACTGCAGATAAACCATAGGCTGTTGCCAGCTTGGTTGCGATTAACGGTGCAAATGATGCGCCGAAAATGCCTGCCAAGTTAAAGGTCAATGCAGAACCCGTGTAACGTACTGAAGTCGGGAAGATTTCAGACAATACCGTACCGATTGGCCCATAAGTTAAGCCCATAATCGCCAGACCAATACACAAGAACAGGAACACCACCAAGGTGCTGCCAGATTCAAGCATATCTGCAAAGAAGATACCGAAGATCGCAGAAATGACACATACCGCAATGGAAGTAGTCTTACGGCCAAATTTCTCGGCTAATACTGCTGAAAGCGGGATGAATGCAGCAAAACACAGGGTTGCAACTAACTGCAATTGCAGGAATTCTTCACGAGAATAACCGAGTTGTTTTGTTCCCCATTGCAATGCAAATACCGTAGTAAGGTAGAACACAACAAATGTACAGATTGCAGCAATCGTACCCAGAACCAGCATGCGGGAATGCTTTTTGAATACCTGAACAAAAGGAACATTTACTTCTTTTTGTTTATCCAGCACTTTCTGGAAAGCAGGGGTCTCATGCAGTTTTAAACGGATCCATAAACCCATAATTACCAACAAGGCACTTGAGATAAACGGAATACGCCAGCCCCAAGCCATAAAGTCAGCTTCAGACATGAAAGCGCCAAGCGTCAGGAAAGAACCTGTTGCCAGAATAAAGCCGATCGGAGCACCCAGTTGCGGGAACATGCCATACCAGGCACGTTTGCCTTCCGGGGCATTTTCAGTTGCAAGAAGTACCGCACCTGACCATTCACCACCCAGACCCAAGCCCTGACCTAAACGGCACAGTGCAAGTAACAGTGGCGCAGCAATTCCGATTTGCGCATAAGTTGGCAATAGACCAATCGCAACGGTTGAAATCCCCATAGTCAGCAAAGCTGCAACCAAGGTGGCTTTTCGTCCGATCCGGTCACCTAAATGACCAAATAATGCTGCACCAATCGGACGGGCAATAAATGCAATGGCAAAAGTCGCAAGAGACTGAATGGTTGCGGTCATCGGATCTGTACTTGCAGGGAAAAACAGATACGGAAAAATAATGACAGCAGCGGTGGCATAAATATAAAAATCGAAGAATTCGATTGTAGTGCCTACCAAGCTTGCTGTTAAAACGCGAAATTTTGAATTTTGTGCTGGCTGAGCAGCAGAATTAGACGACGCCATGGAAAACCTTACACTTACTAAAAATAAAAAAACTTAGTTTTAAAAGCGTAATCTTTTTAAAAAAGGCGTAATTTTTTAAAAAAACAACTGCAATCTTCTCGCTTCAACTCGCTCAGGGTCACTGAAATGAAAAAGGAGATGATTAAATCACGTAAAGATAGATAGACAGAAAATGTGATCCTGCGCCTATCAATACAAATATGTGCCAGATAGCGTGGGTATATCTTACTCTTTTTAAAGCGTAAAACAATGCACCCACGGTATAAGCGAGTCCACCAATGATGAGAAAGGTTAAAGATTGAGCACTTAAATATTGCTGCATATCATCAATCACCAGCAGCGCCAGCCAGCCCATGGCCAGATAAGCCGCCAAAGAAAGTTTCTGAAAACGATGAATGAAAACGAACTTGAAAAGTGTACCAAGAAGAGCAATCACCCAGAGAGCAATCAATAAATACTGGGCTTTGGCAGTCGGAATGGCAATCGACAGGAAAGGGGTATAGGTTCCGGCGATTAAATAATAAATCGCAGTATGATCGATTTTTTTATAAAAATAACGGCGGTCTGCTGCAGTGGCCATGTGGTAAAGCATGGAAGCAGAAAACAGCAGAATCATGCTGAGTGCATAAACCCACAGTCCAATCCATTGTCCAGTACTTAGGTAAGACCCTTTAATAATCAAAAGAATACCAGCAACAATAGACAGTCCGGCACCTACACCATGACTAATATAGTTAATCCGTTCCTCATTTTGATCATAATCTGGAACCAGTGGAGCATTCTGCATGATTGTCATTCTTTTTCAAATATACACTTGTATGGTAATTCAATTTTGCTTTTAGGTTAAGAAGATTTAAACTTGATGCGCAATTCATTTCAGGTTTTATCTATGTCAACGTTGGCAACTCTCTCAGATCAGGAACAGCAATTCTTGGATACCTTTCAGCAAGCTGTTGAAAGGAATCAATTCGATCGCCTGATCTTAAGCCAGTATAAAGGTGAACTGCAGGATTTAGAGAAAATGACCTTGCGAGTCATTACATTAAATGAACAGCGCGTATTGAGCTGTCTATATCGTTACAAGACGCAGGATGTCACGAAAAATTATCCTTTAGATGAAGCATTATTCCAGGTTACTTCACTACTGGCGTGTTGCAAACAGGCCAATCTGATGACAGTAGATGAAGAATTACAGCTGAAAAAAAACAAGAAAAAAGCTATGTTAACGCGTAGCAAACATAAAGCCACGATGAATCAGGTGAAGCCTGCTGAACAAGGCCATGACCGGATTAAACAACGTTATGTCGATCAGGACAGCATCTTTCTCCAATATCTCGGTATTACCGATCAAAAAGCGCAAATCATTCCGAGCATGGCGCGTAAATGGAAGCAGATTAATAAGTTTGTAGAAATCTTCTCAGGTGCATTGGCACAGATTAAGCCACAGGCTGAAGGCCTGCGCGTGGTGGATTTTGGTTCGGGTAAGGGCTATCTGACTTGTGCTTTATATGACTATATGCAAAAACATGGTCAAACGCCGTATGTCACCGGGGTAGAGCTTAATCCGAAAATGGTTGAATTCTGCCAGAATGTCGCGCAGCAATCTGGTTTTGATCAGCTGGACTTTTTCCAGGGGGATGTCCGTACTTATGCACCGGAACGTCTGGATGTGATGATTGCCTTACATGCCTGTGATGTAGCAACAGATTTTGCGATTCATAGCGGGATTCGCCTGAATGCGCAGATGATCATGTGTGCACCGTGTTGTCATAAGGAATTGCGTCCGCAGTTGCAGGCGCCAAAAGTCCTCAGCCCGATGTTACAGTTTGGTATTCATGCCGGACAGCAGGCAGAAATGTTGACCGATACCATTCGTGCTTTACTGCTCAAAGCTTATGGTTATGAAACCAAAGTTTTTGAATTTGTGGCGCTGGAACATACCAGTAAAAATAAAATGATTCTGGCGACAAAACGTAAAGACTATCAACAACCTGATCAGGCGGTTCTGGCACAAATTCAGGCCTTAAAAGAGATGTATGGTATCCAGAAACATTCACTGGAATTGTTGCTCAATGACCAGTGGGATCAGCAGGGAATTGGTTCTAAATGCTAAATAGTCCAGAACTTAAAATAGTGTCCGGCAGCTGGAAAGATTTGACAGTGTATGCCAAAGCGATTCGTGAAGCCGTGTTTATTCAAGAACAGCATATTGCAGCTGAAGATGAGTGGGATGTTGAAGATGCGGTTGCTGTACATTTCATTGTTTTTCAGCAGGATCAGGCGATTGCTACAGCACGCTTATTGTCAAATAACAGTATCGGTCGGGTTGCAGTCCTAACCACAGCACGCGGTTTAGGTGTTGGTCAGCGCTTGATGCAGGCCGTGATTGACTATGCGCGTGCAGAGCAGCGTAAGTTGGTAAAGCTGTCTTCGCAAGTGCACGCCATTGGCTTCTATCAAGCGCTGGGATTTGAAGCTCAAGGTGATGAATATCTGGATTGTGGAATTCCGCATATTGATATGTATTTAAAGCTTTAATTTTCAGCCATTCAAATACGAAAAAGCGAGGCATTGACCTCGCTTTTTTATGCATAGACTGAATCTGGATCAGTGGCCATGTGCTGCATTTGAGCTGTGCTCGGCATTATCCATATTGGCATGTTCTTCAGCTGACATATTGTGTTCAGCGGCTGTCGTACCTGGATGAGCAGTATTGGCAGCTTCACGTGCTTCACGATCTGCTTGCGCTTTGGCAATGGCTTCTGGAGACATCGTCGGTGCATTTTTAAAAGCGTGTTGCTGGGTAGTTTGTTTATTTTGCTGGCTTGGCATGTAATCCGGTTCATTACTTATCGCGAGCCAAAAAATAAGCATGAATAATCCACCTAAAATACAGAAGATGATAAGTGCTTTCCAGCCCCAAGGAGATTTTTCAGGTGAACTGTGATCAGTCATAGGTCTTACCCACGTGGATATCAAACTTATGTAACTTTATAACATAAATTGATCAAAAAGCAGATCGAAATCTGTCATCAGATGAGTCTATCCAGTGCATTAAGCAAATCCAGAAGATAAAAAAGAGGAAACACGTTCCTCTTTTATTTAAGTGCCTAAGTTATTGAATCGGCTGGGCGTGTGCTGCGCGATCTTTGAGGAGTTGTGGGGCTTTGAAGCGTTCGCCATATTTATTTTCAAGTACTTTGGCACGGGTCACGGCTTTGGCTAAACCATACTGATTCAGGAATTGTACTGCACCGCCCGTCCAGGCGGCAAAGCCAATACCAAAAATGGAACCCACATTGGCATCGACCACGGATTCCAAAACACCTTCTTCTAGACAGCGAACCGTATCCAGTGCCTGTACAAACAGGAAGCGGTCAATCATTTCCTGTTCAGAAATATCGTTGTCTTTTTTCCAGTAGCTGAGACCAGACCAGAGCTGCTTTTTGGCATCGGCCGGATAATCATAAAAACCTGCGCCTACAGCCTTACCTTTACGGTTAAATTCGTGAATCATACTGTGAATCACGTCATCAGCGGGTGATTTAGTGATGATCTGACCTTCTGCTTCTAAAGCTTTGTATCTTTCATTGGCCACATGTTCAGACAGGGTCAAGGACACTTCATCCTGAATCGCCAACGGGCCTACCGGCATACCGGCTTTGAGAGCTGCCATTTCAATTCGTGCCGGATGTACGCCTTCTGCCAGCAGACGCAAGCCTTCCTGTACAAAGGTGCCAAACACGCGGCTGGTAAAGAAGCCACGGCTGTCATTCACCACAATCGGTAATTTGCCAATTTGCTGCACGAAATCGAAAGCTTTGGCCAGCGTTTCTGCCGAGGTATTTTTACCTTTGATAATTTCCACCAGCTGCATTTTATCGACCGGACTGAAGAAATGCAGGCCGATAAAGTTCTGATCATTTTTTGAAGCCTGGGCTAATTCTGTGATCGGCAGGGTCGAGGTATTCGAAGCCATTACGCCGTTGCTGACAAGATATTGCTCTGCCTCTTGCGTGACTTGAGTCTTGAGCGCGGGATTTTCAAATACGGCTTCAATGATCAGGTCGCAACCGGCTAGATCTGCATTAAATGCAGTTGTTTGAATCAGGCTTAAAACATGATCTCGTTTCTCGGCTGATAAACGCCCTTGAGCGACTTTTTTATCCAGCAGTTTCTGGCTATAGGCTTTGCCTTTTCCAGCCGCTCCTAATGAAATATCTTTCAGAACTACTGGAATGCCTGTGCTGGCAGTCGCGTAGGCGATCCCAGCACCCATCATACCCGCACCTAGAATACCGACTTTCGTGGCTTTCCATCTTTCAATACCTTGAGGGCGACTGGCACCGGACTTGATTGCATTCAGGCCATGCCAGAAGGTGCCAATCATATTTTTAGAAAGTTGACCGATGGCAAGATAAGTAAAGTAACGCGATTCAATGGTCAGGGCAGTATCGACATCGACCTGTGCACCTTCTACCGCAGCCGACATGATCGCTTCAGGTGCAGGGTAGCAGCCTTTGGTTTTATCGCGCAGCATCGCCGGAGCAATTGCCAGCATCTGGGCAACTGCTGGTGTCGAAGGGCTACCACCTGGAATTTTATAGCCTTTTGCATCGAATGGCTGCTGAGATTTTGGATTGGCTTTGATCCAGGCAATGGCCTTTTCCAGCAATTCATCGGTACTGTCTGCGACCTCATGAATTAAGCCAAGAGATACGGCTTTATCGACTCCAAACTGTTTGCCTTCCATCAATAAAGGAAGGGAATTTTGCAGGCCGAGCAGGCGGACGCTACGGACGATACCACCGCCACCTGGTAATAAACCCAGTGTGACTTCAGGCAGGCCAAATTTGCTTTTAGGGTCATTCAGGGCAATACGATGATGGGCACACAAGGCAATTTCCCAACCACCGCCAAGCGCCGTACCATTCAGTGCAGCAACGACAGGAATACCGCGAGTTTCGATATAGCGTAGTTTGGCTTTCATCTCTTCAATCATATTGAAGAATTCAGTTGCATGTTCAGGAGTGGCTTGAATCAGTTCGTCCAGATCACCACCAGCAAAGAAAGTTTTTTTCGCTGAACGGAAAATAATCCCGGCAATATCTTCATCGGCTTGTAACTGGGCAACGACTTCATCCAGTGCCGTGCGAAAGTCGGCATTCATGGTATTGGCAGACTGGTTTGGAGAATCAAACGTTAAAATAACAATATTATCTTCATTTTTTTGATATTGAATTGCGCTCATTATTTTTCTCCTTATACCAGTTCAATAATGGTTGCGATGCCCATACCGCCACCTACGCAAAGTGTGGCTAGTCCACGTTTTTTGCCCTGGCGTTCTAATTCGTCCAGTAATGTCCCTAAAATCATGGCACCAGTCGCACCGAGTGGATGTCCCATGGCAATTGCACCGCCGTTGACATTCACCTTGGCAGGATCAACTTTCATTTCATTGATAAAGCGCATCACCACAGCAGCAAAGGCTTCATTGACTTCAAACAGGTCAATATCATCAATTGTTAAACCGGCTTTCGCCAAGGCCTTACGAGCGGCCGGGGCAGGGCCGGTCAGCATAATGGTTGGATCTGCACCGACCAGTGCCGTCGCCAGTACTTTGGCACGTGGCTTCAGACCTTGTTCTTTTACTGCTTGTTCGGATGCGATCAAAACCACAGCTGCACCATCGACAATGCCTGAAGAATTCCCGGCATGATGCACATGATTGATAGCACCCACTTCAGGATATTTTTGCAGGGCAATTGAATCAAAGCCCATTTGCCCCATAGTGGCGAAACTTGGATTGAGTTTGCCTAGGCCTTCTGCGGTCGTTGTCGGTTTGATAAATTCGTCTTTGTCCAGAATCACCACACCGGCTTTGTCTTTTACCGGGATCACGGATGCATTGAAATGGCCATGGGCTTGAGCAGCAGCCGCTTTCTTTTGTGATTGTTCGGCAAACTGATCTACATCTGCACGGCTATAACCGTCAATGGTAGCAATCAAGTCCGCACCAATACCTTGTGGAATAAAGTCACAAGCCATATTGGTTTCAGGGTCCAGTGCCCAAGGACCACCGTCTGAACCCATCGGAACGCGGGACATGGATTCGACTCCACCTGCAACAACCAGATCTTCCCAGCCGGAACGGACTTTTTGTGCGGCCAGATTAACCGCTTCCAGACCGGAAGCACAAAAACGGTTAATTTGTACACCCGCTACATCATTGTCCCAGCCTGCAGCAATGGCAGCGGTCTTGGCAATGTCGGCACCCTGATCACCAATTGGGGTGACACAACCGAGCACGATATCATCCACTTTTGAGGTATTAAATTGATGACGAGCCTGAAGTTCGTTGAGTAAGCCAGTCAGTAATGAAATGGGTTTTACTTGATGTAAAGATCCATCTTTTTTGCCTTTTCCGCGTGGCGTACGAATGGCGTCAATAATATATGCCTCGCTCATAGCATGTCCCTTTTATTGATTTGATGAAAATTATTCTAATGACTCGAGTGTAATACTTAATTTTTGAAGTGCAATGACGAGAACGGGTCAGATCATTTGAGCGATTTAGCCAATTTTAGCTATAAAAAAGCCTAAGCTAAGGCTTAGGCGGAGAGAACTGGTTTTATTATTAAATGCTCTTTTGCGGCATCATTTGATTAATGATAGCCATGCAATTGACGATACAGACCTGGGGTTACACCGGTCCATTTTTTGAAGGCGCGGTGGAAAGTACTGGTTTCACTGAAACCGACCTGTTGTGCGACATCTTCAAGGGTCAGATCCGGATTAAGTAATAAGTGAATTGCGGCATCACGGCGCAGGGCATCTTTCACACCTTGATAGCTTTTGCCTTCGGCTGCCAGACGGCGGCGCAAGGTTTGTGGTGATAGATATAACATTGACGCGACATCATTCAAGGTTGGCATTTCTTCGCCAATCTGGCTCTTCAGCACATCACGAATCCGTGAAGTCAGTGAATTGGTATTTTTGAATTTCACCAGCAGTTGGGCCGGTGCTGCTTTCAAAAACTCTTCCAGAGTTTCTTCATTCTGGCGAATTGGCAGGTCCAGATAGTCCGCAGCAAAAGTGATTTCAGTACGTGGCATATCGAACTGCATTACCGGCGCAAAGAATAAGGCATCATATTCATCGGCATGGTCTGGACGCGGATAACTAAAATGCACGCGTTCCAGTGGCAGGCGACGCTCAATGAGCCAAGACGCCAAGCCATGCCAGATCATCAGCATGCTTTCAGTAATGAAATGATCCGGATCCATTGCATTTGGAATGAGTGGTACCAGACGTGCTTCGTGTTTGTCACGCTCCAGAGTCACCGACCAGTCATCACCAAAGAGTTTGTAGAACTGGGAAGACAGTTCCAGTGCATCACCCAGAGTTTTGGCATGAATGATGAGCTGGCACATGATCGCAAACGTACCCAGACGGCGTTGCTGTTTATCAAAGCCAACATGCTCGTCCTGAGTCACCATCCACAACATTTTTATAAAGCGGGTATATTGTTCAGGTGAAATACGCGCTTTGGGCTGATGCAACAGCTCTGCTTCAATCCCGACGTGAGACAATAAAGTATCGACATCCATGCCCAGACGTTTTACGCCAGATAGGGCTGCATTGACGAAATGGATACTGATCGTATCACGACTCATGTTTAATCCTTCAGTCTCTTTAATGTTCACTAATAATTGACCTAAATGACGAAAAATAATAAAGCAATGGCAATTTACAAGAATACCTTTGCCATTTTCTTACATATTAGATTGCCGAAACTATCAAGGTAAATGGCTGAACATGACATTGTTTTTATGCATTTATGTGCCTAAGATGTTGAAAAAAGCAATATAAGTAGAGCAAATACTCCAATGTCACATGCATTAAAAGGATTGAAAATCCTCGACTTTTCTACACTTTTACCTGGTCCATTTGCCACATTATATCTTGCTGATTTGGGTGCAGAAGTTGTGCATATTGAATCACCGACCCGACCGGACCTGTTGCGATTAATGCCACCCTTTGCCAATGGACAGGCCACTTCACAGAGTTATCTGAACCGAAACAAGCAATCGGTTGCACTGGATTTGAAAGATCCTGCAAATATCGAACTGGTCAAATCCAAGATTGCAGATTATGACATTGTGATTGAGCAATTCCGTCCAGGGGTGATGCAACGTCTAGGCTTAGATTATCAAACCTTAAGCAAAATTAATCCAAAATTGATTTACTGTTCCATTACCGGTTATGGCCAAACTGGCACATATAAAGATAAGGCAGGGCACGACATTAATTATCTGGCTTTATCCGGAATTGCCGGACACAGTGGCCGGATTGAAAATGGCCCACCTGCCTTGGGGATTCAGGTCGCTGATGTTGCGGGTGGTTCCATGCATGCCGTGATTGCGATTCTGGCCGCGGTGATTGAACGTCAGCAAAGCGGAAAAGGGCAATATATTGATATTTCCATGACCGATTGCGTGGTGACGATGAATAATCTGGCGGCTTCTGCCAGTCTGGCCGGTAATCAGCATCAACGGCCGGAATCAGGGTATCTGAATGGCGGGACTTTTTACGACTATTATGAAACTCAGGATGAGCGTTATCTGTCGATTGGCAGTCTGGAACCACAATTTATGCAGGGGCTGGCACAGGCTTTAGAGCTGCCGATTCTTCTGGAAAAAGGTGCTTCTTATGCCGCTGAAGATCATGCTGCAGTGAAGCAGGCAATCCAGAATAAAATCAAGACCAAGCCATTGGCTGCATGGCAAACGCTGTTTGCTGCACTGGACGTCTGTGTCGAACCGGTGCTCAAACTTGAAGAAGCGTTACATTCTGATCTGGCCCAGCAGCGAGGATGGGTCGTACAGGTGCCACTCAAATCCAATAGTCAGCAAACCGAAGCACAACTGGCTTGTCCGATTAAATTTTCACGTTCCACGATACGTTATGAATTTGTAGGACAGCAATTGGGAGAGAGTCAAAATTGGTAGAATTTTTAAAGTGTTAATAAAGTAGATAATGAAAGTAGAGATAAATTTTTCTATATGAAAATAAGTAATAATGATTGAAGAATTTAATCATTATTACTTTAAATTTAATCGAATGCTATAAATACTGAGATCCGTGAAACTTTGACAGGCTTATCAATAAAACCGCTATGAAATATGTATAAAAAGCATTTTATTGATAGGTTCAATCTCGCTATCCTTGCCGGCGATATAATAGAAACTACTAGCTGTACGCCATGTATTTATATACTGATTTCGATCAGCAACTGATTAATGAACGTGTTGCACAGTTCCGTGACCAAACGGAACGTTATTTAGCCGGTAAACTCACTGAAGATGAGTATCGTCCGCTTCGTCTGCAAAATGGTCTGTACGTACAGCGTTATGCGCCAATGTTACGTATTGCCGTGCCATATGGTTTGATGAACTCAAAACAACTTCGTAAAGTGGCTGATTTGGCAAAAGAATATGACCGTGGCTACGCGCATATTTCGACCCGTCAAAACATCCAGTTTAACTGGCCTGCGCTGGAAAATGTGCCGGATATGCTGGCTGAACTGGCCACTGTGCAAATGCATGCGATTCAGACCTCAGGTAACTGTATCCGTAATACCACGACGGATCAGTATGCAGGTGTGGTTGCAGGTGAAATTGCCGATCCACGTCCGACTTGTGAATTGATCCGTCAATGGTCAACCTTCCATCCGGAATTTGCTTTCTTGCCACGTAAATTCAAGATTGCAGTCTCTGCGCTTGAAGAAACTGACCGTGCAGCCACTGCATTCCACGATATCGGTGTGTATATTGTGCGTAATGAAGCAGGCGAAATGGGCTATAAAATCAAAGTCGGTGGTGGTCTCGGCCGTACGCCAGTGATTGGTAGCTTTATCCGTGAGTTCTTGCCGCGTGAAGACCTGATTGCTTATCTGGAAGCAGTCCTTCGTGTGTATAACTTGCATGGCCGTCGCGACAACAAATATAAAGCACGTATCAAGATTCTGGTAAAAGCTTTAACACCAGCAGTATTTGCCGAGAAAGTTGAAGCTGAATTTGCGCATACGATTAAAACACTGAAAATCGATGCAGACACCTTGGCGAAAATGGATGAGAACTTCACGCCATTTGACTACCAAGATTATGCAGATGAAGATTTCACTGAACTATTTGCACAATATCCAAAATTCAAACAGTGGTTCAACATCAATACCAATGCACATAAAGTGAAAGGTTATCGTATCGTGACGATTTCACTGAAACGTGCCGGGATTGCACCGGGTGATGTCAGCACAGAAGAAATGAACCTGATTGCAGATCTTGCCGATCAGTACACTTTCGGTGAGCTGCGTACCACGCATGAACAAAACATTTCCCTGGTCGATGTCCCACAAAAAGATTTGTTCGCTGTATGGCAAAACCTTGACCAAAACAACCTGGCACGTGCGCATATCGGTTTCTTGACCGACATTATTTGCTGCCCGGGTGGTGATTTCTGTTCATTGGCGAATGCGAAATCGATTCCGATTTCTGAAGCAATTTCACGCCGTTTTGATGATCTGGATACGATTTATAACCTAGGTAAACTGGATCTGAATATTTCAGGCTGTATGAATGCCTGTGGTCACCACCACGTTGGTAACATCGGTATTTTAGGTGTAGACAAAAAAGGCGCTGAGTTCTACCAGATTACGCTTGGTGGACATGCGGATCATGATGCGTCGATTGGTGACATTCTTGGCCCATCATTTGCAGCCGAAGTCGTGCCTGATATCGTAGAAGAAATTCTGAATACTTATCTTGATCTACGTCAGGAAGGTGAAGAGTTTATCGATACTTATCGCCGTGTCGGCATTCAACCATTTAAGGAGCGTGCATATGCTTAATACCGCACTTCAAGTGCTCTCTAAAGATGGCACGATTGCAGACAATACCTATCAATTGATTGGTGAAGATGGTGTTTTGCCACAGGGCGATGTGGTTCTGACTGTGGAACAGTTAGATCAAATTACCAATGTGGCAGGTAAAAAAGCATTGTACTTGACCGTCGATGCTTCTCCTGAAAACCATGAATTTCCATTAGATCAGCTTGATGCAATCTTCATTGAGTTTGCCGGTTTTAATGATGGTCGTGGTTATTCATTTGCAGCCCTTCTTCGCCGTCAGGGTTTCCAGGGCGAACTACGTGCTACTGGGGATGTGTTCAAAGATGTACTGAACTACATGAAGCGTTCTGGTTTCGATACTTTCGTGATTAAAGAAGGTAAAGATATTCAGGAAGCGGCTGCTGGTTTGAATGATTTCAAAAATCCGTATCAGGCATCGACTGCGGTTGCGCAGGCACATTATCAAACAGGTGCTTAATTTAAATTAAGTTGCTGTCAAAAAGCCGGATTGATTCCGGCTTTTTTATATCTTGATAAAAACCTTTAATTTTCTTCAAGTTGACAGTTGATCATCCAGTGAATTCCAAACTGATCGCTAAAGGCAGCATAAAGTGCGCCCCAAAAGGTCTTTTCTAGCGGCATCTCAATTTGACCATTCACCGATAAAGCATCAAAGAGTCGTTGTGCTTCAGCTTGTTCGCTGGCATCTAAGTTAATGGAAATATAATGGTTATTACCTTGAATGAAAACGGTATTGTTTTGTGCACAAAATTGATCATTCGTATCGGATGCCATCAGTTCTGTAAATTCGTTAATGGGAAGTGAGATATGCAGGATTTTATTTTGATCCGCTTCCGAGAGTGTGACACCTTCTTCAGTTGGCATTTCACCATAACGACTCAGACTTGAAAATTCGCTTCCAAAAACTAATTTATAAAAGTTAAAGGCTGCTTCAGCCTGACCTTGGAAATTGAGGTAATGATTCAGTTGCATGGGAGAACTCCCTTTTTATTTTGCTTGCTTTAATCTACGCCACTTTGCGGTATTTTGCGCGAGCAAGCTTTATCAAAATGTAAGCGAAAAAAATCCTCCAGATCAGGAGGATTTTTAACTCCCTCTCCCTATGGGCGAGGGATGGGGTGAGAGAATAGGTTAAAGTAATTCAATCGCCACAGCTGTCGCTTCACCACCACCAATACACAGGGCTGCAATCCCTTTTTTTCCACCGGTACGTTTTAGTGCATGAATCAAAGTCAGGATAATACGTGAACCGGTTGAACCCACAGGATGGCCGAGAGCACATGCACCGCCATTGATGTTGACTTTTTCAGGATCTAGCTTGAACTCATCCATTGGGCACATGGTCACCATGGCAAAGGCTTCATTGATTTCCCAAAGGTCGACATCAGAAGCGGCCCATCCAGTTTTATCTAGCACTTTCTGGATTGCACCGACTGGAGCAATAGTAAACTCAGATGGATGTTGCGAATTCGATGCATAGGCAACAATTTTAGCCAAAGGATTCAACCCTTTTGCTGCTGCATTGTCAGCCGAGGTAATTACTAAAGCTGATGCACCATCTGAAATCGAGCTGGCATTAGCCGCCGTAATCGTACCGTCTTTAGCGAAAGCAGGACGCAAAGTTGGAATTTTATCGATGTTGGCATTGAACGGCTGTTCGTCTTTATCAACGACTACATCACCTTTACGGGTTTTAACTGTTACAGGCACGATTTCATCAGCAAAGTAGCCTTCATTGACCGCAGTTTGCGCACGCTTTAATGAGCGAATCGCAAAATCATCCATCTGCTCGCGGGTATAACCTCTGGTATTTGCCATATCTTGGGCAAATGAACCCATCAAGCGACCTGTTTCAGCATCTTCCAAGCCATCCAGAAACATATGGTCCTTGATTTCACCGTGACCCATACGGAAACCGCCACGTGCTTTTGGCAATACATAAGGAGCATTGGTCATGGATTCCATGCCACCTGCAACCACGATATTTGCAGAACCGGCTTTAATCATATCTGCAGCTTGCATGACGGCTTTCATGCCTGAACCACATAATTTATTAATGGTTACAGCGCCAGTAGAATCTGGAAGACCAGCTTGACGCATGGCTTGACGTGCAGGGCCCTGCTTTAAACCTGCCGGAAGGACACAACCCATAATGACTTCTTCAATATCTTCTGGTTGCAGACCCGCACGGGCAATTGCTTCTTTAATGGTGACCGCACCGAGTTCTGGCGCAGTTACACTGGCAAGACTCCCCTGAAAGCCACCCATGGCTGTACGTGCACCATTGACAATTAGGATGTCAGTCATTGTTCTCTCTCCGTATGAGTTTTAATCAATTTTTTCAAACTTAAGCAGTATATTGAAAAAAACTCAGGATTGAAGCGTTAATCGCAGCGAAGCATAAACTGGATAGTTCTGTTAGCAAGACGAGAGACTTTCAATCCTGATATGGCCCATTTTGCTGAGTACAATACGCTGTTGGCTAGAAAGATGGGTAGAACAATAATAGAAACTACCATTTGAACCAATCGGCAAGGCAGTATGCGCTTGATAAGTGACACTCGGTAAACTCAAAGTTCCTCGCCAACTTAGGTTACCGTATTTGAGGTTCAGTGCATCAATATGTAAAATTTGTTCGTCTACATCCACTTGCCTGTTTTTATTTTTATCAATAAAAACCAGCATGTTCTTGTTCCATTGATTGGCTTGGCAACTGAGAGAATCTTGGCTCGGGCAGATTACAATATTTTGATGAAACACTGCAGCCTGGCTGCGTGCATAGCGATTAATTTGAGATAATTTGATCGGAATATTTTTGGCTTCCTGTTTGGATCGATAGTCATGGAAGTACGGTAGGGCGATACTGACGAGAATTGCAATCATTGCAATACAGATAATTAACTCAACAATAGTGAATGCTCTTGTTATTTTTTTATACATAGAGTTACCTGATTTATATATTATTTTTATGAGGAATATGTTATTAATTATGCGTTTTTTATGCTTTGTGGAGCCGAGTAATCAGTCCTTACTTAAGTTTCAAGAAAGTGATTAAAAAATAATTGGCAATCACCATAGGGTATTCAGAATAAAAAATTGAGTAAAAAGTTACCGAATTACAACGGAAATTGTAAGTAATTTTGTCAATAATTTACTTGATTAAATTAATCAAGCACTTGGAAAAATAATAAAGTGTTTGTATGATGCCATGTGAATAGCTTAAGAATAAAACTGGGGTAATAAAAAGCCTATCTCAGGATGGCCTATTGCGGGCTTGAGCTTGAACAACAATTTTTATCTCTGGAGGATAAATCCATGAAAATGAGTCGTATTGCTTTAGCTATGCTTGTAGCTGCACCTTTTGCTGCTGCCAATGCAGGCGTAACTGTTACTCCGTTGATGTTAGGTTATACATTCCAAGACACTCAGCACAACAATGGCGGTAACGATGGTGAGTTAACAAATGGTCCTGAGTTACAGGATGATTTGTTTGTCGGTGCTGCTATTGGTATTGAATTAACTCCATGGTTAGGCTTTGAAGCTGAATATAGTCAAGTAAAAGGTGATGTAGACACTAATTATGGTGAATACAAAGCGAAAAACATCGCAGGTAACTTCTATGCAACTTCAGATGTCTTTACTGGCAACTATGACAGCAAAGTAAAGCCATACATGCTTCTAGGCGCGGGTCACTACGAATATGAATTCGATGATGCTCGTTTAGCTTACCGTGATGGTGAAGAGGGTACTTTAGGTAACGCAGGTATCGGTGCATTCTGGCATATCAACGATGCACTAGCGCTACGTACAGAAGCTCGTGGTACTTACCACTTTGACGAAAAATTCTGGAACTATACAGCACTTGCTGGTCTTAACGTAGTTCTAGGTGGTCGTTTGAAACCAGCTGCTCCAGTGGTAGAAGTTGCTCCAGTTGAGCCTGTAACTCCGGTTGCTCCAGCTCCACAAGAGTTGACTGAAGATCTGAACATGGAACTTCGTGTGTTCTTTGATACAAACAAATCAAACATCAAAGATCAATACAAACCAGAAATCGCAAAAGTTGCTGAGAAGCTAGTTGAATATCCAAACGCTACTGCTCGCATCGAAGGTCACACTGACAACACTGGTCCACGTGCATTAAACGAACGTTTATCTCTAGCGCGTGCTAACTCTGTTAAATCTTCACTTGTGAACGAATACAACGTAGATGCATCTCGTTTGTCTACTCAAGGTTTTGCTTGGGATCAACCGATTGCTGACAACAACACTAAAGAAGGCCGTGCTATGAACCGTCGTGTATTCGCGACGATTACTGGTAGCCGTACTGTTTTAGCTGAACAACCAGCTCAATAATTCGTTATTGAATGCTAGTTAAAAAAAGCGGCTCTTCGGAGCTGCTTTTTTTATGTCTGTATTTTGACTACACTTAGCCTGTTAAGATGTCGTTGAGTAAAAATATGAGTGTCGAAATTTCTGAAGATTTGCAAAATCTGGAAGCCAATAGCGGAATTTTTGCAATATGGATGATTTTTCATCATTATGGCATTGATTTGAATATTTCTGATTTAACTCAGCTCTGTCAACATGACCCTGAAATGGGAAGCTCAAGCATCGCACTTGCAGTTGCTTTAAAGACATTGGGTTTGGATGTCAATTTTTGTACTGAACATGATGCAGATAAACAGCCAATTGAAGTCGATTTCTATCAACAAGCACATCGCTTAAATATTCCTGTTATAGAACAGCCATTGTCTTATGCAGAAATTCAGGAAAATGTAGAAGCAGGCCGTTTTGTGATTGTGTTCTATGACACCTTAGAGGGAGTAGGGAATCATTCCCTGATATATGAAATTGATGAAAATGAAATTAGCTTCTTTGATAGTTTTGAGTCTATGCCTAAAGAGGTATTTGAGCAGCAACGTCGGGTAGACGGAATTTGCCAGCAAGTGATTGTGATTGATGATCGCAATTTCGTGATGCGTCATAGTTAATTCAAGAAATAAAAAATCAGCCCGTAAGCTGATTTTTTTAATGAATAATTTTTTATTCCTGATCAAGTTTCATCGGCTGCACATCCATCTCTTGATAAGAGACCAGTTTGGTTTTTTTCTTCCATTTGTAGCCGAACCAAATCGCTAGGAATAGCGGAATACTGATATAGGTCGATAACACACCCATCCATTGACCGGCCAAAACATCCTGATAGTTCTGTCCGAGAACAACAATCGCACACAGGATAAATGCAAACCAAGGAGCAAAAGGAAAGAATTTAGCGCGATAAGCCAGATCTTCCAGTTTATAACCTTGAGCCAAATAACCTTTGCGGAAGCGGTAATGCGAAATTGCAATCCCGAGCCAGACAATAAAGCCACACATCCCTGACATGTTTAGCAGCCAGTTAAAGACTTCCTGTTCACCAAAGAAAGTAGTCAGGAAGCATAGAGCTGCGATCGCCGTAGTGGCATAGAGTGCATTCATTGGCACACCACGCGGGTCCAGACGCGCAAACATTTTAGGTGCACTGCCTTTACGCGACATATCAAACAGCATACGGGTAGATGAATACATGCCAGAATTACCCGCAGATAGAATAGCGGTCAGGATCACTGCATTCATGATACTGGCGGCAAAGGCAAAACCGGCTTTTTCATATAATAAGGTAAATGGCGAAAGCGCAATATTATCTGTCGCAGCGGCCTGTAATAAACGTGGGTCATTATAGGCAATCAGAGTGCCGATAATGAAAATACACACAATATAAAACAACAGGATACGCCAGAAAATTTGTTTGATGGCCACCGGAATGGTTTTCTTTGGATTTTTCGATTCACCTGCCGCCACACCGACCATTTCGGTACCTTGAAAGGAGAATCCGGCAATCATCGCCACACCAATTAATGCCTGGAAACCACCGACAAAGGGTGCATCACCAATGCTCCAGTTGGCAAATGCTTCCGCACCCGGGGTCAGCATGATCTTCACGATCATCCAGATCCCGATAATGATAAAGGCAATGATCGCGAGAACTTTCACCAGAGAAAAGAAAAATTCGGATTCGCCAAAGCCTTTTACTGTCAGGGCATTAATCCCGAAAATAATGGCAAGGAAAATGGCGCTCCAGTACACGCCCGGAATATCTGGAAACCAGAATTTCATAATGAACTGAACGGCAACCAGCTCAAAAGCCACGGTAATGGCCCAGTTGTACCAGTAGTTCCAGCCCAGAGCGAAACCAAAACCACCTTCGACATATTTGGTGCCGTAAGTGAAAAATGCACCTGAGGTCGGGTTGTGTGTGGCAAGCTCGCCTAGACTGGTCATCAAGAAATAAATCATGATACCAATCAGTACATATGCAAGTAGTGCACCGCCTGGTCCAGCGTTGGCAATGGTCGCCCCTGAGGCCAGGAATAAACCTGTACCAATAGATCCGCCAATGGCGATCATATTCAGATGACGAGCACCCAGCTTACGCTGCAGCTGCATCGTGTTTTGCGTTTCGCTCATCATGATTCCTTAACATTTTTTTGAGTGCTGGCGAAGAGCACTTTAAAGCCTTGTTGATCTGCTTTTACTGTGCAGCGACCAAAGTTTTGTTCAATCAGGGTCGGGTAGTTCAAGAAACGGTTGGCTACGATCCAAAGCTCACCGCCTGATTTTAAATGACGACGTGAGGTTTTACACAAGGTTTCGCTTGCCGTGTAATCAGTTTCGATTCCCATATGAAAAGGCGGATTACTGACAATGGCATGCAGGAACAAGGGTGCATCCTCAATACCTGTAACCGCTTTGATTTCAATCTGTTCAGGAGTGAGCTGGTTTTCTTCAAAGGTCATTTGTGTAGAAGCCAATGCAAAGGCATCAACATCCATGGCAAAAATCCGGTTTTTCGGATTCAACTTTGCCAGATACGCACTAATTACACCTGCGCCACAACCAAAGTCGGCAATCTTACCTGAAGTAACTTGTGACAAATAAGGTAATAGGGTGGCAGTTCCTACATCCAAACGGTTTTGACTAAAGACGCCTGGAAGTGCACAAATATTCAGGTCGCCATTTGGTGTCGATACGGTATAACGCTGTGCCCAGTCTGCAAGTGCTTTTTTCTCGACCGTATGTTCTAGAACCAATTGCCAAAGCTGGCAATGACGCGCGCTGTCAAGTTTGAGTGTTTTACCAAAAGGCTGCAACTGTTTGGCTGCGCGTTCTATCCCGCCTTTCTTTTCACCGACCAGGAAAACACTGCTGCCCGGTTTAAGCTGCGCTGCCACAGTGTGCAGTAAATAATTCAACAGTTCTTTAGACTTGGGTACAAAAATAACTGCCTGATCAAACTCAGCTTCAGGTATCTCTGCACCAAAATGCACATCTGCTTGTTGTGACTGGAAATATTGAAAATCATTAAAATTCCATGTCCAGACAGCCGGATTGATAGAGGCATCGAATTCAGCGAGCAGATCATCTGTTGGTGCATTAATCAGTAAGATGCGACCCGACAAAAAATCATATTGTCTTAATAAAACTTCGCTTTTAGGATCCATAGGTATCTCTCCAATATAAAGAACACTGCCTAAGTCTGACCTAGACAGTGTTCTTTGGACATGAAATTACTTCTTTGTTTCAGGAAGTACTACATTCAGAATAAGGGCAGCGATACCACCAGTAGCAACGCCTGAGCTAAAGATATTACGGAATAACTCAGGAAGATGTTCAAGAATTTGTGGAACTTGTGCAACACCTAAACCCAGTGCCAGTGAAATCGCAATAATCAGCAAGGCGCGACGGTCCAGATGAACACCAGACAGAATGTTAATACCAGATGCTGCAACTGCGCCAAACATGACCATGACTGCGCCACCCAGTACCGCTTGCGGAACGGCCTGAATAATACCAGCAACTGCAGGCAGTAAACCAAGAATAACTAGCAAAGCAGCAATCCAGATGCCGACATAACGACTTGCTACGCCCGTCAACTGAATCACACCATTGTTCTGTGCAAAAACGGAACTCGGGAAGGTGTTAAAAATACCGGCAAGGAATGAATTCGCGCCATTTACCAGTACACCGCCTTTAATGCGCTGCATCCATTTTGGACCATCAACTGGCTGGTTGGAAAGCTTTGAAGTCGCAGTGATATCACCAATCGCTTCTAAAGACGTCACCAGATAAATGAATGCCATTGGAATAAACAGGCTCCAGGAGAAGCTTAAACCGAAATGCATTGGTGTCGGAATCTGTACCAGAGGTGCATCTTTCAGACCAGAGAAATCCAGATGGCCCATAAAGCCTGCCAGAACATAACCACAGATCAAGGCGATTAAAATGGCAGAGCTTTTTACCCAAGTAATCCGGATACGGTTCAGGATAATAATCAACGCCAGGACGGTACAAGACATGATCAGGTTGTCGGCATTGGCAAAAGTTTTATCGCTCATGGCCTGATAACCACCGCCCATACTGATTAAACCTTCTTTAATTAAGGTCAAACCAATCAGCAGCACGACAATCCCGGTCACCAGCGGTGTAATCAGTTTTTTGATCCAAGGCAGAATTTGTGACACGCCCATTTCAATAAATGCACCTGCAATCACCACACCAAAAATAGAAGCCATGACTGCTTCTACAGGTGTACCTGCAGCCACCATGGCTGAACCAATACCAATAATTGGACCGATAAAGTTAAAGCTGGTTCCTTGGACAATCAGCAGACCGGCACCAAAAGGTCCGACTTTTTTAGACTGTAAAAAAGTTGCGATGCCCGAGATCACCAAGGACATGGACAAAATCATGTTGGTGTCTTCTTTGGAAACACCAAGAGCCAAACAAATCAGCAGGCCAGGGGTCACAATCGGGACAATAATCGCTAATAAATGCTGGAATGCAGCTAAAAAAGCAATCAGTGGTTTTGGTCGATCTTCGAGACCATATACCAGGTCGAGTTGATCTTTAGAAGGAGGAGATTGATTAAAATCAGACATGTGTCAATGCAAATTAAGGCTGGGTGGCGCTATTCTAATCGAGTTACACGTCTTTACAAAATCAAAAAAGCCCCAACTGGGCAAAAAAAGTTGAGGAGTGTGGTTACAGTGACTATAAAAGTTTTGTATTTTTCTGTATAATTTGCCCTCAAATTACATACGCATTGAATTTACATGTCAGATATTAAAACTCTCCGTAACATCGCCATTATTGCGCACGTCGATCATGGTAAAACCACTCTTGTAGACAAACTTTTGCAACAATCAGGTGCTCTCGGTGATCGCGCGGGTGAGATCGAGCGTGTCATGGATTCTGGCGCTATTGAAAGTGAACGTGGTATTACCATTCTTGCAAAAAACACTGCAATCAAATGGTTAGATGAACGTACCAATACTGAATACCGCATTAACATCGTGGACACCCCGGGACACGCCGACTTCGGTGGTGAAGTTGAACGTGTAATGTCGATGGTTGACTGCGTACTTCTTCTTGTAGACTCACAAGAAGGCCCGATGCCACAAACTCGTTTCGTAACGCAAAAAGCGTTCGCACGTGGTTTGAAACCAATCGTGATTATTAACAAAGTCGACAAGCCAAGCGCGCGTCCAGACTGGGTAATTGACCAAGTATTTGATTTGTTCGATAACTTGGGTGCTTCTGACGAACAGTTAGACTTCCCAGTTGTTTATGCTTCAGGCCTTCGTGGTGTTGCTGGTCCTTCTCCAGAAGAACTTGCTGAAGACATGACTCCGTTGTTCCAAACGATCGTAGACATCGTTGAACCACCAGCAGTTGATGTTGATGGTCCATTCCAAATGCAGGTATCTTCACTTGACTATAACAGCTTCGTAGGCGTTATCGGTATTGGTCGTATCCAGCGCGGTTCAGTGAAATTAAACACACAAGTAACTGTAATCGATAAAGATGGCAAAACACGTAACGGCCGTATCTTAAAAATCATGGGTTATCATGGTCTAGATCGCGTTGACGTTGAAGAAGCTTCTGCAGGCGATATCGTTTGTGTAACGGGTATCGATGCACTCAACATTTCTGACACCATCTGTGATCCGAAAAATGTTGAAGCTTTACCTCCATTGTCTGTAGATGAACCTACAGTATCGATGACATTCCAGGTAAACAACTCACCGTTTGCTGGTAAAGAAGGTAAGTTCGTAACTTCACGTAATATCCGTGAACGTCTAGACCGCGAATTGATTCACAACGTAGCATTACGTGTTGAAGATACTGATAGTCCAGACCGTTTCAAAGTATCTGGTCGTGGTGAACTTCACCTTTCAGTTCTTATTGAAAACATGCGTCGTGAAGGTTTCGAAATGGGCGTATCTCGTCCACAAGTAATCATTAAAGAAATTGATGGTGAAAAACAAGAGCCATACGAAAACGTTACTTTTGACGTTGAAGAACAGCACCAAGGCGCTGTAATGGAACAAATGGGTCACCGTAAAGGTGAAATGACCAATATGGAAGTTGACGGTAAAGGCCGTATCCGTATTGAAGCAACTGTTCCTTCACGCGGTCTGATTGGTTTCCGTTCTGAATTCCTGACCATGACTTCTGGTACAGGGATCATGACGTCTAGCTTCTCGCACTACGGTCCAATGAAGCAAGGTACTGTTGCGAAACGTCAAAACGGTGTACTGATTTCTATGGTTCAAGGTACTTGCCTGGGCTATGCACTGTTCACACTTCAAGACCGTGGTCGTCTATTCGCGAAACCACAGTTAGAAGTTTATGAAGGTATGATCATCGGTATTAACTCTCGTTCAGACGACATGACAGTTAACCCGACTAAAGCAAAACAGTTAACTAACGTACGTGCTTCTGGTACTGATGATGCGTTAACGCTGGTTCCTGCGATTGAATATACACTTGAGCAAGCGCTTGAGTTTATTGAAGATGATGAACTAGTAGAAGTAACACCTAAGTCAATCCGTATCCGTAAGCGTTTCTTGACTGAAAACGAACGTAAACGTAACCGTTCAGGTAAATAATCGCTAGATTATTTCGGGTTTTCAAAAACCGTAATCTTTTCGAAGATTACGGTTTTTTTATATTTACGTTATGCTTAAATCACAATTTACTAAAACGCATTAAACTAAGTCAAAATTAAAAGTATTTATTCAGGTATAATTTGACCCAAAACTTGAAAATAAAATATAGGAGCAGATATGAGCATTATTCAAGAATTTAAAGAGTTTGCGATCAAAGGCAACATGATGGATCTGGCGATTGGTGTCATTATCGGTGGTGCTTTTAGCAAGATCATCGATTCATTGGTGAAAGACATCATTATGCCTTTAATTACGGTGATCACCGGTGGTGGCGTCGATTTTACCCAAAAATTCTTTATCTTAGGAAGAAACCCAGACAATTTACAATCTCTGGATGCATTAACTAAGGCCGGTGTAAATGTACTGACTTACGGTAACTTCTTAACGATTTTAATTAACTTCTTAATTTTGGCTTGGGTCGTATTTTTATTGGTGAAATTCATGAACCGTTTACGTAAACAAGAAGGCCCAGTCGAGGAAACTCCGACTACCCCAGCCGATATTGAATTACTGCGTGAAATTCGTGATGAATTGAAAAAGCGTCCACCTCAAGTCTAATTTTTCTAATCCCCCTAAATCCCCTTTATAAAAAGGGAACTCCTCCCTTTGACAAAGGGGGAGGTAAGGAGGGATTTATAAATATTAAAAATCCATCCGGAATTTGATTTCGACCAAATGAAAACCAAACTGGCTTTTGACCGGACCATGTAATACACGTTCAGCGGCAGTAAAAACCAGTTTATCAATCACTGGAACCAGCTGGCCTTTCTTCACTTCACCTAGCTCACCGCCACGTTTGGCAGAATTACAGGTGGAATATTGTTTTGCGATTTTATTAAAGTCGGCGCCACTTAAAATCTTCTTTTTAAGCTGTTCAGCAGTTTCTTTATCTTTAACCAGAATATGACGCACAATAGCTGTCTTCATGACTTTTTCCCTCGTACAGTTGCCACTTTTTTGACAGGGAGCTGGATCTTTTTCAAAGGTTGGCATTCAGGACAAAAAACTGAAGCACGTTGTCCCAATTTGATATTTTCAAGCGTAGTTTCACAGTTCACGCACATTTCACCGGCACGGCCATAAGCCAGCAGGGTTTGCTGAAAATAGCCATTTTCGCCCATAGCATTAGTGTAGTCTCTTAAGGTTGAACCACCCAGATCAATCGCCTGTTTCAAGATGCGCTTGATTTCCAGAACTAGCTTTTCGATCTGCATCAAGCTTAAAGTCGAGGCAGGTTGTGCCGGATGAATCCCCAGATTAAACAGACTTTCGGTCGCATAAATATTGCCTACGCCCACCACCACATGGTTATCCATAATTGCAACTTTGGTGCCAACATTTTTATTCTTCAATTTTTCAAATAAATACTTGGCATTAAAGTTCTCGCTTAAGGGTTCTGGCCCCAACGTGTCAATCAATTTGCTTTGTGATTGTGCATCCAGCCAAAGAATGCAACCAAAACGGCGAGGGTCATGATAACGCAGTTCGATATCATCAAACTGAATGATCAGATGGTCATGTTTGCGTAATTCTTCATTGCCATCGCATAGACGGAAACTCCCCGACATGCCTAAATGCCAGAGCATAGTGTCGTGTTCAAACTCCGCCAGAATATATTTAGAACGGCGAGTGAGTTTCAGTAATTTTTGCCCTACCAGCTTTTCTATATTCTCTGGAATGGGCCAACGCAAACTTGACTGACGCACTTCAACACGTTGGACGCGTTGTTCCAATAAGGGTAATAAACTGGTTTTGGTGGTTTCAACTTCTGGTAATTCAGGCATAACGCATCAGTGGCGAGGGGAGATGCAGCTAATATTGGGTGAATTGGCTGGGATTGCAAGCGTTAATCTGGGTGAAATCGCTGGAAAATGACTAGGTATTTCATATTTATTTAAGCTGTAATTGTTTAAAGAATAAACTGGGTTTCTATGTTTTTATAGCGAATTTTCTTAGAAGTAAATCGAATGGAAATTATCAATACATTATAAGCTGATGAAAAATATATAAATAATTTAAGATTTTTTAAATAAAAATTATATTTTTATGTTTAAGACATAACTAAAAGTTTAATGAGTAATAAAAAAAATGCTGGGAATTTGTATGAAAAGTTATGTAAATTCATGCACCTAATAGCAATTTAAAAACCTTGCTTGTTTTTCTCTCCGAATGTTTAGGTTTTACATGAAATATTTAGGTCTAGCTCTATTGCCTTTAATGGCTGTCATGACAACCGCTCAGGCGGAATCTGCATTTGATCCACAAGGTCAGTATTTACTGGGGGACTGGAATGGTCAACGTACAGAACTGGCCCAACAGGGAATTAAATTTGAAGCCAATCTATTAACCGATACTGCCTATCTTGCTGATGGTGGTCGTAATGAGGGCGCAGATCCATTAACTTCTGCCCAGTTATGGCTGGGTACTCAGCTGGATATGGAAAAGCTGACAGGATGGAATGGTGTCACTGTACGTGCCGTGATGAGTGCACGTCAGGGTCAAAGTACCTCTGTTCGTGACTTGCAGGATCTTAGTGCACCTCAGCTAGCCAATGTACAAGGCACTTTTGGGCGTGGTAATCAGGATAGCCGTCTGAGCGAGCTGTCTATTGAAAAGAATTATAAAGACCAAGGGCTCAGTATTAAGGCGGGTCGTCTTGGTCTGGGCATGGACTTTAATGTCATGGCTTGTGATTTTGCCAGTACGGCATTTTGTGCTGCACAGATGGGTAAATGGCAGGGCAATATCTGGATGAATACGCCTGTAGCACAATGGGGTGCGCGCGTGAAGCAGCAACTCAATCCTGAACTTGCCGTACAAGTCGGTGTGTATGAGTTTAATCCGGATAATGGTAATGGCGCTAAAGAAGGTCAAGGCTGGAGTCTGGATACCGACCATGCAGATGGCGTGACAATTCCAGCAGAAGTAATCTGGACACCGAAATCATTAGTGAATGGCCTGCCAGGCAGCTACCGGGTTGGCGGGATGTACAATACTGCCGATAATCCCGAAAATCAGTTTGATATTGCTAAGGGTAAGGCCGATGGTGTGGGGATTGAGGGTAAAAACCGTACCTTTGCAGGCTGGTTAGCTGTAGAACAACAGTTAACGTCTAGAGGTCAGGGCCGTCAGGGTTTGCATTCATTTGCCAACTTTACCTGGCATGACCGCGATACTAACAAAGTAGATAATTCACAACAAATTGGTGTGAAATATATCGGTCTTGCGGACAGCCAGCCGAATGATATTTTAGGTCTGGCGGTCAATCGTGTACATATTAATGACCGGATCAAGAATCTGAATTTTGATGCGAGTGCAGAATACAATATTGAACTGAACTATAGCTATAACACAACAAAGTGGCTGATGCTGCGTCCAAACCTGCAATATGTCATTAATCCAGGTTCAAGCAACAATGTGGATGATGCACTGGTACTCGGTTTGACTACACGAATCATCTTCTAAAGTTTGATCGTTCACGTTATAACTAAACAGGCTCTTGGGAGCCTGTTTTTATTTCTAGAGTGAAACTGTGCAATAAAAAGAGGAAATACAGCGTGGCATTACTATTTCAACCTATTCAATTTGGATCACTGCAACTTCAAAATAAAATCGTAATTGCGCCGATGTGTCAGTACTCTGCAACAGAGCAGGGGGAAATTACCTATTGGCACGAGCAGCAATGGGCCAACTATGCCTTATCGGGTGCAGGTTTATGTATTGTCGAAGCGACTGCGGTACAGCCAGAAGGCCGGATCAGTTATGCCGATCTGGGCTTGTGGAATAACGAACAGGCAAAGCAGATCAAGACCTTACTGGAAAAAGTCAAATCCATTTCCCCGATGCCTTTTGCGATTCAACTCGCACATGCAGGGCGTAAAGCTTCAACAGATAAACCATGGGCAGGTAAAGGTCAGTTTAAGCCGGATGAAGCACATGGCTGGCAAACTGTTTCTGCCAGTGATATTCCTTTTCAGGCCGATGAACATCCACCCAAAGCCTTAAGCCAGTCGGAAATTGAGCAGGTCATTGCTGACTTTGCAGAAAGTGCCAAACGTGCAGTTGATGCCGGTTTTGACCTGATTGAGCTGCATGCAGCGCATGGTTATTTACTGCATCAGTTCATGTCACCACTTTCAAATAAACGTGATGATCAGTATGGCGGTTCACTGGAAAACCGGATTCGCCTGACTCTGGAAGTATTACAAGCCATGAAAGCGGCGGTTCCAGAAGGTTATCCAATTGGAGTGCGTATTTCAGCCAGCGACTGGATGGATCAGCCAGACAGCTGGACCATTGATTCTTCAGTTGAATTGTCTAAAGCACTAGAAGCTGCGGGTGCTGCCTATATTCATATCTCCAGTGCCGGGCTGCATGTCAAACAGAACATTGATGTGAAGCCGAATTATCAGGTACCTTTTGCAGATGCGATCAAGAAAGTCGTGAATATTCCCGTGATTGCCGTGGGATTGATTACTGAAGCTAAGCAGGCAGAAGATATTTTACAAAAGGGCCAAGCCGACGCTATCGCACTGGCTCGTGCCATTCTTTATGATCCACATTGGCCTTGGCATGCAGCGGCAGCACTTGATGAAAAAATCAAGATTTCACCGCAATATCTGCGCTCTGCACCGCATGGTTTGAATCACCTGTTTGAGCCTTTTTAACACTGCTTTAGTCTCAGAAATTCTTATAATGGAATATCACTGACAAGAGGATACTGCATTATGATTTTTGCGGTCATTGTGCCCATATTTTTATTGTTGGCAGTGGGTTATCTGACTGTAAAGAGTCAAGTGTTAAGCAAAGAGCAGGTGGGGACGGTCGGTGCTTTTGTGATTAAAGTAGCCTTGCCCTTGCTGTTCTTTCAGTCCCTTGCCTCCAAGGACCTGCATGAAATCTGGTATTTTGAATACTTTGCAGTATATAGCAGCGTGACCTTAGTGCTCTATGGTAGCGGCTTCTGGATCATGCGCCGTCATTTTAAAAATACGCATTCGCAAAGTGCAGTGCTGTCGCTGGGCGCTGCAATGTCGAATACCGGCCTGATTGGTACGGCTGTGCTCAGCTTATTGATTGGGCAACAGGCGATGACCTATACCTCTCTGGTGGTGATCATCGAAAGCATGTTGCTGATTCCGCTGGTGCTGGTCATGGCTGCACTGGGCACACAACATCAGGCAAATCTCGGCGCCATTCTGAAAAGTGTACTGCTGACTTTGCTAAAGAATCCCTTATTTATGGGGGTAATACTCGGCATGGCTTGTGCAGTTTTCCAGATTAAAATTCCAGTCTATCTTGATCAGGTCTTTGCCTTGATTGGTCAGACAGCGTCACCATTGGCCCTGTTTGCTATTGGCGGCGGGATCGTGGGAATGAGCCTGAAATATGTCAATCTGCAAAGTTTCTATCTGGTATTTTCCAACAATATCATGATGCCGTTATTGATGTATCTGGGGCTGAGCCAGTTGACGGAATTAAATGAGGAAATGGTCCGTGTCGGTACGCTAATTGCAGCTTTGCCGATGCCAACGATTTTTGGCATGTTGGGACAGGCGTATGGTCTGAATGATCGAACTTTAACACCATTGTTGATGAGTACCATTGCCGGTTTTATCGTGACCAGTGGCTTAATTGCCTTGTGGTGGGGGTAATCTTTTAGCAGATGGAAGCTCTGCCATTAAACAAAGCCCCAAATTGCATGGGGCTTTTTATATTTTAATTTTGTGGAATTAACTTAACTCTTTTTCGCAGGTGCTTTTTTCTGCTCAGCCAGCATTTTGTCTACCGCTGCCAAAGACTCTTTGGCCTGTGGAACATTTTGCTGCGCCAGTGCGGCAAAGATTTTCTTCGCTTCTGGCAGGTTTTGCGGAACAATACTGCCATTGGCAAACATATTACCTACTGCCATCAGCGCCGGAATATAACCTTTTTTTGCCAGTTCCTGAATGCTGCTTAGGCCTTGCTGAATCGGTTTTTCATCTTTGTTTTTGAAACCGCTGCTGATGTCATATAAGGCTTTGGCATGAATGGCCTGCATATTGCCTTTGCTGATCAGCGGTTGCAGCTTTTGCAGTCCGGCTTTATTTGACGCTGCTGTATTTTCAGAAAACAGCAGTATGGCCAGATCAATGCTGGCATCATCAAATTTGGCTGCCGAAGCGCGTTCCAGATGCTGTTTGGCTTTGGTCAAATCCTGTTTGAGTCCGAGTGTGCCGGCTGCATAATTTTTACCCAATACATAATTGGCCACCGGATAACCTTTGCTGGCTGCCTGTTCGTAGAGCTGAATGGCTTTTTTCTCGTCTTTGGTTGTACCTTGGCCGGTTTGGGTCAAATAGCCTAAGTTATATAAAGCCTGGGCGTTTCCTTGACTGGCCAATTGATTCAAAGCGTCATAGGCACCTTTAAAATTATTGGCTTTGACCATGGCCTCAACTTTTTGAAATTGGGGATCGACTTGATCTTTTACGGTATTTGCCAGAGCGAATTGCGCAGAAAGGGCAAGAACTGTAGCGAGTACTAATTTTTTCATGGTTCCTATAACCTTATTATTGCTGGCACATTATTCCTTGGTGCGATTTTAATCATTTTCACTTACATCATAAAAGGATTTTGTGCTTTGTAAATATACAATTTGTCACTAAATACAAATCATCGAAGCACAATATACCGATTAAATCGATGCATGATTTGGACAGGTTTCTGATCAATCCTGCAGATATCAAAAGGATTACTTTGCTTCAGCCGACTTCTCTGTTTAAATCTCGGTTTGAATCAGACTCCCAGGATTTAACCATGTTTGTCAAAACCATTAAACGTCACTATGACAGAATCAATGCTGATGAATCGATTGCCGATGAAGACAAGATTGATGCGCTGCTGATGAAACTTGGTGCAGAGTTTTTGATGAGTCAGGAAGACCGGGTATATGTCTTTCAAAAAGGTGAACTCACGGCAAAGTTTGATGCCAAACATGCGCGGGCCTATCATTTTAAAGATTATGTGGTAAAAGACATGAACAAGCTGTTTCATGGCTTCTAAAATAAAAAAGCCAAGAATTTTATCTTGGCTTTTTTATGAGTTATGCAGTGATTATTGCGGACGCGCTACATCACCGCTCAAAGCTTCGGGAAGCTCCAGAACTTCGAGACCTAGCTCGTTCAATGCTTCAGGTTTTGCCACCACTAGTGCTTTATAACCATTTTCAATCGCGATGCTATTGACGACTTCTACATCATTATTCAGTTTTGTCGCCACAGCAGGTGTGGCACCTGTACCTTGAACCAGATGTAACCAGTGTTTTGGCTTGGCTTTAAACCATAAGCGCGCAATCACTTCCTGACCCAGATAGCAACCCTTGTCATAGTGAATGCCTTCGCGTTGATGCAAACGTAATTCCTGTGGTTGAAACAGATTGGCGGTAGCCGCCTGGATCCAGGCTTGACCTGATTCAATGGCTTGCTGTTCCCACATCGTCACATCGGTTTCAGTCGCCACAAAGTCAGTATGAATGCCATTGATGACTGGATAAACTGGACCGACCAATTCCAGTTTCATTTTTGAAAAGGCGCCAAATTTTTTAATATGATTGGCCAGTTCCGTAGCCTGATCTGCAATGCTCACGATTTCAAAGCTTTCCGGACTGATTTTTTTAAGCCATAAGCCAAATTGGATGCGTCCTTTCAGACTACAGATTGCAGTATAGCGTGTCTGGTTTTCCGCCAAAGTTTCAGTATTCAAAGTCACCTGACCTTGAAGGAATTTTTGTGCATCTACACCATTCAGACTAAACAATGTAAAAGCAGGAGACGCTGCCATAATAAGCCCCGGTTTGAATACTATAAATCAATGCAGTTATTGTGCAGCAAGCATCAAATAGAGGCAAACAAAAAAGCCAACAATCGAAATCATTGGCTTTTAGCGAGCAGGTCTTTAGTGGTGATGGCTAGCCGGTAATGGCGAATCACAAGGGAATTTGCCTCCACACACCCGTACGGTTTCCATCATGCCCTGATCTTCATGGTCGAGGATATGGCAGTGCTGTACGAAGTCACCTTCAAATTTCTTGTAATGGCTGCGCACAATATAGGTATAGTTTTGTTTTACAAAAAGCGTGTCCTTAAATTGTCCTTTCATGCCACGGTATTGCACATCATCCAGAACTGGATTCACCGGATCTTCTGGGGCTACTGACTCACTGACATCCTTACCTTGAGGATTCAAAATTTTAACAATCTGGAACGGGTTAACATGAATATGGAACGGATGACCACCAAAACCAGCGCTGGTCAGTTCCCATTCATCAGTCTGTCCAACTTGTAACTGACGGACATATTCGCCATCTACTGAACCATCTCCATCAAAGAAATCTCCAAAACTCAGTGTATCTCCATCTTTTTTATGCCGGAAGCCAAATTTGAATATGCCAGTTCTAGGGTCGGGGCCGAGCGAAAAAGCACTATATTGTTTTGGTCGGGCAGCAAC